>CAZUPA010000101.1:0-11818 GCA_964622205.1 uncultured Sphaerobacteraceae bacterium
CGCGCGCCGTCCAGGTCCCCGGACCGCACGGCGTCGTAAATCCGCACGAACCCCGCCGGATCGACGTTGCCGATCCCCGGCACGCAGCCGTCCGCGCCAACACGCAGCAGCGAATCCACCATCGTCTCCGACCCGGTGAACGCCGCGAACCCATCCAGATCCCGCGTGTCGATCAGCACCCCGCGGAAGTTCCCGTCCTGACCGCTGCTGTCCTTGATGCCCGCGATCACGCCTTCATGCGCCAGCGCCGAAACCGTCTCTCGCTCCAGCTTGATCTGGACCGCCGAGGGAATGTCGTAGGCGATCACTGGCAACCCCACCTCCCGCCGCAGGATGCGGAAATGCTCGGCGATCTCCTCCTGGCTTGGCCGGATGTAGAACGGCCCGGTCGACACCAGCGCATCGACTCCCAGTTCCTTCGCCTTCAACCCATGCTCGATCATGCGCCCGGTCGACATGTCGATCACGCCCGCCAGCACCGGAACCTGGCCGCCGACCGTCCTCACGGCCACATCGAGAATCGTCGCCCGCTGCGCGTCGGTCAGCGTCGCGGTCTCGCTGGTCGAACCCAGCATGAACACCCCATGCACGCCATTGTCGAGCAGGTAACGGAGCAGCCGCTCCAGCGAAGCCACGTCCACCTCATGGTCATCGGTGAACGGCGTGCATACGGGCGGAACGATGCCGCCAAAGGAATCCGGAATCGCCACATCGAGCTCCTATCAACAACCAAAGAATCGAATCGCCAGGAAGAATCCCGCAAACGCTGGCACCGCCGATCATCACCCGAACCACCGCGCTCGTCCATACACCCACTCACGCACATCCCAGCCAGCCATCGGGCTAGCGGGCCACCCGCATCCAGAATTTGGTGCGTCTTCCTGGTTGCCATCGCGCCAGCGCCCCGATATCATGAACACCAGGATCAATCGCGCCAGTTTCACGCACGGCGGCGGCATTCCAGGCGGAAACATCTCCCAAACCCGCCAGCCTCCGCTCCAGTCATCCCAATCGGCACTGCCCGCCTACAGCCTGGCGCCTGGCCGGGCCGTGCCAAGCCCAGGAGAACACCATGGTCGACGCAGGATCGCCCCACCGCCTCACCCGGCGCACCGCTATCGGCGGGCTCGCCACCACCGCCGCCCTCGGCTCCGCCTTGCGGGCATCCGCCCGGCAGGAAGCCACTCCCGAGAGCCATACCCACACCGGCGCCACTCCGGAAGCGGTCCCAGCCACTCCCGCCACCCTGCCCGAAGTCACTCCACCAGAAGTCGTCTCCAGCGGCGACGGCGTGCTCAACGCCACCCTCAATGCCTACATCGCCGAGGTCGAGATGGGCGTCGGCCATCCCGTCACCACCTACACCTACAACGGCGTCGTTCCCGGGCCGACCTGGGAGGTCTCCCCCGGCGACACCATGCGCATCCATCTCGTCAACGACCTGCCGGAGATCCCCGAAGGCAAGGACCCGCACGACATGGTCCGTCCCCACGCCTGGACCACCACCAACCTCCATACCCACGGCCTCCACGTCTCGCCCGAAGGCAACTCCGACAACGTCTTCCTCGAAATCGGCCCCGGCGAGGAGTTCGACTTCGAAATCGAGATTCCGGAAGACCACACCGGCGGGCTTTACTGGTACCACCCGCACAAGCACGGCGCGGTCTGCCAGCAGGTCCGCGCCGGCATGGCCGGAGCCCTGATCGTCCGTGGCGAAATCGACGAGGTGCCCGAGATCGCGGCGGCGAAGGAACAGGTGCTCGTCTTCCAGGCCATCGAGCTGGACGACAACTTCGTGACGCCCGAGCCCCTCCCCCATCCCGGTCCCCACGAGGCCTTCTTCCCCCGCTCGCAGTACTTCTACACCGTCAACGGCCAGCTCCTGCCCAAGATCACGATGTACCCCGGCGAAGTACAGCGCTGGCGCATGCTCAACGCCGCCGAAGGCAAGTTCATGTCCCTCCATATCCAGGACCACGACCTGAACGTCGTCGCCTGGGACGGCCTGACCCTGCACGAACCAGAGGCCGAACCCGATGTCATGATGACTCCTGGCAATCGCGTCGAAGCCCTGGTCAAGGCCGGCGCCCCCGGCGTCTATAAGGTCGTCCTCACTCCCGGTTCCAGCCAGCATCCCGACATGCCGGGCATGCCCCACTCCGACGATGTGGGGCAGGACGACCGCAACAACGAGCTCAAGATCCGCCCGATCATGATCCTCGAGGTCACCGGCGAGGGGCCGGAGATGGCGCTCCCCACCGCGCTCCCCGCCTACGACCCGCCCATTCGCGACATCGTCGCCTCCCGGCTGGTGCGCTACACCGTCGAGCGCGGCCCCGACGGTGTTGAATTCCTCGATTTCGGCGTCGATGGCAAGCCATTCCACCCAGACAACCCCGTGTACCAGATGAAGCTCGGCACCGCCGAGGAGTGGATCGTCACGAATGATTCCGACCCCAAGTACGCCGAGCACGCCCACGCCTTTCACATCCATGTCAACCCGTTCAAGGTCACCCACGTCAACGGCGAAATCCTCGAAAAGCCCTACTGGCGAGACACCATGGCCATCTCTGGCCGCGATGGCGACTGGTTCTCCTGCCAGATGAACCTCGATGACTTCACCGGAAAGTTCGTTCACCACTGCCATGTCCTCTCCCACGAGGACCTCGGCATGATGGAAGCCGTCGAAGTCGTCGAGTAACCGCCCAACCGCAAAGGAGTCACCGTCATGACCACGCTCAGTCGCCGCCACTTCCTCGGTGGGGCCGCCTCCTCCGCGCTCGCCCTTGGCACCTACCTGCCGGCCCGAACCGCCCTCGCGGGCCAGGCCACTCCCGTCGCGTCCGGGCTGGCGCCATCGGCCCTGGAAGACCTCCGCGCCCGCCTCCATGGCACGCTCATGCTGCCGGGCGACAGCGGCTACGCGACCGCCAGCGCGCCCGCCAATGGCCGCTATGCCGGTATCCTCCCGGTCGCGGTCGCCCGCTGCGCCGATGAGGACGATGTCGTCACCTGCATCGCCTGGTGCAACGAAAATGGCGTTTCCCCGGTCGGACGCGGCGGTGGCCATTCCTACGCTGGGTACTCCACCACCACCGGCCTGATGATCGACCTTCGCCGCCTCAACTCGGTTGTGGTCGATCGCGATGCCGCAACCGTCACCTGTGGCGGCGCGGCCCTCAACCGAGACTTCCTGATCGCCACCGAGAATGGGCCGCTCTTCCTGCCGGGCGGCACCTGCCTCGGCGTCGGCATCGGCGGTCTCACGCTCGGAGGAGGCATTGGCTACAACACCCACTGGGCCGGCCTCACCTGCGATCATCTCACCGCCTCCCGCATCGTCACCGCCAATGCCGAGGTACACGACCTCGACGGCTCCACCAACGAGGACCTGTTCTGGGCTTCCCGCGGTGGCGCGGGCGGCAGCTTCGGCATCAACACCTCGTTTACCTTCAACCTGCTCGATGTCCCCCAGCACCCGGTCTCCTTCTACCGCTTCGAGTGGATGGGCGATGAGGTCTCCGCCGAGGCGATCTCCACCTTCCACCAGGTCCTCGCCTCGGCCCCGGCCGCGCTCAACGCCGTGGTCATGGCCGAAGCCACCGACCGTGAGACCGATCCCCGCGCCGCCATCCACACCATGACCCGCGGCCAGTACATCGGCCCGGTGGACGAACTGCGCGAACTGATCGAACCGCTCAGCGCCATCGGCGGAAAATCATTCGAGTCCCTCGAAGAATTCCGCTTCTGGGATATCCAGCGCATGATCGCCACCGAGGAGCCGCCCCAGCACAACTTCGGTGACATGTCGCGCTACGCCCTCGATCCAATCGCGGACGATGTGGTCGCCAGCGTCGTCGATCTCGTCGCCGAATGCCCCCATCGCTCCGACGACGCCAACGGCTCGTTCTGGTCGCTTGGCTGGGTCGGCGGCGATGTCGTCGGCCAGTTCGGCCGCACGGAGACGGCCTACGTCCACCGCGATGCCTTCACCCTGCTCCGGCCCACCACCGTCTGGCCGACCGATGCGCCGGAATCCGTGGGCAACGAACTGAACGCGTGGACGGCGGACGTGATCTCGCTGATCACACCCCACACGCCCGACGAGAGCTACCAGAACTTCCCCAACCGCGACCTCGAACGGTGGGAAACGCAGTATTACGCCGAGAACCTCGACCGCCTGGTCGACATCAAGACGACGGTCGATCCAGGGAACCTCTTCAACAACCCGCAGAGCGTTCCCACCAGCGACATGCTGGCCGCCAAGGGACGCGGCTCTCACGCCTGATAGCAACGGATCAGGCCCGGAGCGATCGCTCGCCCCGAGCCTGTTCGTCATGCCGGTGGAATCGTGGCGGGATCAACTCGCCCGGCGAACGCGGTCCGGCCGACCTCCGCCCAGACCGACCGGGGCGCCGTCGACCGCGGGTTCAACCGCCCTCGGTCCGGTGGAAGCCTCGTCGATCATCGCCTGGATCGCCGGCGTGATCAGGAACGCGTCGTCGTCGTCCTGGTAGAGCACGACCACACGGCTGGATCCATCCGGCAGATGGATCGTCATGTCGGAATAATCCTCGGCTTCGGTAAGTGCAACCGTCTGTAGTCCCCGTGCGATGGCATCCATAGCTGGCACAACGCCCGGCAACAGTTCCGACGCCACATTCAGCCCATACCAGTCCGGGAAATCACCCGGCATCTCATCAGGCTGGTGCATGAACACCACCAGGGCGTCGTCTGGAATTGGTTCGGGCCCAACGGATTCGATCACGGCCACCCGGTCCACTGGCGCCCCGAACGCGCTCGCGGCGACATCCCGCAGGATATCCGGCCGCGGCCGGTCACGAAACAGAATGTCAGTTGTCATCACTCTCTTCATGCTCAAGCGCCTTTTCCCGCAACCGCCAAATGCGAATCGCGTCGTCCCGATCCGAAACGCTAATGGAGTCATTGATATCTATCTCGAAACGGGACCGGTCATTGACGCCATTATATCGGCAGATAATGAGAAGGCCCTTATACGTCCCGCGGTTCACTTCAATGACACCCTCTCCAGAGACTGGAAACGCGGTCCCATTGTCATGAATGCCATACAAATGCCCATTTACGCGAACCCTGCGTGTCGCTGCGTCGTACGAGTCCAATCCAGCGTTTATGGCTTCCATATCGGCCTGGATATCAACCCAGGCTTCAATGAGCGAATTGTGGTCTCGGACAATTGATTTGGTCGCGAACCTGGTTAATCGATGCCTGCGATGGGGAGACTTCACCATGGAGGTGAATGATTCCCAGCCCTTGCCTGATCCCTCCGCGGACTGGCGCTTTTCCCTGTCCACCAACGTCCTTCATCCCACAACGTATGGCTCTCGCCATCCCCCTTCGGCGGTGGCGGATGGATGTGTTTTCTCAAGGTCCCCACGAGAATGCTCCACGGCATCATACGCGAGAGCCAAGGACTATGCACAATGAGGCAATCTCAATGAAAACCGGCGACCGTGGCGATCTTCTGGACCACCACGGCCGCCGGTTGCATGTCGCTGGAATTGCCCCGGCGCGGAGAACCTCGCCGGGCTGCGTCAGGCGGCTGGGCTCAGCCTTCCACCTCGGCGATCGCCTCCAGCACCGGTTCCACCTCAACCACCCCGGTGGTATCCGCCCACGCGTCGGCCGCCGGCACGTTGCTCACCAGAATCTCTTCCCAGCCCTGGCCGATGAACTGCGCCCCGTTCGGCACCGCCACCATCACCGTATCCACCTGCTGAACCAGTTCCAACTGGTCCACCGCCGTCTTCGAATTCGGGTTCTCCGCGAAGAACGCCTGCATCGAATCGCTGTCCCGCGCCGAGGTCCGCACCGGCATGTACCCGGTCGTCCGCGCCCAGTAGGTCGTCACTTCGGTGCTCGTCGCGTAAGTGATGTACTCGAACGCCGCCTGCTGGACTTCCTCCGGCGAGGTCGACAGCAGCGCCAATCCAGACCCGCGCCCTCGATCAGGTCCGGTCCCGCCTCCACCAGGTTGCTCCACTTCTCGTAAATCTCGCCGGTCAGACCCGCCTGCTCCAGCATGCCGGTGTTGTAGTACAGCAGCGGGGTCGACCGCGCGAACGGAATCGCATACTGCCCGCCATTGCGCTGGTACTCGACGAACAGCGTCTGCACGAAGTCCTCGGCGTTCGTCTCCCCGGTGATCATCGAGTTCAGGTCCACCAGCACGCCCGCCAGGTAGAACCGGAACCACCACGCCTCCGAAAACAGCACCATGTCTGGCACATCGCCCGTCTGCAAGCCCGAGATCAGTCCCTGGGCGATCGCCTCGTAGCTATCCTGCGGCGTGGCGATCACCTCGATGTCCGGCTGCGATGCGTTGAAGTCCACGATGATCCTGGGCGGCGAAGGCCGTGCTCGGCTTCGCCAGGTTCAGCAAACCCGCCCCCGCCATCGTCGACGCCGTTCTCCGCACCAATGTTCGCCGCGAAAGTGACGTACCCATACTGGACCCCTTCATCGCGGAACCAGCGACGCGCGCGCCGGACCCCGCCTGCATGCCGCCCGGGCCACACCCGCCAGCATGAAGCCGCCTGGATCAATCCGGGCCACAAAACTATTAACGTCATGTACTTGCTTCGAGGATAGCCGCCCTTTTGCCGTATCACAATCCCCCGCACATTCGCGAGCCAGCACAACGGGAACTCCACGCCCGGCCAAAGCGTTCACCAAGGTAATGACGGGCCTATGAGAAACAGCACAATCCACGCTTCCCAGGAGTTTTCGCCGCAATGAAGGTGTTTCGCTCTCCCTTACGCCGGGCTCATGCCCTGATCTCGCTTTGCGCGCTGCTCATCCTCTCCATCCTTCCCATCCCAGCCATGGCCCAGGCCGGCACGGAGCCAGCCTCCTCCGCCCAGGTCATCGCCCAGGGTGTCGACACCTTCTCGCGCGGCGATCTCGTTTGGCGCGTCATCGAGGCCGAGGCCGCCCCCGGTGACGAGGCCAGGTTCGGCAGGCGCGGCCGGGGCTTCACCCTCGCCGCTGGCGAGCCGGTGATCGTCACCAGCGTCACCACCGGACAGAACACCTACCTCAGCGAGGGCCAGGCCCATTTCACCGCCCAGGGGCAGAATGAGCGACGGGCCAGCCATACCAGCCGCGCCAGCGCCTATCTCGGCATCGAGCTCGTCGCCGAAAACTCCGCCCTTGCCAACCAGGATGCGCCCAGCATCGCCTTCACGGGCGAATCCTTCTCGTCCCCGCGCGGCGACTACAACGTCCAGCTCACCCGTTCCGTCGCCCTCCGCGGCGAGGAAGCCTCGTTCAGCCCGGAAGACGACGCTCCCTTCCTCGTCATCGTCACCGAAGGCGCCATCCAGGTAAGTCCCGGCGACGCGACACCCGTCGAGCTTGACGAAGGCGGCCATGCCGAATTCACCGGCGACATCGAGATCCTCGCCAGCGCAACCGAGGGCGCCACCTGGCTGATCGCCTCCATCGGGGCCGAGGTCGAGATTCCGCCCATTCCAACCGCCGAGCCCTCGAATGAAACCGGCTCCCTCGAAATCCTGCTCGAACGCTGCCCCGATGGCTTCGACGCACCCTGCGAACCCACCACCAACGACGACGTCACCGTTCCCGCCTTCCGAAACATCGACGACGAAAACTGGATCATCCCCGACCGCGCCAGCGTCAGCGACGACGAAACCACCTACACCTATACGGATCTCCCCGCCGGCCGCTACACCACCGGCCCGGAAGACGATTCACCGAACAATGTCAATCTCGACGGCGCCCGCTGGTCGAACGACAACGATGGCTGGGACTTCCGCGTCCGCGCCGGCCGCACCACCACCCTTCGCCTCCAGGTCATCCCGGAATCGACCGGCACGGTCTTCGTCACCCTCTACGATTGCCCCGATGGAAGCGATCCTTCCGATAGCGTCGACGACTGTGTCATCAGCTCCGATCCGTGGAACGCCGGCATCTCGGACATCGGCCAGGGCAGCCGCGACGATTGGACCCTGTTCGACGACGCCGTCGCCCAGGTCGATGGTGACTGGTGGTTCGAGTCGCTCCCGGCCACCTCCCTCATCCTCTTCCCGGCCGGTTTCGAGCCCAGCGGCGACTTCGAGGTCTACGTAGGCGGCGATGCCGAGTTCTACCCGGAAGACACCTGGGTGATCGACCTTCCACCGGGTGGCACGGCCGAAATCCACCTCTTCCGCGTCTACCCCGAAAGCGAACCACTCCCCACCGAGGAACCGACGAATGGCGGCACCGGATCGCTCGTCATCACCCAGTACGATTGCCCGTACGGCACGGACATCTTTGTCGACGACAGCCCGTGTGAACTCTCCACCGCCCCGTGGGAGGTTACCGTCGCCAATGTCGAAACCGGCGAGACCTGGTCCCTTCTGTCCGATGGCATTCAGCACGACTCCGGCACGTATTACTTCGAGGCGCTTCCAGCCGGAACCTACACCATCTCCCCTCGCTCAAACGAGAACTGGGACCTGTACTACGAGTCCACCATCGAGATTACGGATGTCAACGAAACCTACGTGACGATCTACAGCGTCGACCGCCGCGCACCGTAGATCGTCCACACCAAACCGGAGGCGCCATTTCCCGCGCCTCCGGTTCCACTGTTCCCCATGTCACCTTACTTCGCCGGCAATGCCACCCGGTCATCGAACCGTCGCAACCCGCTCACCGCCATCGAAAACCCCTCCGGATTACGCAGGATGTACACCAGCGTAAACCCGATCCAGGCCAGGCTCAGCAGGTCCATGCCGGCAACACCGGCGGTCCCCAGCGCGCTCAACACCACGAACGGCATCCACCCCGCGAACGACTTCAGCAGGATCGGCCACACCCCCGGCTCATGCCCAGCGCGGGTCTTGACCGACACCAGCACGATCTTCTCCCCCAGCGTTTCGCCGTGCGTCACCAGCGGAATGCCAACGAACAACACCACGCCCACCAGCGCTTCCATCGCCGCGGAGATCCCCGCGTGCGGCGTCCCCAGCGACATCATGTCCAGCGCCGCCAGCATCAGCGCGACCCCGAGCGCCGCCACCACCGACCCGAACCAGAAGATCATCCAGTCGCAGAACACCTGGATCAACCGGCGCCTCCGGTTGATCGGTCGAACCCGCTCGCGATCCCGCGCATCCAATTGGGTGCCGGGCCACAAGTCCAGCACCGGCGCGAGCAACAGCCCGATCACCGTCCCGGTGGTGTTGAGAATCAGGTCGTCCACCTCGAACACGCGGTACGGGCAGGGCGCGAGACCCCAGTTGCCGGTGAGTTGCGTGAGCTCCACCAGCAGCGTGGTTCCAACCCCGGCCGCGATCACGGCCCACCATGGAAACCGGCTCAGCTTGCGAAGGAAAATCCCCAGCGGCACGAACAGCAGCACATTGAACACCACCTGCTGCACGGTGCCGCTGGCCACGAACTCGCGCGGCGACGAAGTCCTCGCCACCTCCCGAAGATCATCCACAAACCGGAACGGCCTCGTCAGCACCGTCCCGCCGCCACCTTCCGCGCACAACGCCGCCACATCGATCCCGGTCGGCAGCAGCGTGTACATCGGAATCGCGATCAGGTACAGCATGAAGGCGAGAATCAGCACCAGCCTTCCCAGGCTGAGCGTTCCCCATTGGCGGTACTGCATCGCGATGAACGGAACCACCAGCAGCACGGAGAGCACCGCGCCGGTCGCGATCGCAACCAGCGCCGGCTCCACAACGAACTCGTATCCCACGGCGGCTCCCGGTATCCCGTGACGACGCTACTGGATCGGCGCCTCGATCTCGTTCGACTCGTCCATGTCCGCGCTGTTCACCGCCTCCGCCAGGAACCCGTACCGCGCGATCGCCGCGATCCGCCCATCGGTCACCGTGAACACCGAAGCCACGGTCTGGCTCCCGGTTTCCGCCCCGGACTGGGGATTCCGCCACGTCGCGTACTGCTCCACAACCACGGTGTCGCCATTACGAAACCACCGCTTCGGCGTCATCGAGATATTCGCCCGGCCAACCCATTCTTCCAGCAGGTACTTGCCCTCACCCGAGCCCCGCGGTCCACCTATCCGGATATCGTCAGTCGCCAGGTCCAGTATTCCGGGCACATCCTTGTCGTTCAACTGATCGTGAAACGCCTGCACGACTGCTATCGGATCGTTCTTCGTCATCCATCTCCCTTAATCCACCGGTCACCCCAGTGGCTGCTCCGCGTCCCGGCGCGAGCGGCACGCTCGCAGGAACCCCCGCCCCCACGGATCATCCATCGACAGCACCCGGTTCGTCTCGGAATCCGAGCGAACCCCGGCCAGACCCAGCGCCCGGTGCAGCGAACCATGCTCGCGGCTAACCCGCACCTCGTCGCGCTCGACGCCATCCGGCTCGAACAGGGCAGCCAGGTCGAACGACGAGACCGTTTCGGCCCACGCCATCCCGGCCGCGTACCCATCGGCCTCCAGCACGCTCTCGTCACGCTCGTCGGTCTGGTCAACCGGGGCGACATTGCCCAGTACACCCTCCGCTCGTTCCCGCCGGGATTCCTCCCGTTGCACGGCATCGAGCAAGGCCTGCCGGCACACCGAATCCACATCGACCCTGGCCACTTCCAACCGCCGGTTCAACTCCTCCGTCACCTGTATCGTGATATCGGGCATCCTCACACCTCCTGGCCTGGATTCCTGACCAAGCCATTATGCCCCCACCCCGCAACTCCACGGATGGCCGGTGTCGACGGTTGGCGGCCAGGCCGCCCTCCATTCCATACTGGTCGCAGGCAGTCACGTGCCAGTTCCTTTTAATGGAGAAACCCCGCACATGATCATCACCCGGCCCACCGAACTTGCTGGTCTGCAACGGGCCAACGCCGCCACCACCCGCCTGTTGCGCGAACTCGAAGCCCTCGCCAAACCCGGCATGCCCACCCGCGAGCTGGACGACCACGCCCGGGCATACATCCGGAGACTCGGCGGCGAACCCGTCTTCGAAACCCAGAATGGCTTCCCTGGCGCCATCAACACCAACCGCAACGACATCGTCGTCCACGGTATCCCCGGCGACGAACTCCTCGAAGCAGGCGACATCCTCACCATTGATGCCGGCATGCTTCTCGGCGGCTTCGCCGGGGATGCCGCCGCCACCTTCACCATCGGTCCCGCCACCAAACGCCAGCAGGACCTCATCGACGCCACCTGGGAAGCCATGAACACCGCCATCGCCGCCGCCCGCACCGGCAATACCGTTGGCGATGTCAGTTGGGCCATGCAGTCCGTGGCCGAATCCCACGGCTACAACGTCGCCCGCGGCTTCTGCGGCCACGGCATCGGTCGCCGCTGCTGGGAAGATCCCCAGGTCCCCTTCGCCGGAACCCCGGGAACCGGCCCCAAACTCGTCGAAGGCATGGTCATCACCGTCGAACCGGTCGTGATCGAAGGCAAGATGGACTACTACATGGATAACCGCTGGGAAGCCCGCACCAACGACCGCTCCCTCGTCGCGCAGTTCGAACGCGCCGTCATGGTCACCCCCACCGGCGGCCTCATCCTCTCCGGCGACTGACCACTCGCTGACACAGGTACGCCATTCGCACGCCACGACCGTCACCCAGAGTCGAAGCCGATGGGTCCCCGGACGAAGTCCATGGCGGCGTAGCCACCTGCCCCATGGGCGGGTGTGGCCCAGAGACCATCGAGGATGGCGTGGTCGCTCCATCGCGTCACGGGTAGTTCGCCCCTGACGGAGACACTGGCGCGGTCATCGCGTCCTGGACACCGCCTGACGGCGGAAGGACTTCGTCCGGGGATTTC
>CAZUPA010000102.1:0-11783 GCA_964622205.1 uncultured Sphaerobacteraceae bacterium
GTCGACGAAGCGGTCATCCAGGAGATCTTCAGCCGCTTCTGCATCGGCAAGTAGCTGGCACGCATCGGGCCGTATGGTCTTGACCGTGTGATCATTTACCAGTCAGCACGCCGCGTACGCTAGCATCCTTCCCAAGATTAACCAGTGAGCACAGCAGCAATCCCGTTTTTCCTGAAATGCATGAATCAAGTCCCATAGAGGCATGGCGTAACTGGTTGAATCCATCGGAACCGGAGACTGCTGCTTCTACTCGGCCACTGCTGGCTTGCACAGTCTGGGTCAAGGATCGTAGCGCGGCCCTTCGAAGCTGTTCGTGAACAGGGTATGCATCAGTGGGTATTGGGCTTTTGCTTCCTGAGATGGTCGGACGTAGGGCAAGCGGAATACCCATAAGGTCCCTCAGTTCCCGACGACTGTGGCGAGTATTATCCGATCACACCCAGGGCCATCGCATGACCCTGAGTCGTGCTGGTCAAGGTGACGGTGGGGCCGGGAGCCCCAGGACCGTGGCGAGGTAGGGATCGTCCCACCCGGCTTGCTGTCGCTTACCCTTCAGGCTCAGCTTGCGGCTCGTCTCCTGCTTGAGCACGCTGATCGCCAGCTTCCGTAGCGTGCCCGCATTCTCCGCCGCATACCCTTGGCGGATCCGGCTCTGATCCTCGTTGAACACCACATCCAGCACCCAGTGCAGTTCATTCTCGATCGCCCAATGTCGCCGGATCACCTGGTTGAGCCGCTGGGCATCCGGCCCCAGGCTGCTCAGGTAGTACCGCGTTTCCTGATGGGTGCGCTCCCCATGCTGGCAGGTCGCTTGCACCTCCACGATGGTCCGCGGACCAGCCCATTCCCCAGCCTCGTGCGCCTGCACCCAGCCGATCGTCGCCGCATCGGCGATCACCCGGCAGTGTCGCCGCTCCAGTCGTCCATGCCCCTTGTCGAGCGTTTCATGCCAGTCCAGGTGATCCACCGTCAGCATGCCTGCCGCCACGGCGGCGAAGGTCGTCTGGGCCAGCGCGAAGGTTTCCGGCTGGTTCGCCTTCAACGCCAGCACGTAGTCGGCCTCCGCGGCAATGATCGGGGCGGTCAGGCTGCGCTGGCAGCCCATCGCGATGATCGCCCCCTGCGCCACCACCTGCTCCAGCAGGTCGGGCAGGGCAGAGATCTCGTTCTCGTGGTCCGCCACCTTGCGCTGCCCCAGGGCGATTCCCGCCTCGGTCGCCCAGGCCGTGATCGTGTGCAACGCCGCTACGCCGTGCCACCGGTCGTGGGAGCGGCGGGCGGTCTTGCCGTCGATGGCAATCTGGGGGGCGGTCAGCAGCGCATCCGGGACCAGGGTGTGCATCCAGTCCTGGTAACAGGTGGCGAACTGCTGGGGATCGAGCAGGGCGAAGACGCGGCCGAAGGTGTCGTGGGCGGGGATCCCATGGGGGAGGGGCAGGTAGGTGCGGAGCCACGCCTCCTTGGTCCGCCCCCAGAGGGCGATGGCCGTCCAGGAATCGGCGCCAGCGACGGTGGCGGCGATCGCGATGATGACGATTTAAGGGAGGGAATGCTGAAACGGGCGGTCGATGCGGGGGTCATGGAGATCAACGAAGACCAGGAAACCATCGGGCCAATCGGGACGCGACATGCGGGGATCCTCTACTCACACCGGGAACGGGACGATCCGCGCATCATGCCACGCCTGTGCCAGGCTGACACGATCCGTATCAGGGACGTGCGATGGCCCTGCGATCACACCAGTTCTGAATAGTAGGAGATCCGCATTCCAAGGTATTATGGCTGTAGACTCCGTTGATACAATAATTGAAACGAAAGGTCTTTTCTGGTTTCGGGCTTCTCCCACATGGAATGTCTAGGAGTGATACTGGTGAATATTGCCCCGTTGGCGATTTGGCAATTCTTGACAAAGCGTTCTTATCATGGAACGTTTACGGAAATATATGGTGTATTTTGTGTGTAACGGTGTGGTGGAAATGATATGTAGTATCTTGTGAATAGACCGTGGTGCGTGCAGTAGAAAACTTGCTCTTGGGGAGGGTTTATGTACTTTCAGCGATTCTTGAAGGGCATCACTACTTATGACAATTTCGATGATGATAGGGCCAAGATGACCCTCGAGCGTCATGGCATTCTCTGTAATTGGTGGCATAATGTGGGTACGATTACGCCGGAGCAAATAAAGGATAAGATCACGGAGTCCAATATCTATCTCCATTTGGAGAGGTACGATCAAGTACCGGCTGGAGAGAATCGTCCATTCCGAGAATTAACCCCGTTTATATCAACAACTGGTGGTGTAGTGGAGCGTGATCGATTTAATGCGCGTAACATTGTTCATCCGGCGTTTTTAACCGCACTTCTTTTTGCGACTGATTGGCTTCATCAGCCAGGGTATATTTTCCATGGGTATCTCCTGACGTTAGGCCGTAAAGCAATCCCATTCCAGCGCTATGCCGAGGAAGTCCGCGAACTCAACACCTACACATCCTACCTGCGGTTCCACGAGGAAGGTGAGCTCCTGGCCAAGATTGATATCCCCTCGCACCAACTGCAACGTGTTGAGAAATGGGATCCCATACAGGTAGTGAACGACCTAAATGCGAACCTTCGGCCATCGCCAAAGTGGAGTCACGAGAATCCAGGCTTCTCGTCGCCAGAGCAGTACTCGAATATCCGTGAGGTGCTGCTATGAATGGCGATGCACCTCTTCCATCTGTGGCTCGCATACTAGAACTTAACCCTGACCTGGTGAGTCGCTCGGCCAATCTCTACGAGGGATATGGGCGGATGATGCTCCACTTCGTCGAAGACGAACCTCTGAGTGATCAAGTCATGCTTGGGGCGAGTAGCCTAGCAATCGCTGGTGCGCATTGGTCTTTGGTTGACGCGAGTCGGGCACGTACTTCATTTTCAATGGCGGCCGAAAGTTACCGTAGGATGAAGCGCCCTTACTTCACTGTGCTTGCCATATGCGGCCAACATAGCGATCTCATGGCGATGGCTTTTCATGATGCGATGAGTCGGAATGCGGATGATTTCAATGGAACTCTCGATCCAGATGTCCTGTTGTACGATACACTGGCGATCTTGGGAGCGATGACCATGCGGTCAACGAGACTCGATGCGGCGGAGGGCTTGGAGTCTTTGCTAAGGAATAGTCGTGACTACGCTTATGAGCCACTTGGCAGAGTCGGCATTCCTGCACACAATTACTTCTCTTTGGCTGAAGCGGTGCAGTTAGTAGCATTAGGTGAAGATCGAGGGTTGGATGATTTGCACGTGGTGCTAAAGGACTTCCTTGGACGGGTTGATGACGTTATCGGCGGTGCTATGCGAGATCGTTTTCATTGGCTGCGATTGCGGACAGGTGTCTTGCCGATAGAGCCGGAGATTGTTGCAAGCTGCCTAATTGCAGATCGGATAGTACGTCTTCAGTATCAAGATTCTGGGCTACTTGAAGTCCTGCACGATCTAGAGATATCTCAACGTCAGATGGCACCAGCTTATGTGGCGAATACCCTAGCCGACCAGTAGTTACTTTGGGAAAGAGGCGCAAGGATGGATTGGTTGACCTTCTTTCTTATCGTGCTTGGAATAGGAGTCGTGGGGATTTTGGGTGGAAGGATTGTGATCGGTCGTGATCGGATTGAGATCGATACTCCGGGGTTGCTTGAAAACCTCCGCAAGGCACGGGAAGGAAAAGGCATTCCAGCGCCACAATCACCCTCCAGTTTTCATGAGGTCGAACAAGCACGTGCTTTGGTCCAGCGAAACGATCACAAGGTACCAGTGGCAGACGTGCTCTGGGTAGATGATCATCCCCTGAATAATCTGTTTGAGCGACGTGCGCTGAGCAAGATGGGGATTTTCTGTGATGCGTTCACCAGCAACGATGAGGCGATGGCTGCACTGAATCTCAATCTCTATGACTTGGTGATCTCTGATTATGGTCGTGACAATGCGCTGGAAACGGGCGGGGACTTGCTGCGCGCTATCAGAAATGCGGGCCTTGACATTCCGTTTATTTACTACACCTTTGGAGTGAACGATCAGGTGAAGTCCGAAGCACTAATTCAAGGTGCATTTGCAATAGTTGAGACGCCAGATCAGTTGGTTTCGGAGGTACTTAAGACTCTTTCTGCCAGTGTTGCCTCATAGCAAGGCACTTTCGCCTCCCACCGCTTTTGGATATCAGCGATCTCACTCGATATTGTCCTTTGGCCAATGTCGCCTTGGTTGTTTCCTCGTGTATCTGGACACCTCAGCTACGCCCCAGTCCGCGCCGCGCTCCACGCCGTCGGCGAAGTCACCGGCGAGGACGTCGATGAGTCGGTCATCCAGGAGATCTTCAGCCGCTTCTGCATCGGCAAGTAGTCACCAATAGTCGAGGTATCATCGATTAGGGGAGATATACTACTCATATGGATGACACAGGGTGCCAGAAACCTGATCTGGCAGGACTCTTCCAGGTCGCCGTGGGGCAACAGGGATACTTCACGGCCGCGCAAGCCCGCGAATGTGGGGTCTCGAAGGACCTGGTGAAGTATCACATTGGCACTGGGAGGTTTCAGCGCGCCCACCGTGGGGTGTATCGCTTTCGAGACTACCCGCCGTCTCCACGCGAGCATGTGGCGGCGGCCTGGCTGGCGGTGGGCAAGGACCGCGCCGTGGTTTCCCATGAAAGCGCGCTCGATCTGCACGAGCTTTCGGATGTCATTCCCCGGGGAACACATATCACCGTCGCCCGTGAGGATCGTTCGGCGCCCCGCCCCGAAGGTGTACGGCTGCACACCTCCACGTACCCGCTGTCGCGGAGTGATGTGCGTCTCGTAGATGGGGTGCGTGTTACCTCCCCGGCTCGGACCATTGTCGATCTCGCCGCCACGGGGAGATCACTCGAGCACGTCTTTTCGGCGGTGCGAGATGCGGTCGATCAAGGGGTAACCACTCCTGACGAACTCAGATCTCTGGCGGACCGTCGTGGGTTCCGTGTTCAAGACCTTATTGAGCAGGCAATTGGAGCGGTCAACGCGTGAAGTACACGTCTGGAGCCGCGTTTCGACAGGCAATCGATGCCCGGCTCAAACGAGTCGTGGCAGACCACGATGAAGCAACCATGATCTACACCCGGCGGCAAATAGTGTTCGATCGTTTACTGGCCAGACTCCTGTTCAAGCATTCGGATCAATGGGCGCTCAAGGGAGGAGTGGCACTGACCTACCGGCTGAACCTGCCGAGCAGATTCACAAGAGATCTGGATCTTCTGCTTCGGGCCTCACCGGAACTCGTCGATAAGGCAATACAGGAAGCGATTGCTACCGACCTCGATGACTTCTTCTCGTTTACCGTCCAACGGCGCCAGAAACTGATTCATTTTGAGGATGCCTCATCCATTCGCTATCACGTTCTGGCTGTACTTGATGGACGTAGATTCGATACGTTCGTTATCGATATTGGATTCGATCTCCCCGGCTCGCTTCCGCCTGATCGAATTCCTGGATCGGAATTGCTGACGTTTGCGGAACTCGATCGCTTGATTATTCCCACGATCCCAATTGAAGTTCACCTGGCTGAGAAGCTGCATGCCTATGTACGTGGATACGGTGAAGATCGGCTGTCCACCAGAGTCAAGGATATGGTGGATATGGTTCTCATAGGCCGTGAACAACAGCTACTGGCAGGTAGAACATTGCAGGCACTGGGGCACACGTTCAGCATGCGGGGAAGCGTGCCGCCGGGCAGCCTGGCCGCGCCTCCAGAGTTCTGGCGGGGAACCTATCGGGATCTTGCCGTTGTGGTTGGGATCGATCCGGATCTTGACGCGGGGTATGTCTATGCCGCGAGTCTCTTCGATCCGCTCCTGGCGGGTGGGCTACTACTGCAAGCCAGGTGGAGTCATCACGAGTGCGCTTGGGTTTGATGTGTCATGGATTAGACCGAAATCACTTCCCTAAACCATGACACATTGGTCAGATCAGAAAACGATCGTCCGGAAGATACTGAACATTTGTGCTACATCCGGTATGATGTGCATATGAGCTTGCTTTCCAGAACCCCCACGCCTACCGAACCCGCGCCGGCTCCCGAGTCAGCCCAGTACCAGCACGCCCTCGACCTGCTGCGGGCTGGCACCAGCGACCCCGCCGCCACCTTCCGGGGCGACCAGTGGGCGGTGATCGACGCCCTCGTCAACCGTCGCGAAAAGGTGCTCCTGGTCCAGCGCACCGGCTGGGGAAAATCGGCCGTCTACTTCATCACCGCCAAGCTGCTGCGCGAACAGGGCGGCGGTCCCACCCTCATCGTTTCCCCGCTTATCGCGCTCATGCGCAACCAGGTGATGGCTGGACGCCGCATGGGGCTTCGGATCGGCGCGCTCCACGCCGGAACCAACGACCGGTTCGACACCTTCGTCCAGATGATCGAGGCCAACGCGGTCGATGTGCTGCTCGTCTCCCCCGAACGCTTCGCCAACGCCCAGTTCCTCGACGAGCTGCTCCCGCTGGTGCTCGAGAAGACCGGCCTCCTCGTCGTCGACGAGGCCCACTGCATCTCCGACTGGGGCCACGACTTCCGGCCCGACTACCAGCGCCTCGCCAGCCTCATGCGGCAACTCCCGCCGAACAATCCCCTGCTCGCCACCACCGCCACCGCCAACGACCGCGTGGTGCAGGATATCCACGACCAGTTGGGGGACATTCGCATCTCCCGCGGCGACCTCATCCGCGAAAACCTCGCCCTCCAGGCCCTCCCCCGGATGAGCGCCACCGAGCGCTTCGCCTGGCTGGCCCAAACCGTCCCCGGCCTCCCTGGCAAGGGCATCGTCTACACCCTCACCAAGCACGACGCCGAACGTGTGGCGGACTGGCTGCGGTCCCAGGGCGTCAGCGCCCATGCCTACCACTCCGATGTCGTCACCGCCGATCACACGGACGCATCCGAGGCGAAGAAGGCGCTCGAAGAGGAGTTCACCACCGGCGATCTCCGCGTGCTCGTCGCCACCACCGCCCTTGGCATGGGCTACGACAATCCCGACATTCGCTTCGTTATCCATTACCAGACGCCCGCCTCGATCATCGCCTACTACCAGCAGGTCGGGCGCGCCGGGCGTGGCCGCCATGGAGCGGTCGGCGTGCTCATGAGCGGCCCCGAGGACGCGGGTATCCACGAGAACTTCCGCACCTCCTCGTTGCCGACCGCCGCCGATGTCGTCACCATCCTGAACACGCTCGCCGAACTCGACGGCGCCACCGCCACCCAACTCATGGGCCGCGTCAACATCCCGAACTCCCGTCTCAATGGCGCCCTCCGCTACCTCTCGGTCCAGGACCCCGCCCCCATCAGCAAGGAAAAGACACGCTGGAAGCGCACCCCGGCGCCCTGGGCAACGGATTATGTCGAACGTCGCGATGCCCTGATCGCCATGCGGGAGGCCGAATGGGACGAGATGGAGCGCTACCGTCGCCTCCGCGATGGCTGCCGCATGAGCTTCCTGCTCGCCGCGCTGGACGATCCCTCCCCGCCGTCGAACTGCGGCATCTGCGAGAACTGCCGCCAGCAGCCAATTCTCGCGGTCGATCGCGATCCGGACATGATGCGGGCCGTCAACCACTTCCTGAATCACTCCCGCGATGAGGTCATCGCCCCTCGCCTCCAGATCCCGAAGGGCGCCATGCCAACGTATGGATTTCCATTCCGCATCCCCGCCGAACTCCGCGCCGAGCCCGGCCTGTTCATGGGCCGCTATGGCGATGGCGCCTTCGGTGATGAGGTCCGCATGAGCAAGAGCCGCAACCAGCTCGATGACCACTACGTCGAGGTGGCGGCCAGGTTCCTCCGCGAGCGCTGGACGCCCGCCAGCAGACCTGCCTGGATTACCTGGGTGCCATCGAGACGTCACGCCGATCTGGTCCCGGAGTTTGCCCGCAGGCTGGCCGTCGCCCTTGACCTTCCCGCCAACGACATCATCGTAAAGACGCGCGATACCGAGCCCCAGAAGGACATGTCGAACAGCTTTTATCAATGCCGCAACCTTGATGGCGCGTTCGAGATCAACGGCGATCCACCGCCTGGCCGGGTGTTGCTCGTCGACGACTTTGTCGATTCCGGCTGGACCTTCACCATCCTCGCTATGCTGCTCCGTCGGGCAGGAAGCGGCCCCGTCGTCCCCTTCGCCCTGGCGACGACTCGCTCGAGGGACTGAGATGGAAGCGGATGACCTGCGCGTGGTGCTGGCGATGACCGCCCGTCTTTCGGCTGGCGAAAAGGGGCCGCCCACACTGACCCCAGGCGAGTGGGCGATGGTCGCCAAACACATACACGATCGGGGATTGCTCCCCCGCGACCTCCTCAACGGCCATGCGGGGGAACTTCTCGCGGGTATCGAAGGCCTGCATCGGAAGCTCACGCACGACCGGCTGGATGGACTCCTGCAACGCCACGGGCACGCCGATCTGAGGCTCAACGACTGGACCCGGCGCGGCATCTGGGTGCTGGGCCGGGGCGACGCCAACTATCCCAAACGCTTCCTTCCGGAACTCGGCGCATCCCGCCCACCGCTGCTGTATGGAAGCGGGAATCCTTCGCTGCTCAATACCGTCTCGGTCGCCATCGTTGGTTCGCGCGATGCCGAGTACCGTCTCCTCCGGCGGGCCACCGGCCTTGGCGCGGCGGTCGCCGCCCAGGGACTCACGGTCGTCAGCGGCGGCGCGCGCGGGATCGACGAGCGGTCGGTGGAAGGCGCGCTGATGGAGGGCGGCGACGCCGTGGTGGTGCTGCCCGATTCCCTCGCGACCCAGTCCGCCAGGACGCAGTTCCGGGAGTTCCTCGATTCCGGCGGGCTGGCCCTGATCTCGCCCTACTCGCCCGACGCCGGATACCAGACCGGAACGGCCATGGGTCGCAACCGGCTCATCTACTGCCTCTCCCGGGCCGCGTTCGTCGTCCGTTCCAACAGTCACGCGGGTGGCACGTTCGCCGGGGCCCAGCAAGCCCTGAAGAACGGCTGGACCAGGGTGTGGGTCGAGCCGACCAGCGACGAAACCTCGGGTAACCACATTCTCCACGAGCGGGACGGCGCTGCGTGGCTTCCGGTCGATGACCTCGAGCCTGTCTGGACAGCCGTCCGCAATGACGCCGCCGAATGCCCCCGAACCCTCCGCGAGGATGCCGCCTCCTGGACGCCCTTCGAGTAGGCTGGCGCTGATGGACGAACACGCGCGATAACGACGAACGTCACCAACCTCGGTGACTCAGCAGGTTTCGAGAGACCACGTTCAACGCTTGACGGACGCGATCGCCCATTTGGCTCGCCCTGAGCGCCTGGGTGTCCGGCGGAATCCGCAAATGCTCGACGAGCGATACGCGATTCCGCATTCGAAATCAATCGTCATCCATGGCGGCACCCGCGACGATTACATGCGTGGTCAATCGTGGGTGGCGGATCATCCCGAGTGTGTCGTGCAGGCCTTCTTCACACCCCGGAAGATCGTGGCCGACAAGAGCCACGCGAACCGCGTATTCTTCTACGGACCCAGGCATGAAAATGACCCACAGGTCATTGTTGTGGTTGAACTCAAGCAGGCGAAAGGCGTGTCGCATCGTGTCGTGACCGCTTTCGAGGTCCGTTCCATGGAAGTGATCCGGCGCGAAAGCCTTGAGCCAGTGCTTTGGGAGTTGTCTGAAGGGGAAGACTAGCTGGTTGATCGGTGGGACTCCCGTCTCCCACACTTCCTTACCCCTTTCGGGGATGATCCGGCGTCGACGGAGATTTTCGACCTCGATCAACCCAGCCGTCACGCTCAGAATACCAATGCGGCGCAACCCTGCGGCGCCATCGGTATAGATGGTGGAGCTTGTAAGCGCGGGGATGCATGGGAGCAGCGGCGGCGCACAGATCCCGGCGCGGCCATGTCCACGCACTCAACGACCGTTTCGACTCCACTGGCATGGCCACCCCGGTCCCCTGCTTCCGGTCACTCGATCCCGCCAGCAAGGGGATCTGGACGACCCCGCGGATAGCCGGCTCTGGCCGGTGCGACAATTCAATGCACTACGGAGAGCCGCGATCAGGGAGGGCTTCATGATCTGGTATGAACTGTGGGACGTGACGATCGATATGCTGCTGGACGAGGGAGACGATCCCGCCTACATCCTCGAGGGAATACAGGAGTTAATGGCGGAGTCCGAGATGGTTGAGGAGATAGAGATGCTGCTCGTCGAACGTCACCCCGCGTTGAACGCCGAGTCCTTCATCAATTACCCGGACGTGATTCCCCACCTGGAGAAGCGCGTGGCCGCCCGGGAGCAGCGGCACCAGCGCTAACCCCGGCGCGGCAACCTTATGACCAGTCGATAACGACGCCCAGGTAATCCGATGGCGTGCTTTGCAATCCCGCGTAAGCGTCCGGTATGCCATCCGGCGCTATCCGGTGAGTAATCAGCGGCTGCGCGTTCAGACGTCCTTCGGCCAGCCATCGCAGCGCGGTTACCGAATTCTGGTAATTGGAGCCGCTCACCAGTGGGGCCGGTTGTCGTGGAATTTCCCACTCCGAGCCACTCCGTAGCCGGAGGAAGCGGTAGAACAACAGCCGCGTGATCTGGCTGCTCGGCACGCTGTTCGCATCGCCACCCCATGGCGCGCCAATCATCACGATCTCACCGCCCGGCGCGGCCATGTCCATGCAGCTCGCCAGCGCCTTCGCCGAACCCGTCGCCTCCACGATCAGCCGGTGCCGCTGGCTGAACTCCGTCGTCTGGCTCCCGTCGAACACCGAGGTAACCCCGCCCTGACGCGCGATCTCGCGCCGGCTCTCGGAAAGGTCGAAGGCGTTCACTTCCATGCCGCTCGCCTGGAACACCTGGGACGCCAGGTTCCCGACCAGGCCCAATCCCATCACGGCCACCGTGTCTCCCGGCCTGGCGAAGGTGGTCACCAGCGTGGTCATGGAAACCGTCGCCAGCCGCGCGAACACCGCGTCCTCGTCGGAGAGGCCGTTCGGCACCTTCACGCACAGCATCGAGCGCACATCGCCCCGCGCCAGCGTCGCATGCGGTCCCATCGTGTACACGCGATCCCCAACCGAGACCCCGCTCTCATTGCCCGCGTCCAGCACGGTCCCGATATTCGCGTAGCCAACCTGGAGCATGGGAAACGGCGGCGGAACCTCCGAATCGAACATGAGCTTGCCCTGCAACCTGGCAAGCTCCGTGCCAGGGCTGATGAGCGTCCGGTGCGTTCGCACCAACACCTCATGCGAACCTAGGTTGGACGTATCGAGATCCATCTCTTCCAACTCAACGACGTTGGCGGAGGGGAAGACAACGCGAAGGTTCTTCATTACGAAACTCATCTCTTTCTGGCCCGCGAGGCGTGGGACACCCCGAACCAATTGTGACCGCGCCAAACGACCGCCTACACCGGATCATTCGAAGCGAATCAATGCCCTGGGCGCCGGTCTCGAATCGGTGTACGGATACAAGGGGCTGTGCCAGGGGCTGAACGCCCAACCGTGCCTGAAAGGATACCGGCCAAGGGAGAGGCCGGAAACCCCGGCCTCGCCAACGGCGCTGGACACGGCGAAATGCCCCAGTTCCCTCTTGCCCTTCTGGTCCAACACGGCGTAAATGACCCTGTCGCCGTTAGTCACACGTCAGTCTGGGAAAGGGCAACCCCAACGTGAAGATCAAGAGTATCGAGGCCGTTCGCCTCAACACCCCGAAACACGATACCAAAACCAAACCTCGGCGCGACGGTTGGGCCACCACCGCCGAAGTCGCCAACC
>CAZUPA010000103.1:0-11660 GCA_964622205.1 uncultured Sphaerobacteraceae bacterium
GAATCGAACCACATCTCCGTGCCGCTGATGTGGCTCGCGTCGTCCGACAGCAGGAACGAGATCGTCTTCGCGATCTGCCACGTCTCGGCCGGCTTGCCGGTCAGCGGCAGCGTGCCCTTCGGGAACTGCACCGGCCACCGGATCTGGTCGATGTTCCGCGGGAACGTCCCCTCGGTGTTGATGTTTGTCTTCACCGCTCCCGGACAGATCACGTTGATCCGGATTCCGCTCTGGGCCAGCTCGGTCGAGACCATCTTGGTGAACGCCACCTGCCCCGCCTTGCTGGTCGAATACGCCACCGCGCCCGGGTAGTTGAACGTTCGCGACCCGTTCACCGACGACACCACCACGATCGAGCCGCCGTTGCGCTTGAGCAGCGGCAGCGAGGATCGCACGGTCAGGAACGTGCTGGTCAGGTTGGTGGCGATCGTGTCGTTCCACTCCTCCAGCGTCAGGTCGTCGAGCGGCGCGAACACACCGTTCTTGCCCGCGTTCACCACCACACAATCCAGCCGTCCCCATTTCTCGTCGATCTGGCGAACCGCGTCCTCCAGGTCGGCCTGGCTCTTAACGTCGGCGCTGATCCCCAGCGCCTCGCCGCCGGCCGCCTCGATCTCCGCGACGACCTCATCGATCCGGCCCTGCTGGCGCGAAAGCACCGCGACCTTCGCTCCGCGCTGCCCGAGGTCGATCGCCGCCCCTCGCCCAATACCCGAACCCGCGCCCGTAACCAGCGCTACCTTGCCCGCGAACGACTCGTAACTCATCCGAAAAGACCCTCTTCCCGCGTGGCGAGACAGTCGCCCCGCCGTTATCCAACCACCGGCCAGGGACACCCCCATCCGGTTCGATTCTTCCATTGCCGTCATCCTGAGCGCAGCGAAGGATCGCCGCGCGAAGCGCTTGGCGGCGCAGCCGCCACTCCCGTCCCGAGCGATCGCGTTGGGTAACCTGGGGAATCCTTGCGCCGTATCATCTTCCGATGTCCTCGCCATACCAGTTCCACGCCAGATCATTCCAACGGGGATTGATTTCCTCAATCAACGCCACCTTCTTCGCTCGCGTCTTGCCTTTTAGCGCCTTCTCCCAGGCAATCGCATCATCCGTCCGGGAGAATTCGGCTATATACACGAGCCTGGTGAGCCGATAACGACTGGTGAATCCTTCCACGGCATGCGTCTTGTGCTCCCAGACCCGACGCTCCAAATCACTTGTCACCCCGACGTACGTCGTCCGGGAATTGTTGGCCATGATGTAGACGTACCCGTTCTTCACGTGGGAAGGCCCTCCACGAACATCCGCTGAAGCGGATCGGCTTCGCCGGGAGACGCTTCGCTACACTCAGCGTGACGGCTGTGGTTCGAACGTCAATACCGTCTACGCTTGTTCTTCCACCTCGATCTTCGGGAAGATCGGCGACGCCTTCGGGGCCGTCCGGCCCGCCAGCGAACCGTTCCAGCTCAGCGAGGCCAGCCCATCGTCGGCCGCCACGCCCGGCTCGATCCCCACCTGTCGCGCGATGCGTCCCGCGCCTTCGGGAATGAATGGCGTGAGGTACACCGCCAGCAGCCGGATCGTCTCCAGCAAGTCGGCCAGCACCGCGTCGAGCCGCGCGCCGGCGACATCGTCGCCGTTCTTCGCCGCCTTCGCCAGCACCCACGGCTTCGTATCGTCGATGTACTTGTTGGCGGCCGTCACCAGCTCCCAGATCGCGCTCAGCGACTGGCGGAAGTCGAATGCATCCAACCCCGCCCGCACCCGGCTTTCCAGGCCACTGGCCACTTCCGCCAGTGGCGTGTCGCCATCGGTCACCGCCGCCACGCGCGGAACCTCGCCGTCGCGATACCGGTGAAGCATGCTCACCGAGCGGTTGACCAGGTTCCCCAGGTCGTTGCCCAGATCCTCGTTGTAGCGGGAGATAAGCCGCTCGTGGGAGAAGTTGCCATCGCTCGTCCGTGGCATTTCACGAAGTAGCCAGTACCGTAGCGCGTCGCGCCCGTACAGGGCGACGATCTCGATCGGGTCCACCGTATTGCCCCGGCTCTTGCTGATCTTCTCTCCACCGACCGTCAGGAACTCGTGGATGTTGATCGTGGTCGGCAGCGGAAGGTCCGCCGAGAGCAGGAACGCCGGCCAGTACACCACGTGGAACCGGATGATGTCCTTGCCGATCACATGCACGCGGTTCGGGTTATTCACCCAGTAGTGCTCGTACTCGGGGCCGTCGTCCGCGTAGTCGAGGGCGGTGATGTAGTTGCTGAGGGCATCGACCCACACGTACATCACCTGCTCGGGATCGTCCGGCACCGGAACGCCCCAACCCCGGCCACGCAACGCCTGCCGCGAGATGGAGATGTCCTCCAGCCCGCTCTCGATGAACGACAGCATTTCCTCGCGCCGGTGTTCGGGCTGGACCAGCAGTTCGTTGGAGGTGATCAGGTCCTTCAGCTTCTCGCCGTACGCCGAGAGCCGGAAGAAGTAGTTGACCTCGTCGACCTTTTCCGGCTCGGTCTCGTGGATCGGGCACTTCTCGTCGACCAGTTCCTCGGGTTTGTAGAACCGCTCGCACTTGATGCAGTAGAGACCCTTGTATTCCTTGGTGTAGATGTCGCCGTTGTCCGCCATCGCCCGCCACAGCTTCTGCGCGCCGGGAAAGTGGAGCGGATCGGTGCTCGTCCGGAAGAACGTATCGGTCGAGAGCCCGAAATGCTCCCGCAGCGAGCGGAATCGCTCGGCGTTGCGGTCGACCAATTGCTGGATCGGCTCGCCCGCCAGGTCCGCCGCTTGCAGGTTCGTCAGTGCATTCTCGTCGGTGCCGGTGTGGTAACGGGTATCGTCGCCGATGAGGCGATGGAACCGGGCCAGGGCATCGCACTGGATGTACTCCAGCGCGTGCCCGATGTGCGGTGTCCCGTTCACATACGGAATCGAGGTGGTGATGTAGTAGCGATCCGGGGTCGGTGAATCAGTCATGTGGTACCTCCGTTAAATGACATCGCGTCCAACGTCATCCGCGGGACGAGGGACGCAATCGTGCTCGTGGTACCACCCAGGGTTCGCGCTCGCCTCGCGGCCAGCGCCTCCATGACTGATCGAACCGTCGCACGCGGAATACCGCGTGTGTTGGGTTGTCAGCCGGGCCTGTTAACGGAGGCCATCCGGTGCATCCTACCACCGCCCAGGGAGCGGGCTCGAAACACGGCTCTGAGGTCATCTCGGCTCGGGGTGTTGGACCACTTCTCAGCAACGTGGCTCGCTGTACCGCGACGAACCGAACCTACCCATCCTCATCAACGCCACTCTTCGATTGTGCAGTCTGTTCTCTCACGCCGGGTATGGAATAGTCAAGCACGGATGCTCCGCGCCCGTTTCACGCCAGGCGCGCGCCGTCTCAATGCTCACCACCACAATACGTCGCCGATGAGTAGGTGAGGACCGTACCCTGTGCGGAGCGTGGCATGTCCTCTCCGGTGAGGGTGAGCGCTTCCGGTGCATTTGACCGGCCACATCCGCGTCACCTGAACTCGACGGCTACAGGAAGCTTTTCAGCTTCGCCGGATCGATGTTGCCGCCGCTCAGCACCACCACCGTGTTGCTGCCCGTCGCCGCCTCGGTTTTACCGGAAAGTAATCCCGCCAGCGCCGCCGCGCCCGCTGGCTCCACCAGCACCTTCATCCGCGCCAGGATCAGTTTCAGCGCGTGTACGATTTCCTCGTCCGGCACCAGGATCACGTCATCGACGTAGTGCTCGATCACGGCCTGCGAGAGGTCGGCGGCGAACGGCGCGGCCAGGCCATCGGCGACCGTCTCGATCTTGCCAGCGGCCAGGGGCCGCCCGGCATCCAGGCTCTGGCGAACGATGTTCGCCCCCACCGGTTCCACGCCAACCACCCGCACATCGGGCCGCTGGCTCTTGATCGCCAGCGCGATGCCGGAGATCAGCCCGCCACCACCGATGGGGACGATCACGTTTTCCACGTCGGGCATGTCTTCGAGGATTTCGAGCCCAATCACGCCCTGCCCGGCGATGATCGCCGGGTCCGAGAACGGCGAGACGAAGGTCATGCCATGCTCGATCCGGTACGCCTCCATCGCGTCGAACACGCCTTCCATGTTCTCCGAGAACATCGGCTCCGCGCCGTATCCCCGGATCGCCTCGACCTTGGTGGACACCGCCGTCTTCGGCATGAACACCACCGTTCGCGCGCCGACCATCGAGCCGGCCCACGCCAGCCCCTGCCCGTGGTTTCCGGCCGACATGGTTACCAGCCCGCCTTCGCGCTGTTCGGGCGTGAGTCGCAGGGCCGCGTTGAGCGCCCCGCGGGTCTTGAACGAACCAGTTTTCTGGAAAACCTCCGCCTTCAGGCCGAGGTTCGTGCCCGTCATCTCGCTCAATGTGTTGCTGGTCAGCATGGGCGTGCGGTGAAGGTGCGGCATGATCCTCACCTGCGCGTCGAACACGTCCTGAAGCGTCACATCGGTCCACGACGCCGGAGCATCTGGAATGACCGCGTCGCTCCGAATGACGGCGCCGGTGGCCCCATTCGATCCAGGGCTCTGTGTCGCGGGCATGGGATACTCCTTCAACCGATCCGGGGTCGTCGAAATGCGAGGGCGGCTGGCCGTTCGCCAGCGCCGTCAGTATACCGAAGGTTCCCGGCGTTTCCGCCTATCTGGAGCACCCAACCCGTGACCGGCGACCAGAAGTTCACCCCGCGCACCGAAGGGCTCTCGCGCAGTCCGCGCATCCAGACCGTGCCGTTCAACAACGATGCCGTCGACCTGATCGCTGCTGGCCTTGGCGTGGAAGCGGTCGTCGCGCCGTTTCGCATGCCCGACTCCGCGGTTTGGCAGCTCACCGTCCCCG
This sequence comes from uncultured Sphaerobacteraceae bacterium, assembly GCA_964622205.1. Taxonomy (GTDB): domain Bacteria; phylum Chloroflexota; class Chloroflexia; order Thermomicrobiales; family UBA6265; genus JACCYX01. Next base: position 4,868 of record CAZUPA010000103.1, read on the forward strand.
GCCAGGATGGACGCCCCAAGGTGATGGTCACGCTCTGGCCGGGCATCCGCCGGGTCGATGTCATCGCCGGGCCAGCCACCATCGTCTTCTCGGATGTCGCCGTGGTTGATCTCGTTCCGGACGTGGAAGTCCAGTTCCGCCGATCCAATCGCGACCTGCTGGTGGTGTCTGGCAACGGTAAGGTCATCGTCCGCGCGTAGGGTTGGTTGTAGACACGTCCGCCCCATCTCACCAAACCCGTCACTTTGAGCGGAGCGAAACGTCCCCGGACGAAGTCCTTCCGCCGTAGGCGGACCCTGACCGCGGTTCCTATCAGGCGGCGTCGGTCCAGGGCTTGATCGTGGCGATCTCGGTACCGTGCTGTTGTTCGGCAATCCGCAGGTCATGAATCTTCTGGAGATTGAGCCAAAACTCGGGGCCTGTTCCCATCCACCGGCCCAGCCGTAGGGCGAAATCCGCGTTCACCGAGCGGCGACCTCGGACGATGTCGGAAACGCGACTGGCGGGAACGCGGAGAGCCCGGGCCAGTTCGGCCTGGCTGACTCCTCGATCCTCCAGTTCTTCGCTTATGTGGTAACCCGGATGAATAGCTGGAACTTGTCGCTTCATCACTGAAATCACCTCCTGCATAGATCAGTGGTAGTCAACGATTTCGATATTCACTGGGTGCTCTTCGCTATTGGGCCATTCGAAACAAATGCGGTACTGATTATTAATGCGAATGCTGTACTGGCCCTGACGATCACCGCGCAACGCCTCCAGCCGGTTTCCTCTCACAGCGCGGAGGGCGTCAAGACTCACCGCTGCCTCAAGCTGGTCAAGCTTGGCTTGAGCCTTGAAAGCGAAACCGGAGAATGCCTTGACGAACTCACCATCGGCGAAACGTTGCGTGTTTCGGTCGCGATATTTGGGTGGCACCTGCACTCCTGGAGATCGCGAGTAGCAGCAATCATTCCGCAGACCAGTATGCAGAATACTCCGGAATGAAGGATTTTGAAACAGCCGGGTTCGACTGTTGTCCGCCCTGTTTGCATGCCCAATGGATGCCCTACGGCCGCGTCATCTCCCGGTCCCAGCCGCGGGTCTTGCGGGTGAGATCGACCGACCGCCAGAACCGGTCGTTGAAGCCCGCCGACTGCAGGCCGGACATGAATCGCGGCTGGAAGAAGTCGAGAATATCCACCGGGTGAATCCTGAACCCCTTGAGTTCCTTGCCCACGAAGGTCATCTCCAGGAAGTACCCTTCGCGCGTCTCCACCGTAAACATCTGGTCGTACACGAAGTTGCCGATGGAATAGTAGATCGGCTTCCCCTTGTAGATCTCCATCCCCATCGTCGCGTGCGGGTGGGCGGTCAGCACCGCCGTCGCCCCGGCGTCGATGCACTGGCGCGAAACATCCACAACCCACTGCATGGGCGTCCAGACGTACTGCTCGCCCATGTGGAAGTAGGGAAGCACGATGTCGTACTGGCCCACCAGCGCCTCGATATCGGCCAGGCACTGGTCCATCTTCAGCGGATTCGTGCCGCCCTGCGAGGCGGTCGCCGCCGAGGGGTTGTCGCCCATGTTCTGCACGCCCGCCGAGTCCGGATAGTCGAGATTCGCGGTCACGCCATCGACGCCGTAGAAGGCGATCGAGACGCCGTTCACCTCAGTGACCCACGGTGCGCGGGCCTCATCGAGATCCATTCCCACGCCGAACGGGGTGATGCCCGCGTTGTTGAGGTGCATCATCGTGTCCTGCATGCCAGGGATGCCATACCCGGCGTAGCTGAACACCGCGTGGTTGTTCGCCATCGTCACCGCGTCGAACCCGGAGAGCACCAGACCCTCCAGTGAATCTGGGGTGGTCACGAAATCGAGGTTGTCGACCGTCGCCAGGTCGATGGTTTCGGACACGAAGCACTCGAAGTTCGACACCGTGACGTCGAACGAGCCCATGAAATCCTTCACCTGGTACATCGGCATCGAGTAGTCGCCGAAGTCCCGCTGCCGGTTTCCGCCGTTGCGCCCGAAGATCACGTCCCCCGCGATCCCCAGCCGCACGGCCGGTTCGCTGTCCGTCGCGGCGGCGACGAGGGGGTTCACGCCGTCGATATCCAGGGTGTTCACCCGGCAGTCGATCAGGTCGATCGGCAGCATCGCGAACGCGCCTGGATCCTCGTCCAGCGCGTCCACCAGCGCCTCGTAGTCGTCCACTGTCGAGGTAGGGGAGGTCCCCTCCGGCAGGTACCCGTCGAGCACCAGCAGCGTGATCGGCAATGGCAGCGGCGCGCCCACCTCGTGCCAGTTGGCGTAGTCGCCTTGCAGCAACGGCGCGACCTGGGCGGCTCCGATTCCCGGCAGTGGCAGCCGTGGCGATGTCACCAGCGCCGTGCCGGCCGCCAAACCCTGGGCCAGCACCACTTCGCGGGCCGCGACCGGGCTGCCCGGCGATGCTCGAAGCTCCGCTGGCGGGCCGCCGAGCGCGGCGATACCCGCCCCCGCGCCCGCCGCTTTCAGCAACCGGCGCCGGTTGGTCCTGCGTGCCTGGAGGTCGGTTGAGTACTGTTGGAGTTGCGCTAAATGCTGGGTTGAAGTGGAACTCACCGGTTGTTGCCCTCGATGATGCTGGTACCCCAATGGCCTACTCGCAAGTCTAAACGAGTGGCGAGGCGACGTGTTTCACCGGGCACGTGGTTCCAGCGTCGAACTGGTTCTGAAACCGCCCGAACGGGAGGCTATCCTCCGGGCGGATACTGTTCGAAATAGTCCTGGATACCCAGCGCGTACGTCTGCACCCACAGTCGCTGGTTGTTCGGCTGCACGATCCAGATCGCATCGAGATCGTTGGAAAGGAATGCTCCTTCGATAATCGCGCCCGGCATTTCGCTTGGCGTGATGTTGATCTCGGGTACGGCTGGTCCCGTGATCAGGTAGTGCTGCGAGGTGCCAAACTCGTACCGCACGATGTCCATGTCCGTATCGGGTCGCGCGCCGCGATCGGTGTTTTCCATGTCCGTTCCCACGCTGGCCGCCGTCATCTGGCGGCTGATCAGCGTGGCCAGCAGCGCATTTTGCTCCCCAAACTCGCGCTCGGCCGTGTAGATCACCTGGAATCCGCGCGCCGTGGGATCGTCGAAGCCATCGATATGCAGCGACACCATGATATCGGCGCCCGCTTCATTACAGATGTTGATCCGTGCCTGTATCTCATCGCGCGTGCCGGCCTGGGCTGGAGTTTCGGCATCGAGCCGGGTCTCACCGTCGCCGTTGATGTCCTCGTCGAACATGTTGACCGCGGCCCCGCCGGGCCGCGTCAGCACCACGAAGTAGCCCATCGACTCCAGTTCGGCCTTGAGCATGTAGGACATGCCGAGGTTGATCTCGGCCTCGGTCACGATCGGAGGGCCGTACGGACCGGTGGCCTGGCCTTCCTGGTCGGTCCGGTTCCATCCCGTGTCCCACCCGCCGTGGCCGGCATCGATGCACACGATCGGCTGACCGGTTTCGGCTACCTCGTCCGGGTCGTCCACGCCGGTCTGGCTGGGATCGTCGGCCTCCTCGGTATCGAATATCGATGGCAGGTTGGGGTTTGGTGTGGGGCGTGGCGTCGGTTCCGGGCCGTCATCGCTCCCAAACGGTCCGAGCGGCGTGAACGCCAGCGCCACCATCAGCGCGAACAGGGCCAGCCCGAAGATGACGAGTCGCGAGTTGGCGGGGCGTTTCCTGCCTCCTCCGCCCCCTTCGTCGCCTGGCAGGTCGGGCAGGCTCGGCCCGCCGCCGCCGGTCGAACCTGGCGGCGCGGAGTCGCGCCATTTCGTCCCGACCGGCGAGCCCGATGCGCGCGGGGTATCGCCACCGGTGGTCGTGCCCGGCCGGTCCGCTTCGCCGGTGGGCGAGGGATATTCCCCGGGCGCCTCCGGACGGGCTGGCTCCTCGGAGGGCGCCGGGAACCGGTATTCGCGAATCGTGCGTCGCTCTTCCTCGGTCAGGCGCCGCCCGGTGTCTTCCGCCTGGTCGTTGGGGAGTTCCCCAGCCTCCCGCGCCAACCGGGCCTGCTTCGCGCGCTCACGTTCCAGCGCCCGCTGCCGCTGGAGCTCCTCCCGCTTTTGGGCCCCGCTCCAGCGTGAACCCGATCCACCCTGATCAGGCATCTCCACCCCCTCGCGTGTCCGGAAGCGGTCCCGGCTCGCAATGGTCGAGCGGGAACATCGGCCGTGGGACATGGGTGTAGGTCAGGCGGCCCAGGTCCGACGGACTCAGCCCGGGGATTTCAACATCGATCATGGTGCTCGCCAGGGTTTGGAATCCGGCGCGGTAATGGACACTCGATTTCACGGCAAGCCACTGGCGCCGTTCTGGGGCGATGCCACCAGCCCGAAACACGGACGGGTCCAGCGATTGCGCGCGTCGTTCGCTGAGAATAACCGAAATCGAACCCACCTGGAGCGTGGCGGTGCGTCCGATCCTGTTTGTCGCGCCGGTCGCCATGCCACCTTCGTTGGCGAAAATGCCTTCGCCCAGGTGCGTGATTCGCCAGGTCGCGATCACCGGATCGCCCGAACTCTCGGCCAGTTTGCCGCCCAGGCCCAGCCGGATCGTGGCGCCCTCGCCCGCCTCGTGACAGGCCGCCACCGCCTCCGGATCGACGATCGTCGCCAGGGCGGCGTCCGTGTAGCCACCATCCACCAGATGACGCAGCAGGTGGGTCCCATCGCCCATTCCACCCGCGCCCGGGTTGTCGGCGAGTTCCGCCAGCACCGTCGGGCCGTTCGGCGATATCGTGGGGAGATCCGCGAGCGACGTGCCTCGCAGGTGAAAGGACTCCCGCGCGTTCCACCAGGCCTCCGCCAGTTCGTCCGCCACCCTGCGCGCGTCGTCGCGGAACCGGGAATGGTCCCACGCGTACGCCAGCACCGCCGCGCCCGCGCCTGGCACATCTGAATATGGGAACCCCGGCGCAAGCGAAATCGACGCCATGGACCGCTTCGCGCGCCAGGCATTGGCCAGGTCCAGCACCGCCGACAGTGGCGCGTCGTCCGCGGTGCGCTGCGCCAGCAGGGGCATCAGCAGCGGCAACTTCCTGAACGCCTTCACCGTGCGTGGCTCATCGGGCGTCAGCGCCATGTTCAGGAGATGGGTCATCGCCTCGCCGCCGCGTGCCTTGGTGTCCGTGTGCGGATAGCACTGGTACCCAACCAGTAGGTCAGCCCGCTCCACCATCGTTTCCGTGATGTTCGCATGCGAATCGATCACCGCCACCACCGGGCAGCCCGGCCCCACGGTTTCCCGCACCCGCCGGAGCAGGGCGCCGTCGGCGTCGTCATCCGAGGCGGTCACCATCGCGCCATGCAGGAACAGCATCACGCCGTCCAGGCCCGGCCATTGGCGCGAAAGAAACCGCAGCCGTCCCAGCAGGTCGCCGGCGAGCGTTTCGAACGCCGCGTCCTCCACCTTGCCGCCCGGCACCGCCGAGGCGAACAGCGTGGGCAGCAGCGTCGCCCGGCCCTCCGCCATCGCGATCGCCCCGCCGGGCGCGCTCCTCGTTCCCCGCGCCGCGTGGAGCATGGCCTCGCCGCGCAGCAGCGAGCGCGTCGCGAAGTCATCCAGGGTCGTCGGCCGGGATGAGAACGTGTTCGTCTCGTGGAGAATGCCCCCGACCGCGATCCGGGGAAGTCGTTTCAATAGGGAAGGGCGTTCGCCGGACATGTCCATGAGGCGCATTATGGATCACGCATCCTTCGGCGGGCACGCGGGACACCTGGCTGATACCATGACCGCGATTTCGAACACTCGTACCCAGGCTCCTGCAATCGCGACGCGAAAGGAACACCGTCAATGCTCTTCGAGCACCAGCAGAAGATCCTCTTCATCGGCGACAGCATCACCGACACCGGCCGGCGCGATGCCAACGCGCCATATGGTAACGGGTACATGAGCCTTGTCCGCGCCATGACCATCGCCCGCTACCCGTATCTCGGCCTCAAGTGGGAGAACCGCGGCATCGGCGGCGACACCGTCCGCCATCTCGCCACCCGCTGGCGGGAGGATGTCATCGCCGAACAACCGGACTGGCTGTCGGTCAAGATCGGCATCAACGATGTCTGGCGCACGTTCGACCGCGACGGCGATGGGGCGGTGTCCATCGACGAGTACGAAACCACCTATCGCGAACTGCTCACGTCCGCCGTCGAGTTCACCGGCTGCAAACTGATCGTCGCCGAGCCGTACATGATCGAATCCAACCGCCAGGATCCGATGCGCGTGCAGATGGAGCAGTACGCCCTCGTCGCCCGCAAGCTGGCCGGAGAATTCGACGCCGTTCAGGTCCACACTCAGGACGCCTTCGACGAGGCGCTCAAGACCACCGGTGAAAATGCCTGGGCCGAGGACAGGATCCATCCCAACCTCGAAGGCCACGCCGTCATCGCCAATGCCTTCCTCCGCGCCATTGGCTGGGAACTCCAGGGGTGACGGTCGTCATCGAGCCGATGGCATCCGGAGCGCTCGCACGGCACACCCACGCCCCAACGGGCCATCTCATTCACCAGTACGGAAGCGCTGGACAGCCAACAAGCGTACGCTTGCCGCATTGATCTGGCGAAGCCTGTCCTGAGCGTCAGCGAAGGATCTTGGGCTTCCCCAGATCGCCGTTCTCCCGTACACAACGAAAAACAACCTCTGCCCAAATTGCCGTCCGCCCCAGACGCGAACGACTCGCATACGCGAATCCCGCGGGCCAATCTCACGCCATGTGGCGGGTTTTCCTCGCTTCGATGCGTTCACTGGATAGGCACGCTGGATCGACGT
>CAZUPA010000104.1:0-1556 GCA_964622205.1 uncultured Sphaerobacteraceae bacterium
ATGGCTACGCGTCGTCCCGGGTGGCGTCCCGCAATGCCGTCATTGCCGGGTGGTCGAGTTCCTTGTCCGCCATGTCGGTGAACCCGAACAACGGCAGGGTGGGATCGCCCGCCGCGTAGTGACGCGACTGGAGGTAGGCTTCCAGGGTGTCGACATTCTTGACGTAACGCGCCTCATCGGATTCCTGCGCCTCGTACTCCTCCCACAGGCCAGCGAGTTCCTCACGCACGGGCTGGGGGAGATTGGCGGTCATGCTGGCGAAGGCCGTCGCCTCGGCGGCCTTCTTTGCGGCCTGGGCCTCCGGGGATCGCACGTGCCGAACGGTGAAGAAGGCGGTCAGCGCCTCCACGTCCGACGGATCAGGCACGTCCTCCGCGGCATACGGCGGCGCGTCGCCCACGATCGCCTCGGCGATGTCGTGGATGATCGCCAGCTTCAGCACGCGGGTGGCGTCGAGGTCTTGATTGTCGAGCGCCGTGATCCAGGCGATCAGCGCGGTGAGGTAGGAATGGTCGGCGACCGACTCGACGTCGGCGCGCGGGACGCCCCGGTCGATCCAGCCGGTACGCTTCACGCGCTTCAGTTCCTGGAGGGTCGTGAAAAACTGGGCGAGGTCCCGGGCGTCGTGCCTCATTCGCTGGAACCCGCGCCGGACAACCTGGCTTCCATGTAGGCCAGCGTGCGTGCCCAGGAATCGGCCGAGTTCTCGAAGTTCGGCGAACTCTCGTCGAAGGTCAGGAATCCGTGTGGCAGACCGTCGTAGCGCACGAACTCGTGCTCCTTGCCGTACCGGTTGAGCTTGGCGTCGTAGGCATCGACGTTGTCCATGCCGACGCCCGCGTCCTCGGTGCCCCAGAAGGCGAGGATCGGTGATTCGAGTCCCGCCACTTCGTTCTCGTCGATCGGGACGATTGGCGCGGTGGGCGTGCGTTCGCGGTTCGGGAACCCGTAGTAGGCGATGGTGGCCGCCGGAGCCGGGTAGCGGGAGGCTCCGAGCAGGGCGAGCGTGCCGCCCATGCAGAAGCCGATCGTGGCGTTCGCGCCGGTGGTCAACTCGTGGTCGCGCAGCCACAGGTGGGCCAGTTCGATTTCGGAGAGGGTAGTGGCCTGTTCGGTGGCCTGCATCCGGGCGAATCGGGCCTCGCGGCTGTCGTCGGGCAGCGGACCATAGACATGGAAGAGGTCCGGCAGCAGGGCGGCGTACCCGGCCATGGCGAGCCGCCGGGCGAGGTCGCGATAGAAGTCGTTGACGCCATTGATATCGTGCAGGATCAGCACGGCCGGGGCGGGCGCGCTGTCCGGCACAACGAATGTGGCCGGAAGCGTTCCGCCGGCCAGCGGGACCTCGACCTGGATTTCCTCAAGCGCGTCACCGCCGCGCACCGGGCTTGGGCAGTCGTCGTGGCACATGGGTCTGGCTCCTTGTCGTATCGGCGAGTTTTCGTGAGCACTAGCCTACCAGCCATCCAGTCCAATCGGGGCGGCGCGGTATGGCAAGTCACATATTCACCGTGTATTGTGAGTCCGATTGACCTGCTGACGATAGGCATGATGTA
>CAZUPA010000104.1:1656-5926 GCA_964622205.1 uncultured Sphaerobacteraceae bacterium
CATGCGCCCATCGTCGCCCTCAAGAACCAGGACGAAGCCTGCGACGACAATGGAGAGCCGTTTTACCCGGTCTCGGTGGATGTCGTATTCGGCAAGGACGATGTCGTCCTGAAGCGGGCGACCGGCTCGTCGTCCTCCTCCGATGAAGTCCTCATGTCCGCGCCCACCGCGGCCGACCTGTACGCGAAGGGCGATGGATACTACATCGACCTGCCCGGCAATCCTCGCCACCCAGGCTGCGGTTACGAGCAGTGGTTCGACCTGAACAGCGATGGCTTCGAACCAATGGCGTATGCCCACATCGTGACGGGCGGTGACCGGCTCGCGATCCAGTACTGGTTCTTCTACGTCTTCAACAACTTCAATAACACCCACGAGAGCGACTGGGAGATGATGCAGGTCCTCTTCGACGTGGGATCGGTTGAAGAGGCGCTGCAAACCGAACCAGTCGAGGTGGCGGTCGCCCAGCATGGCGGCGGTGAAACATCCGGCTGGAACGATTCCAAATTCCAGCGCGATGGAGACCGCCCGATCGTCTTCTCGGCGGCGGGGTCGCACGCCACGCAGTACGGTGACGCGGTTTACCTCGGGTGGGGCGAGAACGGAACCGGCTTCGGCTGCGACATCACCACCGGCCCCAGCACTCTGGTGCCCCTGAACGTGACCCTGCTTCCCGGCTTCGAATCGGACCCGGCCAGCGAATTCGCCTGGCTGAACTTCGAGGGCCGGTGGGGCGAGCGGCAGGGAGGCGAGTTCAACGGGCCGACCGGCCCCGCCACCAAGCGGTCCTGGTCGAGCCCGTTCCTGTGGCAGGAAGGGCTGAGGACATCCAGCATCGAAGTGCCGCTCGCTGAAACCGCCGGTCCGGCTCCCACCGACGTGTTTTGCACGTTGTCCGCCGCCGGGTCGAACCTTTTCCGCGTGATTGGCGACAACACCTGGTTGTTCGTCTCCACCGTGATCGGTATCCTGGCGCTGCTCGTGGGGGCTACCCGTTATATCTGGCCGGCTGTCAAGGCGGCGTTCGGCGTGTACCGCAAGCAATGGAGAACGTTCACCGCGATCGGCTTGTGGCTGATCCCTGTCGGTATTCTCTTCAATGGGTTCCAGTACCTCGTATCGAACTATCCTCCCGGCTCCACCGTAATTGGAGTGCTCGGCAAGACCCCGGAGTCGTATTACGCCCTGGCCATCCTGACCCTGATCGCCCAACTGGCGGCGAGCCTGCTGGTCGTCGGGCCGATGACGATCGCGGTGTACGAAGGAATCGAGCGCGGTGAACCAGTCACCTTCCGCCAGGCATTGGCGCACACCATCGACCGGGCAGGCGGGTTGTTCAAGGCTGTTGGGCTCGTCGCGCTGGTCACGGTTGTTCTCGCGACATTTGTGCTGACCCTGCCAATCGCCATCTGGCTGCTGGTGCGCTGGAGCTTCGTCTCGCAAGCGACGGTGATGGATGGCGACGATACGCGAGGGGCCCTCCATTCAAGCAGCGCGTCGGTCAAGGGCCGCTGGTGGCGAATCGCCCTGGTCACCCTGTCATTGTTCGTCGTCGCCTGCGCCCCTGGTGTCCTGGTCGGACTTGGCCTGCTGGTGTTCGGCTCGACGTCCGTCCAGACCACGAATGTCGTCAGCAGCCTGCTGTACGTGGTCAGCGTGCCGTTGGCGATCCTTGGCCTGACGCTCGTCTATCGCCGCCGGGACTTGACTCCCCAGTTGTTCTCGCTGCCGCGCAGGCTAATCGCGAAGTTCCGCCGGAACTCCTCCGGCGAAAGCGTGGCGCCGGCGGCCTGATCGGGTGGATGACGGGCGAGTCAGTATCGAGAGGAACAGCTTCGTGGCCCGACCTCCCCAATGGACACTGGAGAACGCCTCCCGCTTCGGCGATCGAACGGTGGTGGCGGCCTACCACCTGCGGCTGCCCTACCCGCCCGAAATCCACGATGAGTTGCTGAAGCTCATCGCGGATTCGCATCCGTTGCTGCTCGATGTGGGAACGGGTACCGGCGAGCTTGCCCGCGCCCTGGCTCCCCGGATCGACCGCGTCCACGCGGTCGACATGTCCGCGGCGATGCTTGCCCGGGGCCGGGAGCTGCCGGGTGGCGACGCGCCGAACCTGCGCTGGATCCAATCCCGCGTGGAGGAGTTCGACAGCGACGAGCGCTACGGGCTGATCGCGGCCGGGGACAGCCTGCACTGGATGGACTGGGACGTCGTGCTCCCGCGGTTCGCCAGGTTGCTCGCGCCGGGCGGGTACCTGGCCATCGTGCATCGGTCGGACCTGGCGCCCGCCTGGCAGGAAGACCTGGGAGCGCTCATCGCCAGGTACTCGACCGCCCGGTTCTACGAGACGTTCGATTTGATCGAGGAACTCGAACGGAGGGGGCTGTTCGAGGTGGTTGGCCGGTTCACGTCAGCGCCTCGGGATGCCCGGCAATCCGTGGACGAGTACGTGGAGTCGTTCCACTCCCGTTCCAGCTTCTCGCGGGAGACCATGCCACGGGCCGATGCCGGCGCATTCGGCGCGGCGTTGCGGAGCCTGGTCGCGCCGTGGAGCAACGATGGCTTCGTCCAATTGCAAACGGTGGGCGAAATCGTCTGGGGATATCCACTGGCGAAGTGATGCGGAATCCGGGGAACCGGGAACAGGATCGAACGGATGCCGGTCTTGCGGGTCCAGATGTACGCACATTCCCGACCGATCCCGGCCTCCCGGGCGGCAATCGTCACACTCCGCACGCGATCCAGCGCCTGGAGTGAGGTCGTCCGGAGTGCGTTCCATTCTGCTCGTGATCGCATCGTGGCTTCCGCCTTCTGAAACGAAGGTGTCGCAACGACCGCCAGAACTCAAGCATTGGGTCATGTGGGTAGGGTTGCACGCACGAAATCAGCATTCCTGAACAACTCCATCCGCTTGTCCGTGGATACTTCTGGAGAGTATTCGCTCAAGGGACCCAGGAGATTTCTCAGTGGAACGCACAATGAGTCGACGCTCACTGGTACTGACGGCAAGCGCGGCAACCGGATTGGCCCTGATTCCAGGACGCATCGGAGCGCAGGCGACGCCGGAGGCTTCTCCCGGCGCGGCCGCGCCGGTTCCGGCGGAACAGATGGATGCGATCCGCGCGGCGATCAACGCCGTTATGGAGCAGGAGGGCATTCCTGGCGCGGCGGTACATCTTGGCCTGGCGGGATACGAACCATTCGTCGAGGCGTTCGGGGTCGCGGACAAGGCGACGGGCGAACCGGTGACGCTGGACACCCATTTCCGGACCGGCAGCATCACCAAGACGTTCACAGGGACCGTGATCCTGCAACTGGTCGACGAGGGGCAGTTGACGCTCGAGGATACGGTCGACCGCTGGGAGATCGACGTGCCGAACGCCGATCGCATCACGCTCCGGCACCTGCTGAGCATGACCAGCGGGCTGCGGAACTTCTCCGAGACCCCGGAGTTCGCCGCGGCGATGAACGTGGATCCGACCCAGCCCATGGAGCCGGAGGAAGTGGTGGCGATGGCCGGCGGGAAACCGCTTTCCGAGCCGGGCGAGATGTTCTATTACAACAACACGAACTTCATCATCCTGGGCATTATCGCGGAGAACGTGACCGGGCAGCCGCTGGATGAGTTGCTGCGGACCCGGGTGTTCGATGTGGTGGGCATGAGCAATACCGGCCTTGGGCTGGACGCGACGATGCCGGAGCCATACGCCCATGGCTACGGCGACATCAACGTGGAGATTCCAGAGGACCCGTCCGCCGCGGCGACACCGATCGCCACGCCTGTCGCCCCAGCGCCAATCGCCACGCCCGATACCGATGTCTACCGGGCCGACGAGGATGGGCACTACGACGCGACCTCGTTCAACCCCTCCTGGGCGTGGGCGGCCGGGGCCGCATGGTCGACCGTGGGTGATCTCGCGATCTGGGTTCCCGCCCTGCTGAGCGGCGCGACGCTTTCGGCGGAATTGCTGGAACAACGGCTTGACATGGCGCCGATGGTTCCCGATCAGCCGGAACTCGGCGGATATGGGCTGGCCATCGCCGACCTGGGCGGCCTGGTTGGGCACAACGGGCAGTTGCCCGGCTATTCGAGCATCGCGGTGGCGGAGCCCGAATCCGGTCTCACGCTGGTGGTGCTGACGAACCTCTATCCGGGCTCGACCATGATGATGACGCCGGACATCCAGGTCGCCAACGCCGCGATTGAGGCCGCGTTGCCGTTGCTGATGGGCTGAGCGCGGGTCCGGTTTGTCTCCCGCGATACGCG
>CAZUPA010000104.1:6026-8826 GCA_964622205.1 uncultured Sphaerobacteraceae bacterium
CGCGTGGCGGTTATGCCATGCGCTCCTTTACGCGTTCGGCGAGCAATTCGGAGATGTGGCGGACATCGATCTTGCGGCCGGAAGCGTCAATTCCGCCGCGCAGGTGCATGATGCAGCCCTGGTTGTCGGTCACGATCAGGCGGGCGCCGGTAGCCTCGGCGTTGCCGAGCTTGCGGTTCATGAGGCGTTCGGCGACATCGGGATACTCGAAGCTGAAGGAGCCGCCGAAGCCGCAGCAGAGCGTATTCTCCTGAAGCTCGACGAGGGTGTCGCCCATCACGCCCTCGATCAGGTGGCGCGGTTCGCTGTTGAGGTTGAGCGCGTTCAGGCCCTGGCATGAGTCGTGGTAGGTGAGTTCGCGTCCAGGGCCGTTCAACGGCGCGAGGGCGCCAGCCTGGAGCTGGGCAATGTCGACCAGGAACGAGGTGAAGTCGACGATCTTCTTCGAAATCGCATCAGCCCTGGGCAGCCAGGCGGGATCGTCGCGGAAGAGGTGCAGGTAGTCCTGCCCCAACATCGCCACGCAACTGGCGCTGCCGGAGACGATGTAATCGGCGGGCACGGCCTCAAGGCGCTCGATGGTTTGCTTCGCCATGGCGGCGGCGTGGGCGATGTCGCCCGAGTTGTTCGGGATCAGGCCGCAGCAGTGCAGCCCGGACGGGTTGACGACCCGCACGCCGAGCCCTTCGAGCACGGTGGCGACGGCCTCACCCTGTTCCGGGTAGATGCGATCGGTCATGCAGCCAGGGAAAAGCGCGACCGAAAGCCCGGCCGCGGCGTTTGGGATGAGCGGCCCTGATTCTCGCTTCGTTGGTGCGGGCGTCGACGTGTGACTCTCCAGCCGGTCGCGGAGCGGACGCTGGGCGAGGGCAGGAAGGCTTCGCCAGCGGGTTTGGGACTTGAGGAGCGGCAGCTTGCGATTGCGGATGAACGGTTTGCCGCGCGTGATCGGCAGTTGTGCCTTCGTGCCGATCTTGAGGAGCACATTCATCAGCCGGGCGTTCGAGTAGGCGGCCAGGATGGAGGCCTTGGGTTGCTTCATGCCCTTTTCGGCGGCGACCATTGCTCGCACGTCGAGGATCTGGCGGGGGAGGGGGATATCGACCGGGCAGACGGTCTCGCAGGCGTTGCAGGAGAGACACATGCTCTGCGGACCAGCGGCGGCTTCGATGCCGTGCAGGAATGGCGTGACGACGAGGCCGATCGCGCCGGAATAGATGTGGCCGAAGACGTGCCCGCCAACCTCGCGGTAGGGCGGGCAAACGTTGGCGCAGGCCGCGCAGCGAATGCAATGCAGCGCCTCTCGGAACTCAGGCATCTCGCGCATCTTGCGGCGGCCGTTGTCGACCAGGACGATGTGCTGCTTGTGGCCGGGCGTGGGGCCCTGGATGAACGTGGTGTAGACGGTCAGCCGCTGGGCGGTGGCGCTGCGGCCGAGCACGCGAATCTGGGTCATGGCGTCGTCGTAGGTGGGGACGAGCTTTTCGATGCCCGCCAGCACGACGTGGACCGGCGGCAGCGATGAGGTGAGGCGTCCGTTCCCCTCGTTGGTGACCATCATCACCGTGCCGGATTCGGCGATAAGGGCATTCGCGCCGGTGATGCCCATGCCGGCGTTGAAGAAGACATCGCGAATGGCGTCGCGGGCGGCGTGGACTTGCTCGGTTACGTCTTCCCGGGAAATCTCGCGGCCGAGTTCCTTCGAGAAGATATCGCCGACTTCCTGGCGGGCGAGGTGGATGGCGGGCATCACCATGTGGCTGGGTCGCTCGCCGCGCAATTGCACGATCCATTCGCCGAGGTCGGTTTCGACCACGTCGATACCATCGGCGGCCAGGTAGGCATTGAGTTCGATTTCCTCGCTGACCATCGACTTCGACTTGGCGACCAGCTTCACTTCGTGCTGGAGCGCGATGTCGTGGACGATGGTGTTGGCCTCCTCGGCGTCCGCCGCGAAGTGGACTTTGGCGCCGGCGGCTTCGGCCTGGGCCACGAACTGGTCGAGGTACTGGTCGAGGTTGTCGATGGCTTCGGTCTTGGCGGCCTTGAGGCTGGCCCGGAGGTCGACGAAGTCCACCTCTTCCATGACGTTGGCGCGGTCTCGTTTCCACGATTGCTGGAAGTTCGTCAGGCTGCGGGAGAGCTGGGGATTGCCGATGGCCGTTTTGTAGCGCTCGGGGAAGGGCCGGTCCTCGTGGCCGTGGTGGTGTGCTTCCTCGTGTTCGCTGTCGATCGGGTGGTTGATGGTGGCTGCCATGACGATGGAACGACCTTTCGTGGCGGTGTCAGCTCAGGCGATCGATGAAAACAACGTGGAATTCGCCGGGGCCCTGCACGCCAACGGTGAGCTGGCGTTCGATATCGGCGGTGCGGCTGGGGCCGGTGATGAAGGTGGCGTAGGACGTTCCGGCGGTGGAAATGCTCCGCAGCACGCCCGCGGCCTCGTCGAGCGACGGGAGCAGCATGGCCGAGTCGCAGACGACGACGAGCGTTTCCGTCATCAGAGTGACGGAGCGGGATTCCACCCGGGGTTCAGCGAGGATGCAGGAGCCGGTTTCGGCGATGGTGGCTTCGGCGATGGCGAGTCCCAGCGGCTGGTCGCGCACCTCGGCGGGGCTGGCCGGCACGCGGGGTTCGTAGCCCTGCTGTTCGAGGGCGGATACGAGGGCGGGCGCTCGCTGGCGCACCTCATCGGAAATCCAGATCACGCCGCTTCCGTCACCAATCGTGGAGATCGCCTGGGCGGCGGCCGCGGAATCGGGCGCGGAATGGACGTGGCCGCCGACGGCGGTGAGCCGGG
>CAZUPA010000104.1:8926-11610 GCA_964622205.1 uncultured Sphaerobacteraceae bacterium
ATGATCCAGGGGTTGAACTCTTCCTCGCCGATCCCGGCCGCTTCGCTCTTGCTCTGCTTGCCGGAGGCGACCTCCAGGATCTCGTCGAAGATTTCCTGGCCCATCTCCTGCAGGGTCAGACCGTCGAGCATGCGCCCGGCGTTGATGTCCATGTCCGGTTCCTGCTTGGCGTAGAGCGTGCTGTTGGTGGCGACCTTGATGGACGGGGCGGGCTTGAAGCCGAAGGCGGAGCCGCGGCCGGTGGTGAAGACCACGATATTGCAGCCGCCCGCAACCTGGCCGGTGGCCGAGACCGGGTCGTAGCCAGGGGTGTCCATGTGGATGAAGCCGCGGCCGGTGATGCGCTCGGCGTAGTCGATCACGTCGGTCATCGGCGTGGTGCCGGACTTGGCGATAGCGCCAAGCGACTTCTCGTAGATGGTGGTGAGGCCGCCGAGCTTGTTGCCAGGGGAGGGGTTGTTGTCGATCGAGGCCCCGTGCATGGAGGTGTATTCCTCCCACCAGTGGATCTTGTCGACGAGCTTCTGGCCGACCTCCGGCGTGACGGCGCGGCGCGTCATAAGATGTTCGCCGCCGTAGACCTCGCTGGTTTCGCCAAGGACGATGGTGCCGCCCTGGCGGACGATCAGGTCGCTGGCCTCGCCGAGGGCCGGGTTGGCGGTGACGCCGGACCAGCCATCGGAGCCGCCGCACTGGAGGGCGACGACGAGTTCGGAGGCCGGGACTGGCTCGCGCTGGGCCCTGTTCGCCTCGGGCAGCAGGTTCATCACGGCCTCGATTCCCGCCTCGACGGTCTTGAGGAATCCGCCATCCTCCTGGATGGTCAGCACCGTGGGCTGGTGACCGTTGGCGAGGTTGCCAATGTCGATGATGTCCTCGGGCTGGTTGGTTTCGCAGCCGAGACTCATAATGACATAACCGCCAATATTCGGATGATCGACGATGCCCGCCATGGTTCGTTGCAGCAGGTGCAGGTGGTTGGAACCGTAGTGGGCCCCGCAGCCGCCCTTGGTGGGGAAGGCGATGACGCCGTCGACGTTGGGGTACTGGTCGAGCACCGGATTGTCGCGGAAGTGGTCGGCCACCCGTCGCACGGCGGTGGACGAGCAGTTCACGGAGGCCAGCAGGGCGACGAAGTTCCGGGTGCCCACGCGGCCATCGGCCCGCCGGTAGCCCATGAAGGTGCGGCGCTCGGCTTCCGGCACGTACTCGACCGGGATCACGTTCTCGCTGAAACCGTAGTCGAGTTCCAGTTCCCCCTGATGCACTTCCAGGTTGTGGGTGTGTACGTGCTGGCCGGCGGCGATGTCCTGTGAGGCGAAGCCGATGGTCTGGCCATAGCGGCGAACCGGCTGCCCCCTGGCGATGTCGTGAATCGACACCTTGTGGCCGGGCGGGATCATCTGGGAAACGACGATGTCGCCGGTCTCCGACTGGAGCGTGGTGCGTGGAAGGAGTGGACCCTTGGCGATCACCACGTCGTCCTGGGAATGTAGCTTGACGGTGGCGTCGGCCAGGGCGACCGCGCCGCGCTGGGCGCGTCCGAGAAGGGGAGGTTGTGAGGTGGTCATTGAACGTTCCTTGATCCGCGAGTGTTGCTGCTTTGGGCGGCGCCCGCCGTTCGCGATGAGGCCTGGCGCTACCGGGCGGTCAATCCGCCGTCGATGGTGTATTGCGAGCCGGTGACGAAGCCCGCTTCGTCGGAGGCGAGGTAGAGGGCGAGTGGCGCGATTTCCGATGGCTTGCCCATGCGTCCGATCGGTTGCCGGGCGTGCAACTGGGCGCGGGTCTCCTCGATCTCGCCCTGGTGGTACTTCTGGAGATACGCCTCCACGAACGGGCTCTCGACCGTGCCGGGGCAGATGCAGTTGCAGCGGATGCCCTGGTCGATGAAGTCCATGGCGGTGGACTGGGTCATGGAGATGACCGCGCCCTTGGTGGTTCCATAGGCGAAACGGCGGGTGACCGCGAACTGCCCCGCGACGGAGGCGATGTTGACGATACTGCCGCCCTTCGGGTCCTGGGCGAGCATCTGGTGTACGGCCGCCTGGGAGCAGTTGTAGACGCCGTAGACGTTGACGGCGACCAGCCGGGCGAAGTCCTCGGGGCCGGTTTCGACGAGGTTGCCGACCATGCCGATGCCGGCGTTGTTGACGAGGATGTCGAGCCTGCCGGTGCGGGAGACGATGTCCGCGACGGCGGCGTTGGCCGCGTCGAGGCTGGTGACATCGAGTTCGAGCGGGAAGGCGTTTCCGCCGGCGGCGGTGATTTCTTCCGCCACGGAAAGCCGGCCTGGCTCGTTGATATCCGCCACGGCCACGGTCGCGCCCTGCTTGGCGTACAGGAGCGCGATTTCGCGGCCGATGCCGGAGCCCGCTCCCGTCACGAGTGCCGATTTCCCTCCGAGGTCAAACACCGGGCATTCCCTTCCTTGAGTGATGAACATGTTGCGCCAGAAGCGAGCCGGTCATTGCGGCGCGCTGGAGAGCAAGGTCGATCGTGGCCCTGTTCCTGATGCTGGAATTGTATACAACTCTCCGATTTCGGGGAATGCCCGGCCTGGCGGGAAGGCCGCGGTTCGCGGCGTCGGCGGCGGCTCTTGGAGGGCGGATTGAGCCTGCAGTGTCCGTACAGGGGTGATCCCATGATTCGCTCTCGAGGCGCCGCGGCCGCCCACAAGGGAA
>CAZUPA010000105.1:0-11402 GCA_964622205.1 uncultured Sphaerobacteraceae bacterium
CCGGCGAAACCACCATCGAGAACCAGCCCGAGATCGTCAGCGGCCTGCTCGGCGCCCTCCAGCAGGGCTACAACGACGCCATCGCCGATCCCGGCGCCGCCCTCGACCTGCTCATCGCCGAGAGTCCCGACCTCGTCCGCGACGTCGAACTCGAAGGCCTCGACCTGCTCATCCCCCTCTGGACCGATGACGGTGCCATCCCCTTCGGCCTCCAGACCGACGAGCGCTGGAACGACTACGGCACCTGGCTCAAGGAACAGGGACTGCTCGGCGAGGATGTCGACATCTCCGCCGCCTGGACCGCCAGCTTCCTGCCCGAAACCACCCCATCCGCCACCCCAGACGCCTCACCCGCCTCCTGATGTCCCGGCCCCGCCAAAGGTTGAGCTGGCGGGCCTGATCGCCAGGAACAGCCCCAATGTATGGATCGACGGCCCGCACCGCGGGTCTGTCGATCCTGTGCGCGCCGCGATGTTTGCCCACCATCCTGGTCAGGCCAGCCACACGACGCTCAAACGCACCACCCCTTCCACACAACGCCAATTTCCCGCACCCTCTTTACAGCCCCGGCGGGCTGTCGTAAGGTCTGCATATTGGTCTGACAACCTGACAACAGCGACACGTTCCGGGTTCCCCGGAAGCGCCTCCGCCCAACCCCTCGCATCCATCCGAAACCAGAATCCCACCCATCGCTGAAACCACCGGTTCACCCGGTATCGCAGGGAGAGATGCATGAGTTCGAGGATCACCTCCCGGAAGCAACCGCTCCAAACGTCCACCCCCGCGCGCAAATTCTCCCTGCCAAACCCGCTCGTCACCCTCACCGAAGGCCGCTACTGGGCCTACATCCTCATCGCCCCCAGCCTCATCCTGGTCGGCGCGGTCGTGGTCTACCCGGTGATCGACGGCATCCTGCTCAGCTTTCGCGAATACCGCCTGAACCGCCCGGCCCTCGGCACACCCTGGATCGGTCTCGAACACTACCGCGAGCTCACAACCGACCCCATCATTCGCACCGCCCTTCGCAACACCCTCATCTGGGTATCCGTTGGCGCCATCAGCCAGTTCGCGCTCGGCATGATCGCGGCCCTCGCCCTTCACCGCTCCATGCGCGGGATGGGCGTCGCCCGCATCCTCGTCCTCATCCCCTGGCTCCTGCCATCGGTGGTCTCCGCCAACATGTGGCGGCTGATGCTCGATTCCCGTCTCGGCGTCGTCAACGACATCCTCATCCGGCTCAACATCCTCGACACGCCACGCGCCTGGTTCACATCGCCAGCAACCGCCCTCTACGAAGTGCTGGCGGTCGAACTCTGGAAGAACTTCCCCTTCTTCACGCTCTTCCTGCTCGCCGGGCTCCACGCCATCCCCCAGGAGCTGTACGACGCCTCCAGCGTCGACGGCGGCGGCGCCTGGCAGCGATTCCGCGGCATCACCGTTCCGCTGCTCATGCCCGTCATCGTCGCCGCCATCATCCTGCGCGTCATCGGTCTCTTCAATTCACCCGATGTCCTGCTCATCCTCACCGGCGGCGGACCCGGCAACGCCACCCAAACCATCTCCCTCTATGGTTTCCAGACCGCCTACCTCAAGTTCGACTTCGGCTACGCCGCCGCCATCTCGGTCCTCGCCCTCGCCTGCCTCATGGCCTTCACCATCGTCTACGTCCGCGTATCCGGCGTCACCAAGGAATAGCGCAATGGCTTCCCCACCGCTCGCCCCCGAAACGGACTACCTCACCCCGCGATCCCGTTCGCCATTCGGCTCGCTGAGCCGTTCCCGCCATCTCTACAACGTGCTCAGCGCTACCATCGCCATCATCGTGGTGATCTTCGCCATCTCGCCCATCGTCTGGACCGCCCTCACCTCGTTCAAGACGGAAGCGGACATCGTCACCAGCAGGATCAAGTACATCCCCGACACCCTCACCTTCGAGAACTACCAGAAGCTCTGGCAACAGTCCGACTACCCACGCATGCTGAAGAACAGCGCCATCGTCACCGCCATCACCGTCGCCATGTCGCTGGTGATCGGCATCTTCGCGGGCTACAGCATCTCCCGCTATCGCTTCCGTGGCCGAAGCGGCCTCATGATCTTCTACCTCGTCATCCGCATGTTCCCATTCACCCTCCTGCTCATCCCGCTCTTCATCATGCTCCGCAACCTCAACCTGTTCGACAGCCACTTCGGCCTCGCCCTGACCTACACCACATTCCTGCTCCCGCTCTGCGTCTGGATCCTCAAGGGCTTCTTCGACGGCATCCCGCCCGACCTGGAGGAAGCCTCCCGGGTGGACGGCTCCACCCGCCTCGGCGCGCTCGTGAGGATCGTCCTTCCCCTGGCCCGGCCCGGCATCGCCGCCACCACCGTCTTCATCGCCATCGGCGCCTGGAACGAATACCTCTGGGCGCTCCTCCTCACCACCGCCAGCGGGGCCCGAACCTGGCCGGTCGGACTCCAGCTCATGGTGGGCGAGTTCCAGATGCCCTGGGGCACCCTCAGCGCCAGCGGCATCGTCAGCATCATCCCGATCATGATCGGATTCGCGTTCGTGCAACGAGCCCTTGTCAGCGGGCTGATGACGGGAGGTGTGAAGGGGTAAGCAACGGAGCCAGGATCATCGGATCCCACGTTCCATCGATTGAGTTCCACGCAATCAGCGACGAGGAGATGAATCCAGCATGAACCACCAGAACCAGCCAACCCAGCGTTGGTCACGCCGCAAGGTCGTTGGCGCCGGAATCGGAGCCGCCGCCCTCGCCACCGGCACGCTCGGCACACCTTTCCAGGCCGCCGCCCAGGACGACACCATCAGCGGCGACATCAGCTACTGGCATCACTTCACCAGCGAATCGGAAATGGTCGGCCTCGAACAGGCCACCGAATCCTTCGCCGCGCTCTACCCAAACATCACCATCAGTTCCGAAAACATCCCCAACGCCGACTACATGACCCAGTTCACCACCGCCGCGGTGGGAGGAGCCCTTCCCGACGTGGCGATGGCCGCCACCGACCGGATTCCGGACATGCTGGCCCTCGGCGGCCTGATCGATCTCACCGAGCGCTTCAACGCCTGGGAGGACCGCGCCAACATCTCCGAGGCCCTCATGCCCGGCGCCACCATCGATGGCCAGATCGTCGGCCTGCCCATGTTCCTCTTCGTCGACTGGCTCTACTATCGCAAGGACTGGTTCGAGGAAGCGGGCCTGGAGCCGCCCACCACCTGGGACGAGATGCGCGAGGCGGCGATCGCCCTCACCGATGCCGAACAGGGCCGCTACGGCTTCGGGCTCCGCGGCGGCGATGGCGGTCAGGGGCACGTCCTGAACATCATGCGAGCCTATGGCGGCCTCTCGGTCGACGACGCCGGCGTGCCGGTCATCGACCGCGATCCCGCGATCGAAGCCGTCGCCTTCTGGTCTGGCCTCTTCACCACCGATGGCGTCGCCCCGCCAAGCGCCCCCAACGACAGCTACTCGCAGATCATGCAGGCCTTCCGCACCGGCCAAACCGGCATGCTGCTCCACCACACCGGTTCGCTCGCGGAAATCCTCGGCGACCTCAGCACCGACCAGGTGATGACCACCATGGTTCCGGCCGGTCCGGCCATGCAGGTCGCCGGCGTCGCGCCGCAGTACAACGGCATCTCGAAGCCGGACAACGAGGACGCCGCCTGGGCCTGGATGACCCACTGGACCACACCCGATGTCGCCATCCAGTTCCTCGAAACAACAGGGTATTTCCCGGCCTCGCTCGCCGCCAGCGAAGACGAGCGCATCACCGGCAATCCGATTTACGATGCCGCCCGCGACTCGATCGATGTCGGCGTGTTGCCGCTCCAGTTCGTCGGAGCTCCCGGCTGGGCGAGCACATCCGTCCTCCCGGCCTTCCAGCAGGTGCTCACCGGCCAGGCCACGCCAGAGGAAGCGGTCGACCAGATGATCGCCGACCTCGAAGCCGAAGTCGGCTAACAAGGACAACCGGCTCCCTCCCACTGAGCCATAAGGCCCGCCAGGGAGGGAGTCACGAGGAACACAGCCATGACAGGCTCACTGACAGCCGACCAGATCTCCACGTTCGAGCGCGAAGGCTATCTCGTCCTCCGCGACGTGCTGGACCAGCAACAGGCCCTCGATCCCATCGCCACCGAATACGCCGGCGTGCTCGACCGGCTCGCGGCCGAACTCCACGACGCGGGAGCGATCTCCTCAAGGTACGACGATCTGCCCTTCTCCGACCGCCTTACCCGCATCTATGCCGAAACCGGCAAGGACTACGCCCAGTACTTCGACTTCTCCCTGCCCCAGGCGGCCACCAAAGCCGACACGCCCTTCTGGACCGGCCCGGCGGTGTTCGCCCTGTTGCGCAACGAAGCGATCCTGAACGCGGTCGAATCGCTCATCGGCCCGGAAATCTACGCAAACCCGGTCCAGCACGTGCGGCTCAAGCCGCCCGAACACCTGCTGCGGCCGAACGCGAACACCGGCGACAAACCGAACAACGCCACCCCCTGGCATCAGGACAATGGCGTGGTCACCGAAGACGCCGACCAAACCAACACCATCACCGTCTGGCTGCCGCTCACCAACGCCACGGTCGAAAACGGCTGCCTCGTCGTCTCGCCCCGCGCCCACCAGGATGGCCTGCTGCCCCACTGCCCCAACGACACCACCGCCGTGAACCGCAACGGTGGAACGGGCCTCCACATTCCAGAGTCCTACCTGGCGACCGAGGACCAATCGGTCTCGCTGCCGATGCGGGCAGGCGACATCCTGCTCATGCACCGGCGCACACCGCACGCCTCCCACCGGAACACCAGCGATCACGTCCGCTGGAGCTTCGACCTTCGCTACAACCCCATCGGCCAGCCAACCGGCCGCGGCGCCTTCCCCGGCTTCGTCGCCAGAAGCGCATCCTCGCCGGAAACCGAACTCCACGACCCCATCGCCTGGACCGATCTCTGGCTGAAAACCCGCGCCAGGCTTAGCGGGGCTCCATTACCCGCATTCAATCGCTGGGACCGTTCGGCGGTCACCTGCGCCTGACCTGCCCGGCCTCACACCAAAGCCCTTCCGGACCACCACCGGAAGGGCTCCCATCCGCGAACATACGTCACGAGGCGGATAGCCGTTCATTCCGAACCAGATCATGCCCTGGCCAAGGATATCCGCCCACAATGCACGATTCACCCCATCACTCACACCCCGCCATCACGCACTATCTGTCCCCCTCCCAACCGCATACCTCCGCCGCGATTCCCCAAACACCCCTTTACAGCCTTCAGGCCCTGTCGTACAGTTCCAATATTGGTCTGACAACCTGACCACCTGACATGTGTAGGTGTGCCATGAGCTTCAACTCCGTGACGGTCTTCCGGCCCTCCGACCAAATCATCCAGCAGATTCAGGACGCCATCCGCAACGGCGACCTCGCGCGCGGCGACAAGCTGCCCACCGAGCGCGCGCTCAGCGAACAGTTCGGCGTCAGCCGCGGCGTCGTCCGCGAGGCCATCAAGGCCCTCGGCGCCATGGGCCTCGTCGAATCGCGCCAGGGCAGCGGCATCTTCGTCCGCAACAACACCATCGAATCCGTCTCGCGCGCCTTTGTCCTCTCCGTCTCGCCCGACGCCGAATCCGTCGATCGCCTCTTCGAGTTCCGCCAGGGCCTCGAAAAGGAAGCCGCCCGCCTCGCCGCCATCCGCGCCACCGCCGGCCACATCACCGCGATCGAGGAAACCCTCGCCCGCATGAGCCAAAGCGATGAGCCCGACGACTGGATCCTCTTTGGCGAGGTCGACACCCGCTTCCACCACCTCATCGCCGAAGCCTGCGGCAATCCCTATCTTCAGGTCGCCATCGCCAGCGTCCGCGACATGCAGCGCGACATCGTCCTCGTCTTCTCCGAACGCGCCGGGTCGATGTCCGAAGCGATGAAACACCATCAACGCATCCTCGACGCCATCCGCCAGCACGACCCCGAAGCCGCGTCCACCGCCATGGCCGAACACATTCGTTACACATCCAGGGTCGTCCAGTTCTATCTCCCGGAGACAAGACCGGCGGAACCGGGCAAGGCAAACTCATGAACCCCCAATCGCCCTGGGCACCGCCGAATCGACTACGCCATCGTCCCTCGCGAGCAACTCCCGATCGATGCATTGCCATACAAGAAAAGAGAGGTGAGCTCCGAATTCAATGCCCCTGGGTCCCACTGACTTGAACCTGCAAACAACAACTCCGGATGGAGGAGACACAACTGTGAGAAACCGAGCATTCTCTCGTCGAAACATGCTTGCCGCGGGCGCCGGAATGAGCGCCGCCACCATGCTTGGAGGTCACGCCCTGGCAACTCCTGGCGGCTACCGCCAGCGCCAATCACATCTCGCGCAGGACCAAATCACACTCGACGTTTTTGTCCACGCCAATCACCCCTTCGACAACGTCAAGCCCATCTACGAAGAGAAATACCCGAACGTCACGCTCAACATGATGGAGCAGAACGACGTCCTGGTTCTCCGCGCCTCCCTCGCCGCCGATGGCGAAGGAACGCCAGACATCTTCTGGCCCGAAATCGGCATGGTCCAGGAGCTTGGAAAAACCGAGGTCCTGCTCGACGTCACCGAACTGGTGCAGAAGCACGAAGCGGATCTCGCTCCCGGCAAGGTCGCCGAATGTTTCATTCCGTCCACCGGAAAATACGCCGCCTTCCCTGGCGATATCGCCACGGTTGGCCTCTTCTATCGCCAGGATCTCCTCGATCAGGCGGGCGTCTCCATCCCGGAATCCTGGACGTGGGATGAGTTCATCGAAGTGGGTACGCAGATCAAGGAGGCGACCGGCGCTTCCTCGCTCGTCATCCCAACTGTTGGCACCGACGCGTCCGCGCAGCTTTGGAGCTTCATCCTCTGCCAGCTTGGGGGCGGCATCACCAACGCCGATGGCACCGAAGTGACGTTCGACAACGAGCTGGGCATTCAGGCCATGGAAATCGCCCAGCGGCTCTACCAGGCCAATATCCACATCGATGAGAATGCGCTCGAAGAAAACTACTTCGCCGAAATCGGCGCTGGAAACGTCGCCATCACCACCCAGGCGGTCTGGTATCGCGGCTATGGCATCGAGCCCAATGCCTACGACGAGCAAAGTGGCCTCGGCCAGTGGCGCGTGGCACTGCTTCCATCCGCGGGCGAAGGCTCCGCCCGCACCGCCAATTTCGGCGGCGCCTCGATCGCATCCACGATTTACACCGAACACCCGCAGGAAGTCATGAACTTCATGGAAACCGCTTTGGCCACCATGGAAGGCGCGGAGGCCTGCGGAAACTGGGGCATCCTGCCGCCCTATCTTCCCTACCTCGAAAGCGAAGCGTGGACCTCGGTCCGGAGTGAAGCATTCGGCGACTTCGCATTCAACGAAGTCTGGACCGAGGCCGTCGCCGAGTACCCCGCCACGTGGTACAAGCAGGCCGTCTTCGGCGAGGCAATGACCACCATCGGCACCGGAATCATCCCCATTCTCGAAGGAAGCGTCGATATCGGCGAGGGCCTCACCGCCCTCGGCGAACAGGTTCGCGAGCTCAACTCGCGCTACCAATAGGCTCCGTGGGTCAGGGACAGAGATGCTGTCCCTGGCCTATCCCGTTTTTCCGACACGCGACATGGGCAGGGCTGGAGCCGTATACCTCTCACTCCTGAAGATCGCCAACATCCGGGAATCGCCATGGCAACCGCTTCACTTCCAAACGCCACCGCATCCACCTCCAGAGCACGGCCCGCCAGCAACAGGTGGCACGCCATCAGGTCTCATTGGCGGGAATATCTCTGTATATCTCCATTCTTCTTTCTGTTTGGCATCTTCTTCGCCTATCCCATCGTCTGGTCGCTCATGCTCAGCTTCCAGAAATGGGATGGCGTTACCGACGCGACGTGGGTTGGCTGGGATAACTACCACTTCGTCCTCAACGATCCCGTTACCCGCAAGATGTTCACCAATACGGCACGCTACCTGGTCCTGATCGTCCCATTGGGAATCTTCCTCCCACTCCTGTTCGGCGTGTTGCTCAACCTCTCGTTCCTGAAGTTCCGGGGCCTGTTTCGAACGCTGATCTTCATACCAACAGTCAGCTCACTGATCGGCGTTGGCATCGTCTGGAAGCTCCTGTTTGGCGCCGCCAATGGCTGGCTCAACGCACTTCTCTCCTATGTTGGCGTCGAGCCAATCGGCTGGCTCAAGGACCCAACGCTCGCCCAGGTTCCCATCGTCTCCCTCACGCTATGGGGCTCGATCGGCTTTTCCACCCTCATCGTGCTCGGTGGGCTGCAGGCAATCGACAACGACATTTACGAAGCAGCGAAGATCGACGGCGCCTCCGCCTTCAACGTGTTCTGGAAGATCACGCTTCCATTGATGAGACCAGTTATTGTGTTTCTCCTGATTACATCCACCATTGGCGTCATGACCATGTTCAGCCAACCCTACATCGTCACCGAGGGCGGCCCGGCCAACTCAACCCTCACACCCATGCTCCACATCTATCGCACAGGTATCGGAAGTACTGGCGCGGCCCGCATCGGCGACGCGTCGGCGCTCACCTTCATCCTCAGCGCGGCCATGATCGTGATCGTCGTGTTCCAGTTCCTGGTTACGCGGCGGCGGGAGGCAATCTGATGGCAACAGACCATGCAGGCTCTGGCGATATCCAGCAGGGGATCCGGCCAGCCGAGGCGCGCAGGGAACTACGTCCTGTCATCAGCCGCTACGCGGGGAATGCGGTTCTCTACCTCGTGCTTGTCGCGGCGGCGATCGTCTGTATCGCGCCGTTCTACTTCATGCTCTCCGGCTCGCTCATGGACCGCGGGGAAATGTTCAAGATTCCTCCCAAGCTCTGGCCCGCCACTCCCATCTGGGAAAACTTCAAGACCATCTTCGTCGACTACAACTTCGCGACATACCTGCGCAACAGCGTCATCGTGGCGGTCGCCCAAACCACCGGCGTGCTCTTCTTCTGCTCGCTGGCCGGGTATGTGTTCGCCAAGCGGCAGTTTCCCGGACGCGACATCCTGTTCATCTGCGTCCTCATTACCTCGGCGATGCCGAGCGGCCAAACCACCATCATCCCGTTCTACCTGCTGATGATCAAATTCGGTTGGATCAACACCTTCTGGCCGCTGATCATCCCCTGGTGGGCGCCGCCCCTGAGTATCTTCCTCATGCGGCAGTACATCTCCTCGGGTGTCCCCAATGAACTGATCGACGCCAGCCGGCTGGAAGGCACGGGCCTGTTTGGCACCTACTGGCGAATCGTGCTGCCCCTCTCCGTTCCCGGCCTGGTCGTGGTGGGCCTCATGCAATTCATCTCGGTCTGGAACGAGTTCATTTACGGCCTGCTGGTGCTCAAGTCGGATAACATGCGCACCGCCACCCTGGCCATCGCCGAGCTGTCCACCAGAAGCCAGGCCGCCACGTTGTACGGTCCGCTGTTCGCGGGAATCGTGGTCGTTACCGCCCCAACCATCCTGCTGTACTTCATTTTCCAGCGACGCCTCACATCAGGAATTCTCTCCGGATCCATTCGCGGTTAAGCTCGGGATATGGACCTCACTCAAGCGAAAGGACGTCACTATCGGGCCACAGGGATGCGTGTGATAGAACGACAACAACGAGCACGGAATCGATCACCCTGGCAGGAGCGAACACCTCATGAAGATCACGGACATCAAGGTCGAAACAGCCATCGTCCCCATCGAGCACCAGTTCGTCTGGCGCAAGGGCCTCCCTGGCTCCGGCACTGAAGCCGACACCATCCGCATCATCGTCGAAACCGACGAGGGGATCACCGGCGAATCCCGCGGTTCCCACGGCGCCATCATGCGCGACATCGTCGACCGCCGCCTCCGCGACGACCTCGTCGGCCACGACCCGCTGATGAAGGAAGAGCTCTGGAAGCGCGTCTGGGAACTCGACCGCCTGGAGGAGATCCCCATCTACGGGCTCGGCATGATCGACATCGCCCTGTGGGACCTCACCGCCAAGGCCGCCAACCTGCCGCTCTACAAGCTGATCGGCGGCTACCGCGACCGCATTCCCGCCTACGCCAGCACCGTGACGTACAGCACCATCGAGGAGTTCCTCGACATCGCCGACCAGTGCCTGGACGCCGGGTTCAAGGCCATCAAGCTCCACGCCTGGGGCGACCCGAAGATGGACGTCAAGCTCGGCCAGGCCCTCCGCAATCACGTAGGTCCGGATATCGAACTGATGTACGACGGCTCCGCCGGGTTCGACCTAGTCGATGCGATCTACGTCGGCCGTGGCCTCGGCGAGGCTGGCTTCTTCTGGTACGAGGAGCCGATGCGCGAGTTCAACATCGACGCCTACCGCCGCCTCCGCGACAAGGTCGATATCCCACTGCTCTCGGGCGAAACGTCCGACGGCGCTCATTACAACATCGCCGACTTCATCGCCAGCGACGCATGCGAGATGGTCCGCACCAGCACCCACTACAAGGGCGGGGTCACCGGTGCCCTGCGCGTCGCCCACCTGGCCGAGTCGTTCAACATGCGCGCCGAGGTCCATGGCGGCGGCGTGGCCAACCTCGCCATCGCCTGCGCGATCCCGAACACCACCTGGTACGAGTCGCTGGTGAAGACCAACCCGATCATCGTCGAGGACGGCATCGGCCCCGACGGATGCATCTCCCCGCCGGATGCCCCCGGCATCGGCTGGGACGCCCCGCTCGGCAGCCCGAGTGCCGCCGAGTAGGCGCCCCAGGAACCGGCCTGATCACGAAGCGGAGGAGCGAGCCAGATCTGGCTCGCTCCTCCGCTTCCTTAACTTTGGCGATTTGGGTGGGGGGAGTTGAGAAATGGCGGCGAACTCCATAGGGTAGAGGTCTTCCGTCCGCCCCCGCCGGAGTCGCCGCCATGACCAATGCTCGCACACCGTCTCCCGATCCCCTCCTCGTCTGGGTCCTTCGCTTCCTCACCGACGCCGCCCGTCGCGCCACCGGCCAGCGGCGGGTCGCGGACCGCGTTGTCCAGCTCACCCTGGCGATGCTCCTGACCGTCGGTCGCCACACCCTCACCCGCGCCCTGGTCACCGCGGGCCAGGGCCAGCACGACTGGTCCGCCGCCTATCGCCTCTTTGCCCGCGAGCGGGTCGACCTCAACGTCCTGCGCCGGGTGCTGGCCGCCTGGCTGACCGCGCACCTCCCCCACCGAACCCCGCTGGTCGTGGTCCTCGACGGCACCCGCTCCACGCCCAGTTCGGCGAACGCCTCGTGGAAGGAGCGTCGCCACGCCGCAGATCTTCATGGGCTACGCCGCCCTCCCGGAGGAGGACATCCACCGCGGCATCGCCCGTCTCGGCCAACTCCTCCGTCAGGAAAACCGCACGCTGGAGAGC
>CAZUPA010000106.1:0-11315 GCA_964622205.1 uncultured Sphaerobacteraceae bacterium
ATCGACCTGGTGATCCTGCTTACCCAGCATGCTGCCATCGAGACCGGATTGGTGGATGTGCTGGCACGATGCCGCTACACCGTGCCCGAATCCGGGGTGCGCTTCCAGCAAAGCATCTCCCTGCCCCCACTTGTCCATGGCAGCGTGATGGACGCAGCGGCCGCGCCAGTGACACCTGCCGTGCAGATTGCGCGGGCATTGGAGGAATCGCTGCGCGATCAGCGAGAGGCGCTGGCTCTCGACCGGGCTGGACGGTATGAGGAGTCGCGACAGGCTTTCGGACAGTCGCACGCGAGACTGGCGCAGGCTGATGCGATGGCGGCGACAGGCGCGTATGCCGGGGTGAGCGAGGAGATGCCGCGGCGCATGCGGGCAGAGTCGGCCCGTTCGACGGAACTCGCCGCGGCGCCCGCGATGGCACTCGACGAGCACACGCACAAGGAACGCGCGGCCTACCGGTCGAACGCGTCCCGCGGAAATCGCCAGGGCGACGGGCAGGCCTGACCTGGAGGGACGGATTCCCAAGGGTATTGCGTGACCGGATGGACCGTGGAATATTCCCGCTACTGTCCTTGGCCGGTCACGATACCTAGCGGAGAACCCTCGCGATGCACAACCTCCCGTTCGACAAGCCTGGCCGCTTCTACCGCGGCAACCTGCACCTGCACTCGACCAATTCGGACGGCGCGAAATCGCCCGCCGATGTCCTGGCCGGGTACCGGGAACAGGGCTACGACTTCGTGTCGCTGACCGATCACTTCCTGCCGAAGGACGGCGTCGACCCGGTGGTGTCCGACACGCGCGACCTGCGGTCGGATGACTTCACGACGATCCTCGGCGCGGAGATTCATGGGCCGGGCATGGAATGCGGGGACCTGTGGCACATCGTGGCCAACGGGTTGCCGCTCGACTTCCCCTGGATCGGCCGGGAGGAGACGGGACGGCAGGTGGCGGCCCGCGCCCGCGAGGCCGGGGCGTTCATTTCACTGGCCCATCCCTTCTGGAGCACCACGTCGATCGTCGACGCGGAGAGCGTGCTCGACCTGGCGGACGCGGTGGAGGTTTACAACCACGGCTGCGAGGTGGAAGTGGCCCGGGGCGAATCCTGGCACTTCACCGATCTGCTGCTGGCGAAGGGCCATCGCCTCAACGCGACGGCCACCGACGACGCGCACATGAAGCACCCGGGCGACGCCGAGCGGGACGCCTACGGCGGCTGGGTGCATGTAAAGGCGGAATCGCTGGACGAAGCATCGCTGCTGGAGGCATTGAAGGCGGGGCACTACTACTCCTCGACCGGGCCGGAACTTCACGACGTGCGGGTCGAGGGTGACCGACTGCACATCGCCTGCTCGCCGGTGGATGTGATCATCGTGTCGGGCGAGGGTTCGCGCACGGAGCGCGTGGTTCCGGGACCAGTCGAAGGCGGGTCGGTGTCGCTGGCGTCGTTCCAGCGAGGCGGCTGGTGCCGGGTGACCGCGATGGCGGCCGATGGCACGAAGGCGTGGACCAATCCGATCTGGCTGGCGGAATAAACCAACTCTTGTATTGTTTTATTCCGGGTCCTCTGTTATCGTGGCGACCAGCAATCGTTCCGTGTTCGCCGCGCCAGACAGGGGACCCGTTCGCGTGAGCATAGTCAGCCGTTCCCACCCAGGACACCCGTCGTGAGCGCAACGGCCACGACGGATACCCACATCACCGCCTCGCTGGACGACCCGGTTCTCAGCGACACCGTGCTTCACCCGGACCAGGACCCCGAGCGGACCGGTCCGCTCGGCGCGTTGCGTAATTCGAGCTTCGCCCGGTTCTGGGTGACGTTCACGCTCTCGATGACCGGGATCTGGGTGCGGATCACGGCCATGGGCGTGCTGGTCTACGACCTGACCGGCGATCCGTTCAAGCTGGGCCTGATGGGCTTCGCCCAGGCGGTTCCGGAACTCATCGCGGGCCCGATCGCCGGGGCGTACCTGGATCGGGTCGACCGCCGCAAGGTGATCGTGGTGACGCAGCTCGCCGCGCTGCTGGCCAGCGCGGCGCTGACCCTGCTGGTGTTCACCGATGCCGTGCGGTTCTGGCACCTGTTGGTGATCGGCGCGCTGCTGGGACTAGTATCGGGCTTCGACTGGCCGGCGCGGCTGGCGCTGGTGCCCTCGCTGGTGCAACGGCGGGAACTGCAAAGCGCGATCGCGCTGAACATGGCCGGATTCAACGGCGCGCGCATCATTGGGCCGACCATCGCCGGCTGGATCATCGCCGGGGTCGGAATCGCGGCCTGCTTCCTGTTCACCACCATCGCCATCCTGCCGCTGCTCCTCATCGTGATGACGCTGACCGTGGCGCGGTCCCACCTGACCCCGGCGGCGGAGGCCGCGCGGCCACTGACGATGCTCAAGGAGGGGTATCGCTACATCTGGCGAACGCCTACCATGCGCGGCCTGCTGTCGGTGGACATCGTGCCAATCGCGCTGGGAATGAGCTACTCCACCATGGCCCCCGCCATCGTGGAGGACGTGCTTCACCTGCCCGATGGCGGGCTCGGCTGGTTGCTGGGAACGGTTGGCGCGGGATCGCTGACCGGCACGATCGCGGTGGCGTTCCTTACCGGGACGCACCAGCGTGGCCGCCTGGTGATCATCGGGGTGGCCGCGTTCGGGGTGGCGGTGGCCGTGTTCGGACTGTCGTCCAACCCGTGGCTCTCCTTCCCGGTGGCGTTCTTCATCGGCATGGTGTGGTCGCTGTATTCGACGCTGGCCGACACGCTGGTGCAGACCAACGTGGACGAATCGTACCGGGGCCGGGTGGTGTCGGTGCAGTCGATGCTGTGGGGGTTGACGCCGATCGGCGGGCTGCTGGCGGGGTACCTGGCGAGGTTGATCGACGTGCAGTGGGCGGTGGCCGTCAACGGCCTGCTCATCCTGTGTTATGTCCCATACCTGTGGTTCAGGACACCGGTTCGGACCCTGCGATGAGGGTTCGAGGCGGCAAAACCGGCGCGACACGGATTTCGCGCGACGATAACGCAGGCACTATCATGTGAGAAGTAATGCGAAAACTCCGGGTGGAAGGCAACCTTCGTTCCACGCCGGAGCCATCAATGGGGACCATGCCACGAAAGGCGCGCCAATCATGACCGAGGCCAAGAATCCCTCCCCGTCCAAACTCGTATCGCTCCAGACCGTGACCGGCAATCGAACCGCCAGGGAGCCGGTGCGCATCCTGGGGATCGGGGGAACGACCAGCGCCAAATCGTGGAGCCTGGTTCCGCTGCAGGAGGCGTTGCGCAAGGCCGAGTTGCTGGGCTGCGAGACCTCGCTGGCGACGGTGTACGACCTGAACCTGCCCCTGCTGCACACCGAATGGCGCCTGGAGGATTACCCGCCGACGCTGAACTGGTTGCTGAACGAGGTGCGCAGGGCGGATGGCATCATCATCTGCTCGCCCACCTATCACGGCACGATATCCGGCGCGATCAAGAACGTGCTCGACCTCCTCATCTTCCTGGGACGGGACGATCCGCCCTACTTCGGCGGCAAGCCCGTGGGTCTGATGGCGTACGGTGGGATGACGGCGATGGGCGTGCTGCACGCGCTGACCAACTGCGTGCGCGGGCTCAAGGGCATCGCGATTCCGACGCATGTGGCGGTTCCCGAGGACACGGTGAATCGCGATACGGTACGGATCAACAGCCCGAAGATCGACCAGCGAATCGACCTGATGGTGGACGAGCTGGTGTCGTTCTCGGGTTACCTGCGCGGGCGCGCCGCCGCGCGGCAGGGACTGGCCTCCGAGGGATAGACGCCATGGCGACCAACGGCACACCACGCATTCGGCCGGCTGGCATGCACGAGATGGTGCTGGAGGTGGCGGATCTCGACGAATCGGTGAGGTTCTACCAGGACGTGATCGGGCTGGAAGTCGTGCAACGGTGGGGCGAGGATCGGCCCGCCGTGTGGCTGGACATGGGCGATTCGGCGGCGCTGGGCCTGTGGACGGCGAAGGCCGCGATCGGAGCGATCGCCAACGGTCGGGGCGGGGTACACGTCCACTTCGCGTTGCGGATACCTCATGGAAGCATCGACGAGGTTCAGGACCGGCTGGCGAAACTCGGATACGAGACGTTGCGGATCGAGTTCGACGATGGCAACCGCTCCCTGTACCTGGACGATCCCGATGGCAACTGCGTGGAACTGATGGATGCCGTTGTGGACTGGGCCAACCGGCCAATCGGGTCCTGACCGGCGAGGAGCAACGCGATGACCGGCAACGACACGCCAGCGTTCGATCCCGCGACCAAACTCGGCTACCTGGAGACGACGGGCCGGGTGAGCGGGCAACCCCGCGAAACCGAGATCTGGTTCGCCTACGAGAACGGGATGATCTACATCCTTTCGGGCGGCGGCCTGGACAAGGACTGGGTGAAGAACTTCCAGAAGATGCCCAGCGTGCGGTTCCGGGTGGGCGACATCTGGGTCACGGGCGTGGCGAACCTGGTCGAGGACGCGACGCTCGACCAGCGGATACGGCGCGTGGTGGCCGGCAAGTATTACGACTTCGACGCCGAGAGCGACGCGCCGCTTCCCAACGAGTGGTCGCGAACGGCGACTCCGATCGTAATCGATCTTCAGCGGGACTGAGTCCGGGGTGGCGTTCACACTACCTGCCCGGTGTAAGACGACCCCAGCCGAACGACACTGCGGGCGGAGTGGCCAGGGGAAATCGATACGCCGGTACGGGGGAAACCCATACGGCAACCAGGATCGCGCATGCACAATTGCCCGCGATGGTTGCCCAGGATTTCCGTACTGGTGCATGGTTTGGCACGAGGGGTGGAAATGTCCCTCGACAGCAGCTGACCTTGGAGTTTTCGCGCCAATGCTGGGCGAAGACGAGCCTCGCCGTGAGCAGACCACGCAGCGTTGCGTGATCCCGTTGGACAGATGCGTACCCTGTTGCGCCGGCGGCGAGCGGCTGCGATGATCCAGCATTGTTAACCGCGCTGGCCCCGTTCGATCGCCGAAAGCCCACATGCCGAAGTTCCCAACCAACGCCACAGGGATGTTGAATCGACGCCCACCCCTTTCCGGTGGGCGTTGGTATTACGGGTGGGTGCTGGTGTGGATGGTCTCCTTCACCGAGCTTGTCTCATGGGGGGTGCTGTACTACGCGTTCTCGGTATTGATCGTGCCAATGGGCGACGACCTGGGCTGGAGCCGGGTGCAGATGACGGCGGCGTTCTCGGTGGGCGGCCTGGTGGCTGGGCTGGCCGGGATTCCCGTGGGGCGGTGGGTGGACCGCCATGGCGCCAGGTTGCTGATGACCGTGGGATCGATCGGCGCGGCGCTGATGGTGGTGGCGTGGTCGACCGTGCAAACGCTGCCGATGTTCTTCCTGATCTGGGTGGGCATCGGTATCACGATGGCGGCGGTGCTCTACGAGCCGACCTTCGTGATCGTGGCGACGTGGTTCCGGCGGGACCGGAACCGGGCGCTGGCCGTGCTGACGTTCACCGGTGGCCTGGCGAGCGTGGTGTTCCTGCCGCTGACCACCTGGCTGGTGGAAGGGTTTGGCTGGCGGGAGTCACTGATGGTGCTGGCGGTCATCCTGGCGGTGACGACGATCCTGCCCCATGCGCTGTTCGTGCGGCATCAGCCATCGGACCTGCACCTTGCGCCAGACGGCACGCGGCCGGTGGAGGTGCTGCATGTGGCCAACCCTTCGGCCGCCCCGGTGGCACCGGGTACACCCTCCGGGAGTTCGAGCGTCACGCTCGGCGACGCGATGCACACGACGCAGTTCTGGTGGATCGCGACCTCGTTCGCGGTGATCTGGGGGTGCGCGGTGGCGGTGCAGATCCACCTCATCCCCTACCTGCAGGACGAAGGATTCTCGCCGGCATTCGCCGCGACAGCGGCGGGCGCGATTGGACTGTTCAAGCTGCCTGGCCGCATCGTGTTCGCGCCGCTGGCCGACAAGTTTGGGCACCGGCCAACCTCGATCGCGATCTTCGTGCTCCACGCGTCCGGGATCGCGGTGCTGGCCATGGCCGATTCGGCAATGGGGGTGTGGCTGTTCGTGGTGCTGTTCAGCGCCGGGAACGGGGCGCTGACGCTGATGCGGGCAAGCCTGGTGGCAGATGTGTTCGGACTGCGGGCGTACGGGGCGATTTCGGGCACGATGGCGTTCGTGTCCCAGTCGGCGATGGCGGCGGGGCCACTGATCGTGAGCCTGCTGGTGGTTGCCTGGGGCGGGTATGTGCCGGTGTACTGGGCGCTGGCGGTGGTGGTGACGATATCGGCGTTGGGGATTGCACAGGTACGGCCATTCGATCCCACGGCGGAACCGGCGACGGGCGCGACCGCGTGAACCATCGGTGTGGCCCCGCATTACTCTGACACCGGCCATGCCTGTACAATGTGAGCCTAGTCGCCACCGAACAGCCAGTGCTGGGTTAATGGTGGTTCCGGCGGGCGACACTCACGGATGGATGCGGGTCAGAAAATGGCCGCAAGTGAGCGGGGAGAGAGGGAATGGTCGTTCAGGAAGACCTCATCAGGAAGATGATGGCCGAGGCCATTGGAACATTCATCCTGGTGCTGGCTGGCACTGGCGCCGCGATGATCGGCTCCAACTACGCGCTGGCCTTCGGCTTCGCGCTGATGGGCATCGTTTACGCACTGGGTCACGTTTCGGGCGCCCACGTCAACCCGGCGGTAACGGTTGGCCTGACGCTGATCGGGCGATTCCCGATGCCGCAAGTGCCCTACTACCTCGGGGCACAGTTCGTGGGAGCAATCCTGGCATCGTTGTTCCTGCGCCTGATCCATGGGAACATCAACGGCCTCGGCGGCACCTCGGTGGCCGAAGGCTACAGCGTGCTCGATGGCTTCCTGCTGGAGTTGGTGACGACGGCGCTGTTCGTGTTCATCATCGTGGCGGTGGCGACCGACAAGCGGGTTCCCGCGGCGGCGGTCGGCCTCGCGATCGGCGCGACGCTGCTGATGATCGAGATCATCGCGGGCCCAATCACCGGCGGTTCGGTGAACCCGTTCCGCTCGCTTGGCCCAGCGCTGGCGTCGTGGTCGTTCGATGACATCTGGATTTACCTGACGGCGCCATTCATCGGCGGCGCGATTGGCGCGGTGGGCTACGAGTTCATTCGCGGACCGGAAACCGCCCCTCCGGCCGAGGGACGGCCACGGCCGCGGCCGCGGCCACCGGTGGAAGGCGAGCCAGCCCTCCGCGCTCCGCGGCAGCGAAGTGATCAGCGCCCGCCCCAGCGGGTACCGTACGATCCGGATCTTCCGCCCGCCACCCTGTACGACGATGAACCACTGCCGCCACCGCGGCAGGACGGTCAGCGACCACCGCGGCAGCGGGCTCCACAGCCCGCGCCGGATGAGCAACCCCGGCGACAACAGCGACCGCGTCCGCCCCAGGAATAGGCGGCCACGCGAATGCGATACACACGAAAGCGCCCGGCCAATTGGCCGGGCGCTTTTGCATGAGCCCCCAGGATTCTTGACGATAGATTGAATGGCATGCCCACTCGTGGGTGGCTGACGACTACCGCGGTTCAAGCCATGAAATACTCAAGCAAATCCGTCATCCATCGCCTCGCCCGGCATGACGACACCTTTTATTAGAACGAGCGCACACGAATGGGATGGGATCAGGCGTTCACATCGGTGGGGAAGACGATCACGTCGAAGATATCCGAGCCATCAATGAGAACCGGATCGACGCCGATGTACTTGTCCCAGAGGCCGCCGGTGGAATTGCCGTTCGGGTCGAAGGTCACGGTCTCGCCAACCGGGTTCTCGATCAGCCGCGGAACCATCCGCCGGACCTCTTCGGTGGCGTCCTGGCGGACCAGCGTGCCCTGGAGCAGATACACGTACCGGTCGCCGCGAACCACGGTGAGCAGGTAGGAGAACGGGACGTCCTGGCGCGTCTGGGTGGCGGTGGCATGGATCGACTGGTCGCCGATGCCGTCAAGCTCGGTTCGGGACCCACCGGCGAACTGGGGATCGCTGCTGGAGACTTCGGTCGCGTACATGGCCAGGCTATTGAAGGCCGCGATGGCGGAATCGGCCGAATCGAACTCGAAGACGCCAATGCTGAGGAAGACGACACCGGTAAGCGTGGCGGGATCGGGCGTCGCGGCGGGTGTGGACGCCTGGACGATTTCCGGCTCGGCGAGCGGCGTGCCCTCCTCATTCTCCCTGACGACCGTGACCTCCGTGGATTCTCCGCTCGGTGCGATATAGGCCCGGACGACCGCGCGCTCGAGACCGGGCAGGCTTTCGAACGACTGGGCCGCGGCTGGCTGCCCCAGGCCCACCGCCAACGCCATGCAGATACCGAACGCCGCCATCACCTTCCGTACCATGCCATTCCCGCCTCGCTATGTATGGAATCGCGAAATGCCACGTGCAGTCTACCCCGGAACGCCGCGGGCGAAGCCCGGACTGGACAACAGCCCGGCGAGGCATGCCTCGCCGGGCTGTTGGGACGATCGTGGATTCAGGAGAGGCGGGAGCCTATCCCTCTTCTCCAGTTTCGGGCTCGGGGTAGACGACCATGTCGAACGCCGTCAGGCCGGAGACGAGTTCATCATCGGCGGCCGGGAACTTGTCCCAGAGGCCGCCAGAGTACGTTCCATCCTCATTGGCCTCACCTTCGCCACTGCCATCATTGTCGATGAGCGTGCTGGTGAAGTTCCTGACCGTTTCCTGAAGGTCGATCTCGGTGCTGCCAGCGTAGACCATGTAGAGATAGTTGTCCTGCTGAACGACGGCGATGAAGACATCGGACTCGACGCCGTCGTAGTCCTCGATGCCCGCGAACGCAACGCTATTGTCGCCAAGGTCGATGTCGACTTCCTCGATTCCCTCCTCGGACAACAGGTTCTCTCCGCCGAGTTCATCGTTGACGACGTTGAAGGCGGACTCGGCGTTGCCCGGCTCATCGAACTCGAACACGATGGCGCTGAGCGCGACAAGACCGGACGGCATTTCGAGTTCGGCGCCCGGCGTGCTCATGGCGTCCATCATGGCGCTGTAATCGATGGAATACGTACGGTTCACACCGTACTGGATGCCTTCGAGATCGTTGATGTCGAGGCTATCTTCCACGTCATCCTGGGCGCCGACGCCGGTTCCCCCAAGGAAGGTGAAGGCAAGGAGCAGCACGGCGAGCAGTACCGAGAGTTTCGTGCGAAAACGCATGGACGCAGGACCCTTCTTTATCCGTTTCTTCCGGCGATTGACCGCCGCGAGGCCAATCGGCCTCCACACACCCAACGTCGTTGCGCCGGGCAAGGTTCCGGAGTGTACATCATGCCGGGAAAGGATGCCGGGACGACGCGACCACAAACGGAACCATTCAATGTCAGGCGTCGAGGATGACGACGTAGGGATCACGAACCACCGCATTCGGGATGAACAGCACGCCTTCGCCCCGCCATTCGAGCCCGCGATTCAGCCGCACGGGCGTGGACGTGGATTCATCGCCCACGCCCAGTTCCATCATCGTCTGCTCTCCATCGTGGATGATGATGAGGGAATCGACCCCTCCACCCGGCGTCACGGAAAACATGGCCGCGCCGTCCGGCGAAAAGACGGTGGGGCCGATTTGCCGGAAGGGGTCGTCCGATTCGAGCGGCAGGACATCGCCCGTGCCAAGGTCGAGGATGAAGGCGAATGGCGCGGTCCCCCTTCCCTGGGTCAGCCCGGCATACGAATAGGCGGCAACGCGAACGGCGCCGTCCCGCTCGTGAACATCGGTGACGACAGGCAAGGAAAAATCGGAGCCCGCGGGGGCGGACATCACCTGGGTGAGCTCACCGTCGGAGGCGAGAAGCCAGATCCCGGTATCGGGATCGTCGAGGTCACCGGGCCCAAGCGCGAAGAGCAGCGAGTCATCGTCCAGCAGATGCATCTGGGTGAAGATGGCGAAGGGAAAATCGGAAACGGTTTCGAGCAGGACGGGCTCACCACCGGCGCGAGAGATGGACATCAGGTGAGTGCCCGGCTCCTCGAGGGTGAAATCGCTGCGGACAAAGATCAGCGACTGGCTGTCGTGGGTCCAGGCGGGCATGACATCGACCAGCATGGTCGCGTCGTTGTCGCCCCCCGAGAATAGCGACCCTTCCACGCCGTCGTCGGTGAGATTGGCGCTGACGCCGGTTTCGATCTCGTACACAAAGAGGTCGCTCTCCTCGCCGCGAAGGAAGACGTCGAGGGTAAACGCGATGGCGGTTCCATCTGGGGACCAGACGATGGAATCGGGGTTGATGTTCCTGCCGGAAGGTTCCTCGCAGGTGGGTTCCAACGCCGGGAGGTTCCAGACGCAGAGTTGTTTCTCGGGACCGATGCCGGCCACCGAGGCTCCATCCGGCGACATGGTGACAGGAGATCCGTCGACGCTGACGACACCGATGCGGTCGACGGACCACTCAGTGGCTGGCTCCGCCACCGGAGACGCGGCGGGCGTGGCCTGGATGGGCGAGTGGCCCTGCTGGGCGATAACCAGGCCGGGCAGCAGGGCCAGGATGGCCATGAGGGCGAGCGCACTTGAACGGAGACGTTGGATGTTCATGTGGAATTCCTTCCTCGCCAGGGCAAAGGATATCGCTCCCGAAGCGCGACGACGTTCACCGCGGGAGATGCGTGCCTTGTGCAAACGACTCCGCCAGGCCGTGGGTTCCCCTGACATGGCGGAGGAGGTTACGGCGCGCTGGCGCGCTGGGGCAGCGCGGGATCGGTTCCGATCTGGTGGCGCAGGGTGCGGAGTTCGGACTCGATTCCGGTGAGATCGGTTTCGAGCGCGAGGAGCTGCTCGCGGGAGGAGCGCACGAAGCGCGTGTAGGGCGCGATGGCGTCCTTGATACGGTTGACGGAGCGCTCGAGTTCGTGCTCGAACTGGTCGCGCATGACATCGATCAGGCTCTGTTCGAGTTCGCGGGAGCGTTCGTGGAACTCGTTGCGGGCGGTGCGGCGCTTGTTGGGCAGGATGAAGAGGCCGATGCCGGCGAGGACGCTGGCGGCGAGGATGCCGGTGACATCGACGGCGGCGGTGGAGGCGGCGGCGACCACCAGCGCGCCAAGCCCAACCGCCCCGGCCTCGGCGACAGCGACCCCGGCCACGGCGTTGCGGACCGAGAGCGAGATTTCGCGGGCGTGGCCGTCGGCGTCATAGCGGTCGACCTCTTCCTGGGCGCGCTTGGAGACGGATTCGAGCATGGAGCGGCGGTCGTAGCGAAACTGGCCGCCGACCTCGCCGATGAGTTCGTCGGCGTACTTGTTGAGGCG
>CAZUPA010000107.1:0-1729 GCA_964622205.1 uncultured Sphaerobacteraceae bacterium
CTGATGGGCGCGGATTTCACGAACGCGATTCTCGACGAGGTCGTGGATTACAGCCGGCCCAGCGGTGAAAGCGCTCTGCCGCTCTATCGCGGATTCCCATGGACCGGCCCTCCGGAGAGCAAGTTTCGCGAGGCCACCATCGAGTACTGGATCCTCTCGAAGTATCTGGAACTCAACAAGCCGGCCCAGTCGCTCGACTACGCGCAACGCTACTTCCGGCGGCGGCCGAATCTGGCGCGGTGGGAAGCGGTTCGGTCGATCGCCAACCAGCCTGGCATGCAGCCTGGAACCTGGGACAACCTTCGCGCGGACCTGGTGAACATCATGCGCGAGGAAGAGCGCCTTATGGATCTGATCGATGTCCACATCGAGGAAGGTGACATCCGCGCGGCGCTGGACACGCACGCCAGCGTAGACCGGGATTCGATCCCCTATCTGCGCGGATGGGGATACCATGCCACGCCCGACCGTAGCGATTTCCTTCAACAGGAACGGGATTTGGCCTTTGCCGCCGCGGGGGAGTTCCCCGACGAGGCGATCGCCATCTACTTCATGCAGGCCGAGGAGTTCATCGGCGAGCGAAAGCGCGAATCCTACCGGGAGGCCGCCGCCGTCCTCACCCACGCCAAGGCGGTGGACTACCTGCATGGCAGGGAATCCGATTGGGACGCGCGCATGGCGGATATCCGCGCACGCTACCCCAAGCTTCGCGCGCTGAAGGATGAACTGGACGCGCTCGATCTCTAGGACTTGCCGGCGGCTCCGAAGCCCCCGCCTGGGGAGGATGCACATGGCGAAACAGGTGCCTGGCGACAACCAAGGACTCGCCCCGCTGAACGACTCCGATGTGGCGGCGATGACCGACAGCGGGAGCTTCAGCCGAGGCAGAACCTACTTCCGCCGGGGCTACATTCACGACACTGTCATCCAGGGCAACGCCATCGAGGCCAGGTGCGAAGGTTCTGGCTACGAGCCGTACGTGGTGAAGGCCACCCTGCATACCGAGGGCCAGAGGGGCGCCAACCCTTCGTCCTATTCCTGCACCTGCCCGCGTGGCGGCTTCTGCAAGCACATCGTGGCCCTGCTGCTGACCTGGATCGACAACCCGGATTCCTTTGCGCGGCTGACGGATCTGGAGGCAATCCTGGCGAACCGAAGCAGCGACGACCTCATCGCCATCGTCAAGGCGATGGTCGCCCGCCACCCCGATCTGCGAAGCCTGGTTGAGCTTGAATTCCCACCCGCCGCCTCTCCCAATACGTCCACCGTCAACGTCGAGGCGCTCAGGCGCGACGCGGGCCGGGCCATGCAACGCATGGTGGAGCGCGAGGAAGAACAGGATTGGGAAAGTGAATACGAACCACCGCTGGAATTCATCCATCTGCTCGATCTCGCCAGGCGGTGGGCCACCGAAGACTACTGGGCAAACGTTCAGACCGTGTGCTCGGTGCTCCTGAAAGAGGTGGAGAAGGGCGCCGGTTCGCTCTCGTATGTCGACGACACCGTGGCTGACCTCACCAGCGGCTGCCTGCTGCTCCTGACAGATGCGCTTGACGTGCAATCCGACCTGCCGGAAGCCGACCGCTTCCCACCGGAGTCCCGCCTGGCGCTGTTCAGGACTCTTTTCGAGTTCTGGCAATTCGACCTGTACCGGCGGGACTCCAGCGAAATGGGCTACGAAGTCCCGGAAATCATCTGCCGTCATGCGACCGGCGATGAGCGGCAGGAG
>CAZUPA010000107.1:1829-7841 GCA_964622205.1 uncultured Sphaerobacteraceae bacterium
CCAACTGATGGAAGCGGGCGGGGCCACCAGCGAGCAGATGTACCAAAGGTTCCGCGAAGCAGGCATGTGGCAGCCGGCATTCGACATGCTCATCGAATTGGGCCGCCACGACGAAGCAATGTCCACGGCCCGCCATCACCTGCGAACCTTTCCGGAGATTCTGAACGCCATGAACGACATCGCCGCGCTCGGCCCCGATTGGAAGGCCCAGGCTATCCAGGTCATCGAGGATTTCGCCTGGGAAGTCGAAGGCAAGCAGCCCCTCCACGACGCCAAACTCAAGGTCTGGCTCAATCACCAGCGCGGAACCACGTCACCCGGAAGGGCCCCCAGACCTCGCGTCGTCACTCAACGTCGCAAAGGCGACACCTGAGCCAATACTCAATAACCCTGGCCCGGCCCTTCTCGCACCTGAGCGCCTTCGGCGACGAAAAAAACGCGCCGGATACAATCCAGCGCGCCTCTTCATACATTCCACCTGGAGGACAACGTTACGGGCTCGGGCCCATTTCCTCGCTCACCGGCGCCGGCGTGAACCCCGCCAGGTACTCGTCGACCTCGGCCTGAAGCTGGCGCTCTTCCGCCGACGTGCCAGTCGATTGCGCATTGAACCCCGGCGACATGAGGTGACCATTGGTGAACAACGGCGGCGCGGTCTGGACCGCCCACAACATCGCCACCACCAGAAGCGCCACGGAAACCGCGACGATAATGGGCTTCGTCAACATGCCAACTACCCTGATGGCGTCATCTGGCCGCAACCTTGGCGCGTAATACGCCCCGCAGTGTGTGAAAGATGTCCGGTAAATACACGTTCCCATCAGATATACCCGCCTGGTCAATCGCCGATAACCACACCTGTAACGAGTGTGCCAGACGTTTGTGAGACGCGCACTACCGAAAAATACGGAAATCCTTCTGGGGGTTAACCCTACCCTCGCCCCGCCAATCCGGTCAGGAACCGGTCGAGCACCCGCATCGCCGCATCGACGTCATCCACCGCGATCGACTCCGCCGGGTTGTGCGATATTCCGCCCTTGCATCGCACGAAAAGCATCGACACCGGCGCCACCTTCGACAGCGTCAGCGCGTCGTGCCCCGCGCCGCTGAACAGCGTTATCGCCCGGTATCCCTCCCCGGAAATTGCCTCGCCAAGCGCCGCCGAAAGCGCTGGATCGCACGCGATTCCATCGAATCCCGGCGCCTCGATCCACTCCAGCCGCGTGCCCCGCCGGCGCGCGATCTCCTGTCCAGCTTCCCGGATCGCGTCTATCGCCCGCTCCCGGACAGCAGGATCGGGATGCCGCAAATCCAGCGTCATCTCCACCCGTCCCGGAATCACGTTCGGCGCTCCAGGCCCAACCTCCACCCGGCCAACGGTCGCCACCAGGTCCGCCTCCGACCGCCCAATCCCCTCCACCGTCAGCACTATTTCCGCCGACGCCGCCAGCGCATCCCGCCGCAATGCCATCGGAACCGTCCCCGCGTGCCCGGCTGTCCCGTGGAACACCATCGTCGCCCGCGAACTGCCCGTGATCGAAGACACCACCGCCACCGGCAGGTCCTCCGACTCCAGCACCGGCCCCT
The DNA here is from genome assembly GCA_964622205.1 of uncultured Sphaerobacteraceae bacterium. Lineage (GTDB taxonomy): Bacteria > Chloroflexota > Chloroflexia > Thermomicrobiales > UBA6265 > JACCYX01. The sequence continues at coordinate 3,417 of CAZUPA010000107.1, forward strand.
GCTCGATATGCATCTCCACGAAGCCCAGCATCCGCGCCGGGTCGAACGCCTCCCGCCCGATCGCATCCGGATCGCCGCCGCTCGCCGATATCGCCTCGCGCAGCGTCACGCCCTCGTCATCGGCCAGGTCCAGCCATGCCGGGTCCCATTGCCCAGCCAACGGGCTCGACCCCAGGAATGTTGTGTGGAAGCGATTCCCCTCCTCTTCCACCACCGCCAGCACCTCGACCTCGAACGGCAGCCGCGCGCCCTCGTCCCGCAATCGCTCCACCGCCGCGATGCCGCTGAGCACACCCAGGGTTCCGTCGTACCGTCCCGCGTCGACCACGGAGTCGAAGTGCCCGCCAATCACGAACGTCTTCGGATTCGCTACGACAGGGCTCGCCTCGTACCGCCCGATCAGGTTCCCGATGGTGTCCACCCGTGTGGACATCCCCGCCTGCGTCATCCATGCCGCGATCCTGTCCCGGGCGGCCAGAAGCGCGGGCGTCCCGTATGGCCGCGTGATCTGGCCCTCCACCATCGTGTGGGCGGCGAGGATGTCGCAGCGCTCCATGATCCGGCGCGCGTACTGGGAGAGCTCAGGCATTGGGCCGTCCTTTACATGCTCGGCGTGGGAAACCCATACACCGGCGGGCAATGTGTGGAGAGGAGCGATTTGGCGCCGGATTTTGGCCGGCTTATGGGCTTCCTAATGTGGTGAATTCAGGCATAGGGACCGCCCAGCCTGTGCTGAGCGTCAGCGGAGGAGCGGTCCTGGAGCAAACGGTGGTAGCGCGTGACGTCGGTCAGCTACCGCGATAGGTCGAATACGCCCACGGCGAAACCAGCAGCGGCACATGCAGGCGCTGGCTGGCATCGGCGATGGTGAACCGCACGGTCACGATATCGAGAAACGGCGGATCGGTCGTCTCCAGCGGCTGCCGCTCAAAATACGGAGCCACATCGAACGCGAGTTCGTACGTCCCCGCCTCGAACTCCTCGCCATCCAACAACGGCGCGTCCGTCCGTCCATCGGCGTTCGTCAGCGTCGTCACCAGCTCGATCGCCTCGTCACCCACCACTTTCAGCAGCGTTACCTCGATCCCCGCCGCCGGTATCCCCCGCGCCGTGTCGAGCACATGCGTCGTCAACCGTCCCACTAGGCCTCTCCCGCCTCGTCATCACGCGACATCCGCAGCGTGATCAACCCGTAGGCCGGGAACGGATCGCTGTAGACGCGAACCTCCGGGCTTGCCTCCGATTGCCCGTACGGATCCCGCGTCCGGTTCTGGGCGCTGAACCGCACCTCCGCCAATTGCGGATACCGCACCAGCAGCCGCTTGCCCATCTCATGCACCAGGTGCTGGATCGACTCGCTCACGAATCCGCCGAACACCGCCGCGCAGATGTCATGCACCTGCTCGGCCGCCACGTAGCGGTGCGCATGCTCGCCAAACGCATCGTCCACCGAGCGATAGGTCCAGAACACGTCCATGTAGATGAATAGCGGCCGGTCGGCGCGGTCTGGCAGCGTCGTGTGCTCGTCGCGCACGAACCGCGTGAACGAGCTCCCGGTCACCTTGAACAGCCTGATCCCCACCCGGCCGCTCTCGTGCGCCGTCACCCGCGGTTCGCCGTCGATCCGCTTCATGTCGAGGCTCGCCGTCGCGAAATCGGCCCGCCCGCTGCCCAGGTACAGCACCGAACTCTCCCGGAACGACCCCTCGTCCGCCGGAACCAGCGCCGCCGGAAACGGAAGCTCGCGCACCGTCAGCCGCACGTCATGCACCTGCTCGTAACTGGAGATGAAGTGCCGGCCCACCTGGGCCAGGTATCCTTCGAGCGTGCAGCCGTCGAACTCCAGCGCCTGGCGGATGATGATGTTCTTCATCGAATCCGTCGCCACCACCATCGAGTTATCGCCCACGGTGTACGACGGCAGGAAGTCCGTTCCGAACACTTCCATGTCGACTTCGGCCGCGAGCAGCACGTTGTCCCGCCCCAGGAATGGCGATTCTGGAACCGGCATCAGCCCTGTCAGTGGCCGCGCGTACACACGATATACCGGAACCCGCAGCTTGCCGTAACTGATTTCGTACCTGTGCGCCATGGTGGACATCCCCCGGAGTGCGTCATGAATCTCGTCGTCACGCTGTCCAGCAAAGCATGACATCCGCGCCGCCCACTGGCGAACGGAACCCTACGGCTCCACCAGGTCCACCAGGCGGTACCACGCGATCCGCCCGATCTCGCGCAAGGCGGTCTCCCGCTCCGTCGCCTCGTCGTGCTCCAACCGCGTCTCGAACCCGGCCAGGATGCTCGCCTTCCTGTTCTCGCGCGCGCAGATCACGAACGGGAAGCCGAATCGTTCCTGGTATGCGGCGTTGTATTGGGTGAAGCGCTCGACATCCTCCGCCGTGAGGTCATCCGGCCCCAGGCCCGCCGCCCGCTGCTCGCCGGTGGATTCACGGGTCAGCCTCCCGGCCCGCGCCGCGCGTCCCACCAGGTCCGGATGCGCCCGGATCAGCGCCAGTTGCCGCTCTTCGCCCGATGTCGCCACGGTCTCCAGCAGCGCCGCGTGCATCGCCTCCACCGAGTCGAACGGCGCCTCTTCCCAGGTCGCTTCCACGATCCATGGGGAGTGCTCGAAGATGACGCCGAGGAGGCTCGTTGCCTCCCCGGTCGTCATCCGGTTGAACTCCGCCAGCGGGATCCTGCCCATCGGACCGCCTAATCCAGCAGGCTGTAGGCCGGAAGCGTCAGGAAGGGAATGAAGCTCGTGCCATGCACCAGCAGGTCGAGCACCTGGGCGGCTTCCCCATACCGGCTCTCGCCCGCCCCGCCGAGCTTGTCGAGTTCTTCCGCCCGCAGCCGGTCGTAGAGCTCCACGGTGATGTCGTCGCCCCCGGCGGTTCGCCTGCCATGCTTGATCCACTGCCAGATTTGCGCCCGCGAAATCTCGGCCGTCGCCGCGTCTTCCATCAGGTTCATGATCGCCGCCGCGCCAACGCCGTTCAGCCACGAGTTGATGTACTGCAACGCCACGTTGATGTTCAGCCGCAGGCCATTTTCGGTGATCTCGCCGCCCTCGACCGCGAAGTCGAGCAATTGCGCGCTGGAAATACCCGGATCGGTCGTCGCGTTGACATGCTTCTGGTTCGGTCTCTCCCCAAGCTTCTTCGTCAGCTCTTCGATCGCCACCGGCACCAGGCCAGGATGCGCCACCCACGTCCCATCGAACCCGAGCGTCGCTTCCCGCTCCTTGTCCTCATGCACCTTGGCGAAAGCGATCGCATTGGCCTCCTCGTCCCGCCGCGAGGGGATGAACGCCGCCATGCCACCAATCGCGTGCGCGCCGCGCTTATGGCAGGTGTGCACCAGCAACCGCGCGTAGGCGCTCATGAACGGGACAGCCATCGTCACCTGCGCCCGGTCCGGGAGCACCTTGGTCGCATCGTTCTGATAGGTCTTGATCGCGCTGAAGATGTAATCCCACCGCCCGGCGTTCAACCCGGCCGCGTGGTCCCGCAACTCGTAGAGGATTTCTTCCATCTCGAACGCCGCCGGGAAAGTCTCCACCAGCACCGTCGCCCGCACCGAGCCCTGCGGAATCCCCAGCTTCTCCTGCGCCCTGGTGAACACATCGTTCCACAGCCGCGCTTCCAGATGGCTCTCCATCTTCGGCAGGTAGAAGTACGGTCCGCTTCCCCGCTCCAGCAGTTCCTTCGCGTTGTTGAAGAAGTACAGCCCGAAGTCGACCAGGCTGCCCGAGGCTTCCTCGCCATCGATCAGGATGTGCCGCTCGTTCAGGTGCCACCCGCGCGGGCGCACCACCAGGGTCGCCGTCGTCTCGTTCAGTTCGTAGCTCCGTCCATCCGGGTTCTGGAAGGTAATCGTCCTCCGCACCGCGTCGGCCAGGTTGCGCTGCCCATCGGTGACGTTCTCCCACGTTGGGGAAGACGCATCCTCGAGGTCCGCCATGAAGACCTTGGCGCCCGAGTTGAGCGCGTTGATCACCATCTTCCGGTCGCATGGACCGGTGATCTCGGCGCGGCGGTCGTTCAGGTCGGCCGGGGCTGGCGCCACCGACCAATCGCCGCTCCGCACATCCGCCGTCTCGTCGAGAAACCCGAGCTGGGCGCCATCGTTGATCCGCTGCTGGCGCACGCCGCGGGCGGCCAGCAACTCGATTCGCCGTCCATTGAATGTCCGTTGCAGGTCGGCCACGAACTCCAGCGCGGCATCGGAAACGTAGGGCGCGGCGGCGTCGCTGACCGGCGCGGTGAGTTGGACTGAACTGGGCATGGCGATGCGAACTCCCTTGTTCGTGTGGCGCGGGGCCGGGGATCGAAAGGTATGGCCGTGATTCTAGCATCCACCCCCGGATTGGGAATCACCCGCGTGCGACAAAGGCCCCGGCGAATGCCAGGGCCCTTGCCGATC
>CAZUPA010000107.1:7941-11275 GCA_964622205.1 uncultured Sphaerobacteraceae bacterium
CCAAGGTTGCTGCATCCGAATCCCTGCGTGCGCCGGTAATTCTCAAGCGGGAAGATGAACTGCGCGGAGGAAGCTTCCTCTTCCGCCGGTTCCTGGGTAGCCGTTGGCTCGCTCGTCGCCTCCGGGGTCCGCGTCGCGTCGACGGTCGCCTCTTCTTCTTCCGAAAGCGGCGGCTCTGTCGAGCGCGAGCCCTGTTCCGTGGATTCCACCGAGGTAATCAGCAGGTCACCATCCACGAATCCGGTGATGTTCGCGTTCCGTACTTCGTACCAGCCAGCCGCGCTGCCATCGCTATCGATCGGCCCGCTGACGATCTCCACGATCTCGCCGTCATCGAGCCCGCCGATCACCGCCGCGTCTGGCGCGCCGGACTCCCGCACGTTGATCGCCGTCCCGTCTCCAGTGAAGACCTGGGCGAAATCGCCGGCGCTGAACTTCGCGCCGCTGGCGTCTTCGGTCGCCGTGTCCTCGGAGGTGGGCTCACCGGTCACGGTCTCGGATGTCGACTCGGTGGTCGTGGTCGGAACCGCCGGTGACTCGCCCGGCTGGGTCGTCGGCGCGCCATTGCTATCGGTCAGCTGGAAGCCCGAAATCCAGCCTTCGTGGCCGTTCACGGTCACCGGCCACCAGCGGGTGTTGGCCGCGTCGTACACGGTGTCCACCATGTCGATGCGCAGGCTGATCACCTGGCCATCGGCCGCCTTGGTCAGAATCTCGCTCGTCGCCGAAGGCTCGACGCGGACGTTGACGTTCTGCCCATTTCCGAACACCTTGGCCGTCGAGTGCTCGTCGGCCTGATCCGTGAAGTCGAACGCCACCAGGTTCGCGGACACGATATCGCCCTCGGCGGTCGTGGCCTGGGTGAGGAACTGTCCGGAAATCCATCCATCAATTCCGTCGTGGCTCACCGGCCACCAGCGAATCCCCGCATCGTCGTACACGGTGTCGACCATGTCCACGCGCAGGTTCACCACGGATCCATCGGCAACCTTCGCCAGCGATTCGGATTCGTCGGTCGCCTCCTCCCGGAGGTTCACGTTCTCGCCGCCTGTCGCCACCACGGCGGTCAGGCCGGTGAGCTGATCCACGGTTTCCACGGTGATCGACAGGCCAGCGGGGACCGAGGTGGACGCTTCCGTCCCGTCTCCGGCCAGGGTGTCAGCTCGCGCGGCCTGAGCGGCCGGAAAGACCATTCCCACCGCCAGCATGCCAGCCAGAGCCAGTATTCGTACTCGTCCGGCTAAAGACGACGTGTTGGTAGCGGTTATCACCGCGCCTTCCCTCCTCGGCGGCCGGATCCGGCCAGCGGTCAATGGTGTGGAACGAGCAATCTCGTCAAGTTGCATCCTGGAATGGCTCCCCAATATGCCCGTTTTCCCGGTGATCTCTCCACCCGCGCGATTCCATTCCTGGCGCGGTGGTCATCCATCCTGAGATCGGCGTCGATCCCGCCTGGCCCCTTGCCGGCTCAGGCTCGCTCTCCGTCTTCATTCCCGCTGTTCCGGACGTTACGGCCCGATCGCGGATGGTGCTTGCGGTTGTCACTGCCGGCGGGCGATGCATGGGCATCGTGGCAGCCAGGAAGATTATCCTCGCCAGCGGCCAATTCCGCAAAGAGTGTCCGTACACCCCTCATCCCAACGCTCCCCCTTACACGGGCGACACGCAAATGATAGGCATGCACGTACAGTACCATCATGCCGGTGAATGAACAATCCGAACGTACACCTGATTGCCGCGCTACCCCCACGATCGCCCACCCATTCCGCGCGCCGTCTCCCTTCCATGACGGACGCGCCGCCGTGAGAGCTTCCTTCACGCCGACCCGCCGTACACGCGCGGCCCGGTCACGCGAACCACGCCTTCCCACATGCGCGAATCTCCCGGTTTGGCCTCGCGCGACGCGCGGGAGACGGTGGTATACTTCGGCGCTGTCGATATGTCTATCGATGCGGTCTTTCGTTGTGCCCGAAACGGGCCGCGAGCACATATTGGGCATGTGCCGCCCGGTCAGGACCCTTCGATCTGGCTCGGAACATCTTGCCGGCCGCCACGGTGGCCAGCCCGCCAGCGGCCCGGCACACTTTTTGCATTGGGTTATTGGGAATCCCGCATTCCCCAGACTCGCAGTCATCTTCTGGAAGGACGAAGCAAGCGTGAAACTTAATGTGGAACGGAAGCCCGCCAGCCTGGTCGTGCTGGACATTACCGCCGATGAGGACGAGTTTGCCGAGGCGATGACCAAGGCGTTCCGCAAGGTATCGCGAGACGTCCAGATCCCAGGCTTCCGCAAGGGCAAGGCCCCGCGCAACGTCATCGAGCGCATGTATGGTCGCGATGTCTTCCTCCGCGAAGCCGCCGACGAGGTGATGGACAAGCTCTATCGCCAGGCCCTCGAACAGGAAGACGTCACCCCGGTCGGCGAACCCAGCGTCGAAATCAACGACCTCGAACCGGTCAACTTCGTCGTCACCGTCCCGGTCTTCCCCGCCATCACCCTCAACGACTACTCCAGCGTCCGCGTCGACCCGGTCGACGCCGCCGTTTCCGATGAAGATGTGGAGGAAGTCCTCGACCGTCTTCGCAAGTCCCGCGGCGAGTGGGTCGATCCGTCCGAGGAACGCACACCTCGCGAGGGCGACCAGGTCACCGTCAGCTACGAGGTGATGGACGGCGACACCCCGTTCCAGGAACCCATCGACGACGCCGTGTTCGTGCTCGGCGAAACCAATCTCCTCACCTCGCTCCGCGAGAAACTCGAGAAAATGAACGTCGGCGACACCGGCTCGTTCGACCTTGCCTTTGAAGAGGACGACGATACCGCCGATCCATCCATTCGCGGCAAGTCGCTCTCGTACACGGTCACCCTCAAGCAGATCCAGGAGCGCAAGCTGCCTGACCTGGACGACCAGTTCGCCGAGGACGTCAACGAGGCCGGAACCCTTGAGGAGCTTCGCCAGCAGATTCGCGACGATGTCCACAACGGCCGCACCAACGAGGCCCGCACCGAGGTCCTCAACAAGGTGATCGACGATATGGCCAGCGTGGCCGAAATCGATGCCCCCGACGTGATGGTCGACGAGGAGGTCGAGCACCAGCTCAACCACCTCAAGGAAGACCTCCAGCGCAGCAACACCCCATGGCCAGGGTACCTGCGGCTCCAGAACAAGACCGAGGAAGACGTCAAGACCGACCTCCGGCCCGAGGCTGCCCGCCGCCTGCGCAACTCGCTCTTCCTCCAGGAAGTCGCCAAGCAGGAAAAGGTCGAGGTCACCGATGAGGACATCGACGCCGAAATCGCCAGCGTCACCGGTTCCCTGCCTGGCGCCGGGGA
>CAZUPA010000108.1:0-5781 GCA_964622205.1 uncultured Sphaerobacteraceae bacterium
AACAAGGAGTCCCCAGACCGCATGGCAACACACGGCAGCGACCCGCGGCTTTCCGATGACGATGTGGCATTCCTGCTCACGCTTCTGCGCAACGCCACATCTCCGCTGACAACGGCGCAACTGGTGGAAGCACTCAAGAACCGGGTCAGTCGCTAACCTCTGGCAGCCGCTCGGTAGTCACCGGCGCGCCGGTACCCGGTTCGACGCCGCTCGCATCGAGCCCCTCTCCCCTAAACCACAACAAGGAGCTGGCCCCAAATGGTCACCAACCAGGAAATCCGCACGCCCAAGTTCACCGGTAGCGCCGCCGTGAAATCCAACGCATCGGCCGCGTTCGATGTGCTTCGCGGTCAGGGCATGTTCATGTCCGACTACTCGCCGATCCGCGTGAAGTTCGACACGCTGGCCGAATTCCTCGAAGCCGGTCAGGGCATCTCCACCGCCGACCTGCGGAAAGCCATCACGGCGAATGAAGCGGTCTTCGCGCTCGTGGCCGAGGACGATGGCGAGTATGTCATGACCACCCGGGTTGGCGCGTCTCCGGTATCGAACGATGCGCCAAGCACCCACTCGTTGAACGAGCGCTTCATTACGCCGCTGCCGAAGCCGGAACGCCCGGCCCGGCCCGCTCCAGTACGGGCCCAGGTCGACCCAAACTGGGCCACCTATTCGGTGCCAGACTACGAGGATGAGGACGAGGAAGCCTATCTCAGCCTGCCCGACGAAGAGGATGAGATCAGCGTGGTCGTGGTTCCGGAGGCCGCCGACGAGACCATGGCGGAGACCGGTGACGAGACCTCGGCCGAGCCGGTTGTGGCCGGGACCGTGATTGAGGAGGCCGTGCCCGAAGTTGCCGCCGCGCCGGCAGTGGAACCAGCCCCGGCTCCCGCCGCCGACTTCTCCACAGTCAGTGACGAGTCCCTGGCGGCCATGCTGGATGAAACCCTGGCCGGCGATGCCAGGATCGCCTCATTCGGCGACCGCTGGATGGCCGAGGACCAGGTTGCCCGCCTCAGCCGGAGCGACATCCGCCGGATCAAGGATTACATCTCCGAGCAGGAACAGCCCCTGACCGACGAGACCCTGGCCACCGACATTCTCAATGTCCGGCCCAACTCGGCCGATTTCGAGAACATCAAGTTCGCGGTCAATTACCGGCTCGGCCACGAGCACCGCGAATTCGACTTCGTCGGCACCTACGGCCAGCGATTCTGGAGCACCACCACGTTGCCGCAGATCGGCACAACCCGCCGCAAGCCGAACGATATCGGCGCCGACTACCGGTACCTGGTGGACGAGGTCCCGGCCACGGTCGAGCACCGTTCCATCACCTCGGTGAGCCACGTGCTCAGCTTCTACGAGTTCGTGCACGGCCTGTTGCCGTACGACCAGGAGATGCAGCAACTGCTGCCAAAGCAGGTGCTTCCGGATCAGCGCGCCGCCGTGCTGACCTTCGAGATTCCCCAGTTCTACACCACCTACCTCGTCGAACTCCGCTACCCGACTCCCAATCGTGGCGGATTCATCCTTGGCCTGGACGACTTCTACGCCGAGAGCCTGGTGCCGGGCGCGCTGATTTCGATCACGGCTTCCGCGAACGATGGGCATTACACGGTTGAGTTCCTGCCGGGCGACAGCCAGAGCGAGCGCCTGCTCGACCTGGACGACCGCCGCACGCCGCGTTACCACTTCCGCCCGACATCGTTCTCCTGCGAGGTTTCGCCGGAGTGGCTGGTCAGCGAGGAGAAGTTTCCGCGCCTTGGCAGCGAAAAGCCACTCGACGACAAGATTCGCCGCCGGCCAGAGGCCGTGATCGAGGCGACCTTCGAGCGCATCGGCCTCGAGGATGGCGACTCGTTAATGTCGTCCTTCGATGAACTGCTCACCGTGGCGAACGTCGAGCGCCCGTTCTCGGCCAACCTGTTGCGGGCCACGCTGGAGCAGCACGCGCGCGTACACTCCGACGACGGCGACATGTTCACCTATGCCCGGGACTGATCGCGATCGCGAGGATCCATTCGCCGAGGCCCAGTTCGACGCGGACGAGGGCCTCGGCGGGCCGGAGTGGGATGATGACGAGGACTCCCTCTCCAGCGCCGAACTGGACCCCGAGCGCATTCGCATCTACACACCAGAGGAAGAGAACGAATCGGACGAGGAACTCGACCTGGAGGCGGCCGCCTCCAGGCCCGAGCGTCCCGGGTTGTCCAGCGTCCTCGACGACCTCGAAGCCGGCAATCGTCTGTACGCGATGCTGTACGGCCTGAGCGACCTCTCGAAGGAAGAGGCGGCGGAACTGGCCTCCCGCTGGCCACGGATCGACGTCGAGGTTCGTCGTTCCGTGGTCCGCGAACTGGTCGACCTCGCCCAGTCCGAGTTCACCCTGAACCTCACCAGGTTCCTGTTGGCCGCCACCGAGGACGATGACGCCGAGGTGCGTCTGGTCGCGGTGTCCGGCCTTGGAAACGAGGAACACCGCGCGATACCGCCCCGCCTGATCGCGATCCTGCTGGAGGACCCTTCGGACGATGTCCGGGCCCAGGCGGCGATCTCGCTGGGTCCCCCGGCGCAACTGGCCGAGGAGGAAGACCCCGGCTCGCCGCGCGCCAGCGACCTGCGCCGCGTGCTCTTCTCCGTTGCCCAGGACGAGGACGAGTCCTGGCACATTCGCCGGCGCGCGGCGGAATCGGCGTCGAACTTTGGTCCGTCCGAAGACGTCGACCGCCTGATCCGGCGAATGTGGGAAGAGGACGAAATCGGACTGCGGAGTAGCGCGCTCTTCGCGATCGGCCGCGGCAACCAGCGCGCCTGGCTTCCAGTGGTGCTGGAATCGATTGACGACGAAGACCCCGAGATGCGCTACGAGGCGGTTCGCGCGGCGGGGCTCCTTGGCGACGTCGAGGCGCTGCCAATGCTCTCCGAGGCCGCGCTGAAGGACGAGGACGTGGATGTGCGCCAGTCAGCGATCGCCGCCATTGGCGAGATCGGTGGCCCAGGCGCTACTCGAATCCTCACCCGCCTCCTGGAACGCGCTCCTGAATCCGATCACGAACTCATCGTGGACGCGATGCTTGAGGCGACACTCGGTGACGATGTACCCTTCGATGAGTTCTAGAAGCCCGGATGTATCCAGCAATCTCCCCTGAAATCGCCCCGAGAGGAGTTCCCCATCGTCACCCAGCCTGGCCCATCATCGACCGGGTCGCCCGCTTCACCCCAGGTCCAGTGGGACCAGCAGCTCGAATCTCTTGATGGTCACCTGTTGCAGTCATGGCGATGGGGAGAGTTCAAATTCCAGCATGGTTGGACACCACACCGGATCAGGATTGACGACCCGGCGGGAACCGCGATGGCGCAGGTCCTCTACCGGTCGCGGTTCGGCGTAAGCGTCGGATATATCCCCCGGGGGCCGGTATTCAGTGGCGATCGCGATGTCCTGTGGCCGCTGCTGCTGGAGGAACTCGGCGCCCTGGCTCGCCATAGCCGCGCGATCATGACGATCTTCGAGCCCAATACATCGCTCCACCTGTCGGGCTCGTTCCGCGATGCCGGTGTCGTGGCCGGACCATCGCGCCTGCAACCGGGACGCACGGTCAAGATTCCGCTCTCGACCGATGACGCCATCCTCAAGCAAATGCACCAGAAAACGCGCTACAACGTACGCCTCGGCCAGCGGCGAGGCGTGACCGTCGAGCGCCACCACGCGGACGATGCCGCGATCGATGCGTTCTACGAACTGATGGCGGATACCGCGGAACGCAATGAGTTCGGCATCCACTCCCGCGCCTACTATGCCGATTTCCTGCGTATCTTCGGCGAAGACGCCGTGCTGCTCTTCTCCCGCCTGGCCGGAGGCGAACTGGCGGCGGTGCTGATCGCGGCCAGGTTCGACAAGGAGGCGATCTACATGTACGGCGCCTCCTCGACGAAACACCGGGCCGATGGCGCGGCCTTCCTGCTCCAGTTCGAGGCGATGCGCTGGGCCCGTGAATTGGGTTGTGATACCTACGACCTGTGGGGCATCCCGGATGAAGACCCGGACAAGGTGAGCAGCGACCAGGCCACGGCCAGCGCGGGCACGCGTGGCGACGACTGGCGCGGCCTCCACCGGTTCAAGACCGGGTTTGGCGGGGAGATCGTCTCCTATCCACCCACGCTGGAACGCCGGCACGTACCGGTCCTGCCCTGGCTGGCACGCACGTTGAACGTCATCAAGGGGTAGACAGTGGACCATCTTCCACGGTTTCGCCCCCGCGTGATGCCGGTGGGCGAGCTCGCCGCGTCCGCACCCGGCGCGGAGTTGCGCGGCGACCCCTCTTCGCCGGTCCAGGGCATCCAGTATGACTCGCGATGGCTGCGGAGGGGCGATATGTTCGCGGCTCTGCCCGGAGCCGATCTCGATGGGCACGACTACATTCCCGCGGCGATCGAACGTGGAGCCAGCGCGTTGCTTGTGGAGCGGCCCCAGGAGACCGATCTGCCCCAGGCTATCGTGCCTGACAGTCGCGCCGCGCTGGCGTGGATGGCGGCCGCCTTTCACAAACATCCTTCCCACGACATGGCGTTGATCGGCATCACCGGCACCGACGGCAAGACCACCACTAGCTACATGCTCAACCACATCCTCCAGGCGGGAGGACTGGCGACCGGCCTGATCGGCACGGTTGGCATCCAGGTTGGACAGGGCGTCACCTACGACCTGGGTCACCAGACGACGCCAGAGTCCAATCTGTTGCAGGGCTACCTACGGGAAATGGTCGAGCGGGGCGTCACCCATCCGATCATCGAAGCGACCTCACATGGCCTGGCGATGCACCGGCTGGACCACGTGCGGTTCCAGTTCGCCGGGGTCACGAACATGACCCGCGAGCACCTCGAGTACCACAAGACCATCGAGGCCTACTGGGCCGCCAAGGGCATGCTGGTCGAGCGGGTCGCCGCCGCGGGCGGTGTTGTTGTCCTCAACGCCGACGACCCAGGGGCGATGTCGGTCGAGCCAAAGGCGCGCGGTGCCCGGCTCGTGCTGACCAGCGCGCGAGGCGAGGATGTGGACATCCGGGCGACGGACCATTCGATCCGCGCCGATGGGACGGCATTCACGCTCCACACCGGAGGGGCGGAGCACCGGGTCACCATGCCGCTGATCGGCGGGTTCAACATCGACAACGCGCTGATCGCCATCGGGCTTGCCCAGGCCGGTGGACTCGAGATCGACTCAATCGTGGACAGCCTGGCTACCACCGGTGGCGTGCCTGGCCGAATGCAACTTGTCGACGAGGGGCAGCCGTTCACGGTGGTGGTCGACTTCGCCCACACGCCCGACTCGCTCCAGAAGATCCTCGGTTTCCTCGGCTCCATGACGAAAGGGCGGTTGATCGTGGTGTCTGGAAGTGCTGGACAGCGGGACGCGACAAAGCGCCCGCTGCAGGGAGAAGTGTGCATCCGCCACGCGGCGGTGTCGATCTTCACCAACGAGGACCCGCGCCACGAGGACCCGCTCGCCATCCTGCGCGACATCGCGGCCGGGGCCAAGCAGGCGAGCGGGATCGAAGGTGAACACTTCCACCTGATCGAAGACCGGACCGAGGCGATCGACCGGGCATTCAGCCTTGCCCAACCGGGCGACCTCGTGCTGCTGGCCGGCAAGGGCCACGAGACCTCGATCGTGATCGGCGACGTGGATGTGCCGTGGAACGAGGAGGCCGTCGCCCGCGGCCTCCTAAGCTCCCGGTTCGGCTAGGCCTCTTCGGCGGCGGCCAGGGACGCCTCGGTCGCTTCCAG
>CAZUPA010000108.1:5881-11142 GCA_964622205.1 uncultured Sphaerobacteraceae bacterium
TCGTACTGCTTCGCCCGGACCGCGCCCGGATCGGTGTCCAGCAGGTGCTCGTCCTCGGCGTAATAGCCAGAGAACGGGTTGTGAGTGGCGTCCCAGCGGTTACCGTCCTCATCCCATTCGAGCAGCGGGAACTCGTACACCCAACAGTAGGCCAGCACGTTCGGGTCCGCCAGGTTCAGGCGCTTGCCGAACTCGTCGCGAAGGGCGGAGAGCGTCTTCGCGACAACCGGTGGCTGGTCGGCCACGATCAGCACCAGGTCGCCCACCCCCGCGCCGATGCCCGTGGTGAGGGCGGCGATCTCGTCTTCATTGAGGAACTTCGCGATCGGCGAGCGGAGGCCGTCCTCGTTGATCTGGATCGTGGCGAGTCCCTTCGCGCCAGCGCTCCTGGCAAGGTCAGTCACCTCGTCGATCTCTCGACGCGTGTAGCCGGCGCAGCCTGGCACGACGATCGCCTTGACCTGCCCGCCCGCTTCGAGCACGCCGGCGAACGCCTTGAACCCGGTGGACGCAAGCGCGGCGGAGACATCCTGGAGTTCCAGGCCGAACCGCAGGTCTGGCCGGTCGTTGCCGAAGCGGTTCATCGACTCCTGGTAGGTCAGCAGCGGGAACGGGGTCTGAAGGATCCGTTTGTCGCTGAGTTCGGTGGTCAACTCGATGTAGAGCTGCTCCGTCAGGGACATAATGTCCTGCGCATCGACGAATGACATCTCGATGTCGAGTTGGGTGAACTCGGGTTGGCGGTCTGCCCGCTGGGCCTCGTCGCGGAAACAACGCGCGATCTGGTAGTAGCGGTCAAGCCCCGCCACCATGAGCAACTGCTTGAGCTGCTGGGGCGACTGCGGGAGGGCATAGAACGAGCCCGGAAAGCCGCTGCTGGGCACCAGGAAATCTCGCGCTCCCTCGGGCGTGCTCTTGATCAGGAGGGGCGTCTCGACATCGACGAAGGCGCGCGCATCGAGGTACTCGCGGATGTAGCGCACCATGTTGTAGCGAAGCAGCACGTTCTCCCGCATCTTCTGGCGACGCAGGTCCAGGTAGCGGTACTTCAGGCGCAACGATTCGTCCACATCCACGTCTTCATTGATATAGAAGGGCGGGGTCTTCGACTCGTTGAGGATCTCCAGTTCATGCACTTCTAGTTCGACTTGCCCGGTCGGCATCTTGGGATTCTCGGTGCCCTCCGGACGCATGGTCACGGTTCCGCTGACGGCGATCACGTACTCGTTGCGCAGCGCGCCGGCGGCCTCATGCGCCACGGGCGCGACCTGGGGGTTGAAGACGGCCTGGGTGATGCCATAGCGGTCGCGCAGGTCGATGAAGATCAGCCCGCCGAGGTCGCGCCGGCGATTGACCCAGCCCTTCAGCGTCACCCGGTCTCCCGCGCTCCCCGCGCGCAGGGCGCCACACGTAATCCGGCCAATCTCAACGGGTGATCCAGTAGCTGCCTGCATGCCGTGTTGAACTCCTCGATATCGTGCGCCGCTGTGGGCATTGGGGCCAGACAATGGCCGGGTCTAGTCGTTCCTGTTCGCCAGGTGGTCGCGCAACTGTTGTCGCAGCACCGCGTCCGGGTCATCCCCCCGGGCAACGATTTCCGCCACGACGCGCAGCAAGTCTGGCGGGTCATCGTCCGCCAACACCGGGTGCTTCGTCAGCACGCGAGACGCCCGGGTCAGGGCCGGCATCGAGAATGGCTCGCCATCCACGTCCTTGCCGCCGCTCTTCACGCCGTCCGCCTTTTCGCGAGCCTTGGCGTCGTTCCAGATTCCCGCCAGGTCCGCTTCGGTGTTGACCGTCGCATCGCCGAACACGTGCGGATGCCGCCCGATGATCTTCCGGGCGATTCCGGAATAGACGTCCTCGATCGAGAACTCCCCGGCTTCATGGGCGATCTGGGCATGCATCAGGATCAGCAGGTAGAGATCGCCAAGCTCCTCCGCCAGGTTCGCGGCATCGCCACGTTCGATGGCATCGACCGCTTCGTAGACTTCGTCCACCAGCGATTTCGCGAGCGATCGGTTGGTCTGCTCGCGGTCCCACGGGCAACCGTCTGGCCTGCGCAGCCGGGCAACAATCCTGTGCATCGCACGGGGATCGATCTCCGCTCCCGAGAACTCGTCCCGTCCTGATACGAACAGGTAATCGGGAAATTCGAAGCGGGGCAGGTCCGGGAGAGCGACGGTTTCCCGCCTGTCGGCGCCGATCACGGTTACCTCGGCGTCCTCACCCAGGAGCACCGCCAGGTAACTTGCCACCGCTTCGGCGTGTGGATGCTCCCAGATCGGCCGATCGGCGACATCGGGAAGATGTCGTTCGAACACCACCAGCAATGGCCGAAGGGGCGAAGCCGCCAGCATTCCGCTCTCGAACGGTCTGGCGGAGGCCCAATCGTCGATCGATCGCGACAGCAGGATCTGGACCTCGTCGTTCAGGAGATGAAAGCCGTATTCATCCGCGGCGTCGCCGAGCAGGTCCAGTACCCGATCGTCTTCAAGTCGCCATACCTGGTGATCATCAGCCACGGTTGGCCGCCGCCTTGTCGCCCGATCCGAGGCTGAGCACCGCCATGAACGCTTCCTGCGGAATCTCGACGCTGCCAACCAGCTTCATGCGTGACTTGCCTTCCTTCTGCTTTTCGAGCAGCTTGCGCTTGCGGCTGATATCGCCGCCATAGCACTTCGCAAGGACGTTCTTCCGCATCGCCTTGACCGTCTCCCGGGCGACGATCCGGCTGCCAATCGACGCCTGGATCGGCACGTCGAACATCTGGCGAGGGATCAGCCCGCGCAGCACGTTCACGAGTTCGCGCCCCTTGTAATAGGCATCGTCGCGGTGGGTGATGATCGACAGGGCGTCAACCGACTGGCCGTTGACCAGCACATCGAGTTTCACCAGGTCGGCGTCGCGCGTCTCGGCGAAGGAATAGTCGAGCGAGGCGTAACCCTGGGTACGGCTCTTGAGCTGGTCGTAGAACTCCACGATCAGTTCGCCGAGCGGGATGTCGTACTTCAGTTGCACGCGATCCTCATCGAGATAGATCATCTCGACGAACAACCCGCGCTTCGAGGTGGTCAGCTCCATTATCGGCCCGACATAACGGGAGGGCGCGATGATATTGAGGTGCATCCACGGTTCGCGAATCGACTCGATGTCGCCTGGGCTCGGCAGTTCGGACGGGTTGTCGATCCGTCTCGTTTCGCCGCCGCGCATGTGGACCTCGTACTCCACGCTGGGGGCGGTCGCCAGCAGGTCGAGATCGTACTCCCGTTCGAGCCGCTCCTGGATAATCTCCATGTGGAGCAGGCCGAGGAACCCGCAGCGGAACCCGAACCCCAGGGCCAGCGACGATTCCGGCTCGTAGGTGAGCGCCGAATCGTTGAGCTGGAGCCGTTCGAGGGCGTCGCGCAGGATCGGGAAATCCTCGCTGTCCGTCGGGTAGAGCCCCGCGAACACCATCGGCTGGGCCGGACGGTATCCAGGCAAAGGGGCTTTGGCCGGGTTGGTGGTGACGGTGATCGTGTCGCCCACCTGGCAATCCTTGACCACCTTGAACCCGGTGGCGATATAGCCCACCTCACCGGTCTGGAGCGAAGCGGAGGTGGTCATGTGCGGACCGAAGAAGCCAAGCTCCAGGATCTCGGCCTCTTTTTTCGTCCCCATGACGCGCATCCGCTGACCATCACGGATTTCGCCATCGACCATCTTGACGTAGGCGATCACACCCTTGAACGGGTCGTAGTGCGAATCGAAGATCAGCGCCCGGGCGGGGCTACTGGCTCCCTCGTCGGCGGGCGGCGGCATCTTGGTGACGATCGCCTCGAGAATGTCCTCGATCCCCACGCCAGTCTTCGCCGAGGCGGGAATCACCTCGTCGTCGAGCAGGCCGATAAACTGGCCGACTTCCTTCGACACCCGTTCGGGATCGGCGTTCGGCAGGTCGATCTTGTTGATCACGGCGATGATCGCCAGGTCGTGTTCCAGCGCGAGGTAGACGTTGGCCATCGTCTGGGCCTCAATGCCCTGAGCGGCATCGACCACCAGCAGCGCGCCCTCGCAAGCAGCGAGACTGCGGCTGACCTCGTACGAAAAGTCGACGTGACCAGGAGTGTCGATCAGGTTGAGTTCGTAGGTCTCGCCGTCCTTCGCCGTATAGGCCATGCGAACCGCGCGGGCCTTGATGGTGATGCCCTTCTCGCGTTCGAGGTCCATGGTGTCCAGCATCTGTGTGCTGAGGTCGCGATCCGAGACCGTGCCAGTGAGATGCAGCAGGCGATCGGCAAGCGTCGACTTGCCGTGGTCGATGTGCGCGATGATGCTGAAGTTCCGGATATGGGAAGTGGAGGAGGTTGTGGTCATGGGCAGGGATGCACGCTCGGGTTTCATGGGTGGCTGGTGGTCATGGTCGGCACGAAACGGGCCGGGGCGACTAAAAGGACAACCCCGACCCAAATGCTGCCACCAGTATAGCAATGCCGCCGACCCTCGGTTGCCACGGTTACCCCAGGACCATGGTTACACTAGGCCGGTCCGCTCCATCAGCACCCTGGCGCGGTATGGCAGGCGGCCAGCGATCTTGCCGAGAATCGCCTGAAGCTCGGGAATCCCAAACAGCAACGCCCCAACCACGAACGCCGAGAGATACACCCCCACGGCATAGAAAAACAGCAGGTACGCGGACCACACTGGACCATCGCTGTCGAGTGCGTCCATTACCATCGGCACGGTGAGGACCATCACGGCCAGCATCACCGCCGAGGCGCCGAGCACACGCACCAACCACGCCGCGAAGCTCGCTTCGACCACATGGCCCGCGCGCTGCCGGAGGAAGAGCAGCAGGATGATCGCCTCGGCTCCGGTGGTGACCGAGAGCGCCAGCGTCAACCCGGTGTAGCCCAGCGCTTCGAGGAACAACGCACAGAGGATCAGGTTGAGCACCACCGTCAGCACGCCGGTGACGACCGGGGTTATCGTGTCGCGCGTGGCGTAGAACACACGGGTGAGAATCTCGGTGAGCGCGTATCCAACCAGGCCGAGGGCGAACCAGGCGAGTGGCGCCGTCACGAGGTCAGTCGATTCATCGTCGAAACTGCCGCGCTGCAACACAACCCGCACGATCGGTTCGCGCAGCATGAACAGCGCGATGGATGCAGGAATCGACAGGAAGATCAGCGGCCGTAGCGTGCGGTCCAGCGTGCGGGCGAAGCCTTCCGTATCTCCCAGCGAGTACAGCGTGGCGAGCGTGGGAAAGATCACCGTGG
>CAZUPA010000109.1:0-10976 GCA_964622205.1 uncultured Sphaerobacteraceae bacterium
AGGCGTGGGAGTGGGAGCCTCGCCAGTCGCGGTTGGCTCATCCGCGGCGGCGGTCGGCGTGGGAACGTCAGCCGCCACGGTCGGAGGCGGCGGGGGGGCGATGGTCGGATCTGGCTCCTGGGTCGGTTCCTCGGTCGCCACCGGCTCCACGGTCACCGTGGGTTCGGTCGAGCCCTGGGACTCTGGCGTTCCCTGCGACGCGGCGTCGAGCCCCAACATCGGTGCCAGCATCCCCACCAGCAGCAGCACAATCGACAGCCGGTACAGCCCGTGTCGTCGCCCGATTCGAGTCACCGAGGTATTCCCTTCGCGTTGCTTCTGGCGGAACCAGTGAACGCGAGACGGCAACCGGTGATGGACGCGTCACTGGACGCTCCAAAACCGGCCCCTGCCCCTTGCGTTCCTCGAACCCCGGAAGTGTTTGTAGTTTGTATACAGTCCGAATCTTCCTGATTCAAAAGTAGTTTCCGCGCCCTGGGATGTCAACCCTTTTCGATAAGTCTCCATTCGCGAATGCCCGCCACTATTGGCTCGCCTTGGGGAGTGCCCCAACCGCCTGCCCTATCCCTCCACCTCCAACCAACCCAATGAATGGGGCGACGGCTCCGGCGACGGAGAGCGCATCGCTCAATACACGGTGCAGCCGGAGTCTGTCGAGCATCCACGCCCCAGCCCCACTCGACCCCGCGGGGCCAGCCGAGGCGCGCCCACGCGCCGTGTGGCTGGCCTTCCTTAGCCCGTCATGCTCAAACCACCATGACACCACCGCTCCATCCTCAAACCTCCACACCAGACCAGTTTCACGCCAGGTGGCGGGATTTCCCCGTTTCGATGCGTTCACTGGGTAGTCACCTCCGGCCAGCCGATTATTGCGCCCTCACCATGCACCATGTACGTCGCTGTGTACGACAACATGATTTCCGCGCCAACATTAATTCCGAGGCCTACATTAATTCCCAATTCCAAAAAGCCCGCCATTCCGGGCGGAATTGCCCCCGGAAGTCGAATAGATGTATTAATGAATTAATGTAGCCGAAAAAACACAGTCCCAGTATCTGCCTTTCGGCGTGCTCGTTCGGCCTGCCGCATCCCCGCGAACACACCAACTCTGGTACGATCTACGCAACATATCGCGCCAGGGGTGCCCGAATCGGGCTGAGATTACACCCTTGGAACCTGACCCGGGTCACACCGGCGGAGGAAGGCGCGGCGAGAGACCTGCCATTGGCACTCGAACACCGCGACACCTCACAGGGGCGCGGTGTCGTCCTTTCACAGAGGCAGGTTTCTATGACCTCAAACGGATTCCATCTCCAGATTCTCGCCGGGCGGCTCAGGCCGCTGGAGCGCTCCATCCCCATCATCGACGCGGTGCTCGAAGCTGGCGTCGATTCGGTGCAGCTTCGTGACGAAGGTCCATCGGTGGCCGCCACCATCCAGCGGCTGAAGGCGCTCGACGCGCTCGACCGCGAGCGGCTGGCCGTCAACGGCCAGCCGAAGGAGGCTGGAACCTTCGGCATGCCCTGGCTGCATTTGCCCTCCTCCTGGCTGGAAGGCACGCCTCCATTCGCCCGCTTCGAGCGCATCGGCCTCTCGGTCCACTCGTTCGATGAGGCGGTCGTGGCCGAATCGATCGGGGCCGACTACGTCACCTTCGGCCATGTCTTCACCACTCCTTCCCATCCTGGCGAACCGCCACGCGGGCTCGACTCCCTCGCCGCCATCGTCGAGCAGGTAAACATTCCGGTCCTCGCCATCGGCGGCATCACCCACGCCAACGTCGCCGATGCGCTGTCCACTGGCTGCGCCGGCGTGGTGGTCCAGTCCGCGGTCGCCGACCGCGAGGACCCCGGTCTCGCCGCCAGCCGCCTGATCGAAACCATCGAAGCCGTTCCGGGCGGGCCACGAGTCGCCTTGCCTCCCCTGCGGCCCACTCGTCGAAAGGGAAAGACGCAATGAACCTCACACTGAATGGAAAGCCACACGAAACCGCGCCCGGCGTGAATACTGTCGCCGACCTGGTCCGCGGGCGCGTCGATGCCGAGAAGTCGGTTGTTGTCGCGGTCAACAGCGAAATCGTCCAGCGATCCCAATGGGAAACGTGCCGGTTGGGAGAAGGCGACGAAGTGGATATCGTACGGGCCGTTTCCGGCGGCGATCACGACGACCAGGACACTCTTGAGATCGCGGGCGTCCGGTTCTCGTCGCGCCTCTTCCTCGGCACCGGTAAGTACCCGTCGGCGGAGAGTATGATCGCGTCCCTCGCCGCCTCCGGCGCCGAAATGGTCACGGTCGCCATCCGCTTCATGGACCTGGAGGGCGACGCGAACGGTGAGCCCGGCATCCTCGACAGCCTGGACCTCTCCCGCTACCGCCTGCTGCCGAACACGGCCGGCGCCTACACCGTCGAGGACGCCGTCAAGATGGCCCGGCTCGCCCGCGCCGCCACCGGCACGAACTGGATCAAGCTGGAGGTCATCGGCGATCGCGCCACCCTCTGGCCGGATGTCGCCGGAACCATCGAGGCCACCAAAATCCTGGTGGAGGAGGGCTTCGTGGTGCTTCCCTACACCAGTCCCGACCTCGTCGCCGCCATTCGCCTCGAAGAAGCGGGGGCCGCGACAGTCATGCCGCTGGCCTCGCCCATCGGTTCGGGCCAGGGCGTGCAGGACTGGGCCGGCATCAAGCGCATCGTCGACGCGGTCACCGTCCCGGTGGTGGTGGATGCGGGGATTGGCACCGCCTCCGATGCCGCGCTCGCCATGGAGCTTGGGGCCTCGGCGGTCCTCGTCAACACCGCCGTTGCCCGCGCCACCGATCCTGTCCGGATGGCGGCCGCCATGCGCCTTGGCGCCGCGGCCGGGCGCGCCGCGTTCCTTGCCGGGCGCATGCCCCGGAGCGAATCCGCCCAGCCGTCCAGCCCCACCGCCGGGGTCCCGCTGGCCGTCGCCAGTTCGGAACGCATCGAATAGGCTGGGGTATCCTTCAGCGTCCGGTCCGGCTGGATCGGCCATCGAACGAACCAGGAGTTGCCTCGTGCCAAAGAGCACCGTCACCGTCTCGCATCAGTTGGGCAAGCAGGAGGCACTCGAGCGGATCAAGTCCATCCTCGTCAAGGCCAAGGAGCAGTACGGAGACCGCATCTCCGACCTCCAGGAAAACTGGGACGACAACGGCGGAACGTTCTCCTTCCGGGCCATGGGCTTCAAGATCAGCGGCACGCTCAAGGTGACAGACACGGATGTCGAAATCGTCGGCGACTACCCGTTCGCCGCCCTCCCGTTCAAGGGCACCATCGAAGCCACGCTCCGCGAACGCGCCGAGCGCCTGCTCGAAGCCTGATCGCCCGGCAACACAACAGCCCACTCCACCACGGGTGGGCTGACTACCTGAATGTATCTGGTAGCGGCGAAGCTTGTCTTCGCCCGGTGTTGGCTCGCAATCCCCGGGTTAGCATCCAACCAGCGAGGAGGCACGCATGACCGACAAGGAAGCTCCAGTCAAGGCCGAACCCACGCCAACCCCGGAAACCCCGCTGCCCGACCCGATCGTTCGCAACCACACCGTCCAGATCGGTGGCCAGGCATACGCCTACACCACCACCGCCGGGCAGTTGCCGATTCGTAACGACAAGGGCGAAACCGAGGCCAACCTCTACTTCACCGCCTACATCCGTGACAACCCGGAGGATGGCGCCCGCCGCCCGCTGACCTTCACGTTCAATGGCGGTCCGGGATCGGCCTCGGTCTGGCTGCACATGGGCGGCCTCGCGCCTCGCCGCGTCGAGATGCATGACGATGGCGGCATGCCCCGCCCGCCATACAGGGTGATCGACAATGACTTCTCGTGGCTGCCCTCCACCGACATGGTCTTCATCGACCCTGTCGATACCGGCTACAGCCGGGCCACCACCGAGGACTTCGCCAAGAAAATCAAGGGCGTCCAGGGCGACCTCGAATGCATCGGCGAGTTCATCCGGCTCTATCTCTCCCGGTTCCAGCGCTGGACATCCCCGCTTTTCCTCGCCGGAGAGAGCTACGGCACCTTCCGCTCCGCTGGACTGGCCGGTTATCTGGCCGACAAGGGCATCATCTTCAACGGCATCATCCTGATTTCCAGCATCCTCAACATGCAAACCGCCCGCTTTACCATTGGCAACGACCTGCCCTACCAGCTCTTCCTGCCAACCTATGCCGCCACCGCCTGGTATCACGACAAGGTCGCCAGGAAGTACAAGAAGATGGGCGTCCGGGCATTCCTCGATGAGGTCGAGGAGTGGGTCGAATCCACCTACGTCCCGGCGCTTTCGCTCGGCGACCGCCTCGACCCGAAGCGGCGCCAGGAAGTCCTCGACGGGTTGGAGAAGTACACCGGTCTCTCCCGCGAGTACCTCGACCTCGCCAACCTCCGGATCGAGATCCACGCCTTCTGCAAGGAACTGCTGCGCTCCAGCCGGGAATCAGTCGGCCGCATCGACTCTCGCTACAAGGGCCGCGACAAGTCCGATGTCTCCCAGGTCCCGGACTACGATCCAAGCCTCAATGTCATCTGGCCGCCGTTCACCACCGCTCTCAACCAGTATTTCCGCGAGGAACTGGGCTACGAGAACGACACCGAGTACCACATCCTCCGCGGCCTCGACTGGGATTGGGGCGACGCCAAAGACGGTTATTCCGACACAAGCGGTCCTCTGCGCGAAGCGATGGCCAAGAACCCGTACATGCGGGTCTATGTCGCCTCCGGCTACTACGACCTGGCGACGCCCTACTACGCAACCATCTACACGTTGAACCACATGGGGCTCGACCCGTCCGCCCACGAGCGGCTGACGCTCGAGGAGTTCCCGGTTGGGCACATGGTCTATGTGGAGAAGAACGCCCTCGCCAAGCTCCAGGGCGACGTTGCGTCGTTCATTACGCTCGCGGTCGATGGGTAGCCGTCTCGTCGCAAGGCTGGATTCGGAAGGGCTCGGTTGCCGGACCTACTTCCCGGCGCCAAGCCCGGCGATGGTCGCCTCCCGCAGCGCCCGCACCCCGTCGCTCATCCTGACCGAATAGGGCTCCGTCACCGAAAGCTCCCGGAGGGCTGGCGGTAGCGACCCCAGCGACGCCATGGCCCGCTCTCGCGCCTCCTTGATCGACTGGGCGTCTTTCACGAGATGCCCATCGCGAATCACGGTCTCCATCAGTGAGCGGCTGTTGGCTGGGGCTGGCTCGCCCTCCAGGGCGATGACATCGTGGTCGAAGCCGCCCACTCTATAAGGTGCCTTCTGGCCCGGCCAGGTTGCCTTGTCGCCGCCACCGGCCAGCTTGATCCGGGCGGAAGCGCCCTCATCGTTGTCGCCGCCGTACCAGGCGAGCTTGTACACCGCTCCGATCACCCCGCCGACCGTGCCGCTCTCGATGGCGCCGAGGCCAACCCCGAGATTGCCGCCAACCCCGAAGCCATCGATTGGCGAACCGGCGGCCACCAGGTCCCGGATGCGGAACTCGTCCATGTCTCCGCTCACCAGCACCTTCACGTCGTGCATGCCCTCCTCGTCAAGCCGCTGGCGGCAGAGCCTCGCGTCGCCCGCGAGGTCGCCGCTGTCCAGCCGCACGGAGACGAGCTCGTGGCCGGAACCCGCCGTCTCCTTGCCAACGATGATGGCGTTCTCCAGGCCCGAAGCGACATCGTAGGTGTCCAGCAGCAGCGAGAAGCGCGGAAGGGTGTCGGCGACTGCCCGGAAGGCCGTCAACTCATCCCGGTAGGCCTGAACGAGTGCGTGGGGGATGGTCCCGGAGCCGGGGATGTCGTACTCCCTGGCGGCGGCCACGAACGATGTGCTGGCGCATCCGCCGATGTAGCCCGACCGGGCCGCCAGGAACGGCTCATGAGCCCGCCGGAAGGCGAAGT
This sequence comes from uncultured Sphaerobacteraceae bacterium, assembly GCA_964622205.1. Lineage (GTDB taxonomy): Bacteria > Chloroflexota > Chloroflexia > Thermomicrobiales > UBA6265 > JACCYX01. Next base: position 5,896 of record CAZUPA010000109.1, read on the forward strand.
CGCTGATGACCCTGCCTTCCGCCGCGAGGGTCAGCCGGGCGGCCTTGGTGGCGATCAGGGTCGAGATGCCCACCGCCCGCAGCAGCCCGGACTCGATGATCAGCGCCTCCGGGAACGGCGCGGTGATCCGCAGCAAGGTTTCGTCCGGAAAGGCGATCTCCCCCTCCGGGATGGCCAGGATCTCGCCGGTGAAGCGCAGGTCGCGAAGGTAGTCGAGGAACTCATCCGGGTAGCCCTTGACCCGCTTGAGATACTCCCGGTCTTCCCACACGTACTTGAAGGCGCGGAGGTAGTCCAGGGCCGGTTCGAGCCCCGCCACCAGCATGAAACCCCCGCCGAAGGGGTTCTTCCGCGTGTACAGGTCGAACGTGGCGTCGCCCATCTGGCCGCTCTTCCAGGCCACATACGCCGCGTCGACGTGATAGAGGTCGGTGTACAAGGCGGTCGGTGTTGGGGTTATGGTGGGATCGGCAATGTACCTGCGCTCACGCTCTTCGGTGATCAGTCCGCTTTGGACGACGGGCATTCCGGATACTCCTTGGTCGATTCCGGCTGGTTCGGCACGCTGTTCGTCCAGACCGATTGGGAGCCTACCGCCAATCGGAAGATTCTCGCCAGACCCGGGATGATGGATCAGCCCTCGATCCGGCTGATGACCTCGATGCCGTTCTGGGCCATGTGATAGAGGAACACCTCGTGGAAGAACTGGCCAGGGTGGGCAGTTCCCGGCGTCGAGTCATCGGTGAAGGGAATGTCGAAGGTATCGACGCAGTCCACGGGGACGATGACGCGAAACGACTCCAGGTTGAAGGCGTTGGCGCGCATTCGCAGGTGCATCGCAAGGTTGTAGGTGCAGAGATCGGTGCAATCCCCGACGACGATGGCGGTGGCGATGTGGGGATGGTCATTCAGCCACGAGTCGAAGTTGGTGCCGATCGCCGGGCCGAGAGCGTTCTTCTCGATCACCGTGAACGAGTTCGAGAAAGGGAGATTCGCCAGTTCGGGAATGGTCTCGGACTCGGCCGTGCCCGCGATGCAGTGAGGCGGGTAGGACTGGAACTCGGGGGTGTTTCGGGAGTGGGTGTCCTGCATCAGCACGAATTCCCGGATGCCGTGGCGCCAGCCGCGGGTGAAGACGCCGGCGACCGGCTCGGCAAGCGCATGAACGCGATCGGAGGCGAGCGGCCCTTCGTGGACGAAGCCGTTGATCATGTCGGCCGAGAACAAGGCGATGGTCTCCGGCTCGTCTCCGAGCGATGCGAAGGTTGTGGGCTGGATCGTTTCGATCCAATGGGTGACGAAGGGTGGAACGTAGGTAGCGGACATGCTGGACTCCTCCTCTTCCGGACGGGCGGTGTACTGGTTGCGGCTGGATGGTGCTGCTACAGTCTGGCCAGAATCGTTCTCGCCCGGGAGCAGCAACGGCCTTGGTCTTTCCCATCATCGGCGCCCGCGACTACATCGATCAGCGCGGCTTCATCATTAGCGAGTGTCCCACATGCCGCAGGCAGTCGGTTTTCGCCGTGTACGACACGAAGCGGAAACTGACGCTGTACTTCGTGCCGACGATGAATGTCCGGGCGCAAATGGTTATGGAGTGCATGACCTGTCACGGGAAGTGGGGCATTCCCGAGAAGGACCAGGCATTCGTCGAGAGCAGGCTGATGACCCAGCTTGAGCTGGCGACATACATGGGCCGGCAGGAAGCGCGGCCCGAACCTCCACGCGTCCAGCAGCCTGTTGGCAGGTCGTACTACCAGGTGTTGCAGGTCGATCCATTCGCGGAACCGGAGGTGGTGGACGCGGCGTTCAAGCGGCTCGCGCTGAAGTACCACCCGGACACATCGAAGGATCCGAACGCGGCCGGGCGGATGCGGGACCTGTTGACGGCGCGGGAGATACTTACCGATCCCGCCAGGCGGGCCGCGTACGACAAGTGGCTTGGGATCGTTCACCGGGTCGAGGCGTTGCGGCCGGAGGAGGTCTAGGATCGGCGAGGCCGTCAGGCCTTGAGGATGAACTCGGGAATGCCATGAACCGGGTCGCGGGTGCTTTCCACGTCCGGGCCGTTCTCCGCGATGGACTCGGTGATGGCGATTGTGACGTTCGAGGCGGCTTCGGCGACCGCATCGGCCCAGTCGGGCGGGAGACGATTTCCGGCGATCTCTCGTTCGAACTCGTCGCGGTCGAGTTCGGTGACGGTGCCGTCGAGATCGATCCAGAGGTCGAGTTCGAGGTCGATATCGGCGTAATAGTCGCGGCGGACCTCGCTCAGTGGCCGTGAGAAATTGACATAGTAGCCAATCGTCTTGTCGTCCTCGGTGGTGAAACGGAGGAGCGAGAACCAGCGGTCGGGGAAGAACCACTGCTCGGCGGCGGCGCGCTGGACGACCTCGGCGCCGTCCTGGGTGCGGCGGGTTGCCTGGCGGGGCCGGTAGAAGCGGAAGGCATGACGGAGGATGCGCCTGGTATCGGAGCCATCGTCGACTTCGAGCCAGCCACCGGCGATCTCGTATTCCCAGCAGGCGCCCTGAAGCTTCTCCTTGCGGTAAAAGATCCTGCTATGCGCGGGGCGCCTGGCGGTGGCGCTGGTCGTGGTCATGTCGATTCCCCCTGCGTTCCAGCTTTCGCGGGCGGAACCTGACCAAGCGGATTCTTCGATGGCATGCCTGCTCGCCGGGGATAGGCGGATGGCGTCGTGGCGAGCTTGCGGGCGATAACCAGACGGGTGTCGACCGTCGAGCCGGCGTCTGGCAGGCGATCGGCGGAGACGATCTCCCCATGGAGGATTTCGGCGGCGCGATGACCGGCTTCGAGTTCTTCCTCCATGTCGACGCCTTTGGGAAGGAGCATCGTGCCGTTGACACGGAGCATTGGCAGGGCAAGTTCCAGCAGGGCCGGAAGCGTGGTTACGGCTCGGGCGGTGATGAGATCGAAGGCGTTGCGGTAGCGGGGCTGATGGGCGATTTCCTCTGCGCGGGCGTGGATGGTTGTGACGTTTTCCAGGCCCAGTTCCCGGACGACATCGTCCAGAAAGGCAACCTTCTTGCCCGTCGAGTCCAGCAGGTACGTGGAGATTTCGGGGCAGGAGATCGCCAGCACCATACCGGGCAGGCCGCCACCCGTGCCGATATCGAGCAGCGTTCGCTGTCCAGTCCGGTCAATCGGTTCGATGCCGAGGAGTGGTTTCACCAGCCTGAGGCTTTCGAGGATCAACCGGCGGTTGATCCCGGGTAGATCGCGGACGGCGGTGAGGTTGGTGGTCGCGTTTCGTTCGAAGAGCAGATCCCGGTAGTGTTCGAGCCGACCGGTCTGGCCGGGAGCGAGATCCAGGCCTGTATTGGCGATCAGCTCGGAAAGTGGGGGATTGCTGGCGACTACGGCCAGTGTTTCGGCTGGAGCGTCCATGACGATAGCCGCCTATCTCGATGGCAACGTCGCGGCGGAAGCCGCCGCGTTCGCCCGCTTCCGTGCGACCATCCGCTGTGCGGCCGAAACGATGTCCGGTATACCGAGCCCAGCGAGTTCCCGCAAGCGAGCCTGAGATGCCTGTTCGTAGATCCTGTCTGGAACGCCGATGACCTTCACCGGAGTGTTCAGGTTATGCCGGGCCAGGAGTTCGAGCACGGCGGAACCGAAGCCGCCAGCGGCCGCGGCTTCCTCCACGGTGACGATCGCTCCGTTGGAGGCCGCCAGTTCGAGGATGAGCGCCTCGTCGAGTGGCTTGATGAAGCGGGCGTTGACCACGGTGGCGGAGAGTCCGTCCTGGGCGAGTTCATCGGCGGCGCGCTCGGCTGGGAGCACCATGGACCCAACGGCGAGAATGGCGACATCGGAGCCCATGCGAAGGACTTCGGCGCGCCCGATTGGCAGGGGCGTGGGGGCACCGGTCATGGCAACGCCGACGCTTGCGCCACGCGGGTACCTGACGGCGATGGGCCCCTGCTCGTGCTGGACCGCGGTGGCAACCATGTGCCGGAGTTCGTCCTCGTCTTTTGGCGCCATGATGGTCATGTTCGGAATGCAACGGAGATAGCTGAGGTCGTAGAGGCCGTGGTGGGTACGGCCATCGTCGCCAGCGAATCCGGCGCGATCGAGCGCGAAGACGACCGGGAGGTTCTGGATGCAGGCGTCGTGGATGATCTGGTCGTAGGCGCGCTGGAGGAACGACGAGTAGATGCCAACCACGGGCCGGAGACCGGCCGTGGCCAGTCCGGAAGCGAAGGTGACCGCGTGTTGCTCGGCAATGCCGACATCGAAGAAGCGATCGGGATGGGCCTGTTGGAACTTCACGAGGGATGTTCCGGTTGGCATGGCGGCGGTGATGGCGAAGATACGGTCGTCGGTGTTGGCGAGTTCGGCGAGGGTTTCGGCGAAGACATCCTGGTACTTGGGCGGAGTTGGGGCGGTTGCGGTTCCGGCGCCAGCTGGGGCGCTGACGGCGTGGCTGCGTTCGTTGTCGTTGGCGGCGGGGTCGTAGCCATTGCCCTTGCGGGTAACCACATGGACGAAGACGGGGCCTTCGATATCGATTGCCTGGCGGAACGCCTGGACGGTGGCACGCAGGTCGTGGCCATCGACGGGGCCGATGTAGGTGAAACCGAGTTCTTCCCAGATCATCGAATGGTAAATGAATTCCTTGACGGAATCCTTAACCCGTTTGCCGAACTCGACGAAGAACTCGCCCTGGGGCAGGCGTTCGATCCGGTCGGCCAGTTCGTCCTTGGCGCGATTGTAGCGCCGGTCGGTACGGACGCGATCGAGGTACTTGCTCATCGCGCCAACGTTCTTGGAGATTGACATCTCATTGTCGTTGAGGACCACGATGAGCGGGAGGTCGTGATGGCCAACGTTGTTCAGGCCCTCGTAGGCCATGCCGCCGGTGAGCGCGCCGTCGCCGATCACGGCGATTACCCGGCCACGGTCGGCGGGGTCGGGCCTGTGGTTTTCGGCGACGCACATGCCGAGCGCGGCCGAGATCGAGGTAGACGCGTGGCCCGCGCCGAATGCGTCGTACTCGCTTTCGTCGCGGCTGAGGAAGCCAGACATGCCGCCTTCCTTCCGGAGCGTGGGGAACCGGT
>CAZUPA010000110.1:0-10918 GCA_964622205.1 uncultured Sphaerobacteraceae bacterium
CTAGTAAATCTCCAGGTAGGTATCTCGTTCCCACTCGGTCACCACCATGCGGAACTCGTCCCACTGGGCGGTTTGGTTCTCGATCAGCGCGTTCGAAACGTGCTCACCGAGAGCATCCTTCAGCACATCGTCAGCCTTGAAGCATTCGATCGCCTCGCCGAGCGTCGCCGGCAGCGTCGGGATATTCCGTCGCAGCAGGTCCTCGTCCGTGAAGTGGTAGAGGTTCTCCTCGATCGGATCCTCGAGCGGCAGCTCGTTGACGATGCCGTCCATGCCCGCCGCCAGCATTGCCGTGAACGCCAGGTACGGGTTGCACGAAGGATCCGGACAGCGAAGCTCGATCCGGGTCGCGTTCAGGTTGCCGCCGCGAATCGCCGGCACGCGGATCAACGCCGAGCGGTTCGTCCGCGCCCAGGCCACGTACACCGGAGCTTCGTAGCCAGGAACCAGGCGGCGGTAGGAATTCACCAGCGGCGCGATCACCGCGGCCAGGCCACGCGCGTGCTTCAGTTGGCCGGCGATGAAATGCTTGGCGATCTTCGACAGCCCGTACGGATCGCTCTCGTCAACGAAGGCATTCTTGCCGGTGCTCGGATCGATGAACCCGAAGCTCTGATGCACGTGCATGCCCGAGCCATTGATGCCGGCAATCGGCTTCGGCATGAACGTCGCGTGCAGGCCGTGCTTCTGGGCAATCGCCTTCAGGATGTACTTGAAGGAAACGGCGCGGTCGGCGGTCGGAATCGCCGGACCGTACTCGAAGTCGATCTCGTGCTGGCCAATCGCCACCTCGTGGTGGCTGGCCTCGACCTCGATCCCCATTGCATCCAGCGCCACAACCATGTCCTTGCGCACGGTCGAAGCCAGGTCGGTCGAAAGGTCGAAATACCCACCCCTGTCATGCGGCAGCGGCTTGATCCCTTCGCCATTCCGCTCGAACAGGAAGAACTCAAGCTCCGGGCCGACGTTGTAGGTGTACCCAAGCTCGGCCAGTTTCCCGAGCTGCTTCGCCAGCGCCTGGCGAGGGTCACCGGCGAACGGCTCGCCGTTCGGCGTATGCACCCAGCAGATCACGCGTGCCGTCGTGAACTCGCCCCGCTCCCACGGAATCACCACGAACGTCGATAGATCCACTTCCAGGTACATGTCGGACTCGGCGATCCGGGTAAATCCCGCGATCGACGACCCATCGATCCACTGCCCACCCTCAACGATGTGGTCGAAGATCTTGGCGGGAACCGTCACACTCTTCACGATGCCCATCACATCGGTGAACTGCAGGTTGATGAACTGCACGCCCTCCGCTTCGATCAGGGCGTAAATCTCTTCCGGTGTGGGACCCGCTCCAAGCAGTGCTTTCCGATCGAAGGTAACTGTCTCTGCCACGTCCGTCATACTCCCGCGAACAACCACGATCGACCCACATGTCGATCGCTCGAAAATTGAACCTGCTAGAGCCTATCGCGACCCCGCAAAACTGGGCATCGTGCAATGTGATGAACTTCACATACTATTTTTGTGCAATACGCACGATCTATCGCCCATTCCGCCAAATCTTCTTCCCCATTTGGCACAATTCCACCCTTTTCAGGCGCCGAGCACAAAGCTCCATGCCCCGAATTGGTCTCCATCGCCGATTCCGATCACCACCGCAACGCCACGAATCACTCCGTGCCCTCCTCCTTGTATTCCCCATCCAAGGCAACAACCGCCGGAGACGATTGCTCGCTTCCGGCGGTTGCGTGTGTCGCGCATTGCACTTCGCGCGACCATCACCTGAATTGTACCGTCCCGCCTCGACTGTCCTGAAGGAGCCCCGGCGGAACCGGATGGAGCGGCCGGGGCCGCTCCATCCATCGGTGTATCAGCCCTGGAACGGCTCCAGCAGACCCTGGTAGATCAGCATCGTCGGGATACCATCCGCGTACGGGCTGTTCTTCAGGATCGGATCGTCGTCCGCCGGCCAGGCCGCCACGCGAACGCCTTCCAGCGCCGCGTTGTTGCCGTAGCGCTCGAACAGAGGAATCTTCGGCAACAGTTCGTTGAACACCTGCGCCATCACCGTTACGTCGGCCTTCTGCGCTTCCACATCCAGGCCACGCGCCGAGGAAACCACCAGCGCGTTCAGGTCCACATCGCCCGCCACCTCGGTGGTCTGCTCCAGCGGGAAGGCGATGCCCTCGCCGCCGTTGTTGATCGCCAGGGTGTTGCGGTCGAAGAACGCCGTCACGAACGAGAAATGCGGGTGCGGGTTGGAGCTGTTGCCCCACGCCTGGATCGCAAGCTCGAAGTTGCCCTGGTCCACGTCGATTGGCACCTGTGTAAAGGTGATCGCCCGCGGCTCGACGGCGATTCCGAAGACCGTCAGTTGGTCGGCCAGCGCCACGCCGGCCGCCGACCAGTCAGCGAACTCCGCCGGGAAGATCAGTTCGAACGAGGCATCCTCGCCCGCCGGGGTCTTCCACGTCTCGCCATCCTTCGTCCAGCCAGCTTCCTGCAGCAGGGCCGACGCGGCGTCAGCATCCAACGGGTACTGATTCAGGCTGTCGATGTCTTCCTGCGAAAGCCAGTTCTGGATGATGTTGTCGCTGAAACCGGCGTAGTAGGTGACCGGCACACCCGATTCGGCCAGCGAGAAGAACCCGATCTGGTCGCCGTCGATCGCGTGGGCAAGCGCCTGGCGAACCTTCGGGTCGCCAAACGAGTCGCCCAGCGTCGCGAAGTTCATGCACAGCGCCGGGCCGGAGTACACGGGCGGCCGCAGCACGCGGATACCAGTGTTCAGGAACTCCTGCTCCGTCGCCGGGGCGAACCCGTGCGTCGCGTAGTCCACGTCCTTGTTCAGCACCACCGCCGAAATCGTGTCGGTCTCGCCGTTGAAGTTGATGATCCGGTCGAACAACGCCATGTCGGCGTTCCACGCCTTGTCGTTCTTCACCAGCGTCATCTGGGCGTTCGAGATGCTCGCCTCGTCGATCTGGTATGGGCCGCTCGCGGGCGGAAGCTCCGGGCGGAAGGTGGTGAACTGCTCCAGCAGTTGGGCGCCTTCCGGATCGTCGATCGTCTTGCCCTGCTCCTTGAAGACCTGTCGCGCCTGCTCGGCCCACTCGCCGAAGATCGACGACGGCCGCGGCAGCATGGTGCGGATCACGTAGCGTTCAACCACCGTCGATGGCACCGACATGTGGCAATGCACGGTCAGGTCATCGACCGCCACCGCATCGTCGATGTACTGCCAGGCCGTGTTGGACATGATCTTGAAGCACCACAGGGTGTCCACCACGTCCTTCGCGGTGAACGGGGTGTCGTCGCTCCAGATCACGCCTTCGCGCAGCTTGATCTCGAAGGTGTTGGCCTCGTCGCTCACCGGCGTGGCGACATCGGCGGCCGGAGTCGCCGAATCTGAACCCGCGAACGTGTCGCTGGTGATGTACGACCACTCGGTCGCCAGCAGCGGCAGCCACTCATCGGCTTCCCAGAAGTACATGCCCAGCGGCTGCATGATCAGTTCGCCGTACACGGTTCCGGTCGGCAGGATGCCATCGGTCACGAACGTGTTGAAGTGTCCGCCCGATCCGGGATCGACGTACGGGTAGGCGCCGTGATACTCGGTGCCGCCGTCCTGGGCCACGACCACCCGGCCACCGCCGAACGCCCCACCGGCGATCGCCGATGACGCCGCTCCACCCGCGAACACGGCCGCGCCCAGCGATGCCGCGCCCGTGCCCATCAGCCGCCGCCTGGAAAGCTTCCCGCCCAGCGCCCGGTTTGCGATGCCCTTGATGTTCCGCGATTCGTCCGACATCGTATCCTCCAGTAAATCCGCCTGCTTCCGCATGCCACCATGGCATCCGGTCATCATCTTGCGACCGGCGGGACACGAGCCCGGCCAGCCATGGGATTCCTCAACCAACGCGAAAACTGGTGCGAAATGCATTCGCGACTGTTATATCGAGAGTCCTACAGGGGTCCCGTTGTTGGAGTTACACCGTGAATCATACCACTGGCTTGCATGTGAGCGGCCCAGGCGGCGATCCGCCGCTCCGGCACAGGTAGCCAGGGATTTGCTCAATCAGCCGCACTGCTCATCCCCTCGTTCAACAGGGTGATCCCGTCACCCCCGTTCGCAATGTCTCGCACCACCACATGACAGGCCACTTCCCGGCCATTCCCCACGTCCACCAGCGGCGGAACCTGCGTGTCGCACAAGCCAGCCTGCCAGAATGTGCAGCGCGGGTGGAATACGCAACCGCCCGGCAGGTTGCTCAGGTTCGGGATATCCAGGCTCCGCAATTCCAGCTTGTTCTTCGAGCGCGTCAGGTCCGGATCGGCCTCCGGAATCGCCGCCGCCAGCGCCCGGGTATACGGATGCATCGACCGCCCGATGATTTGCGGCGTCCTCCCATATTCGATCAGCTTGCCGACATACATCACACCCACGCGGCCTTCCCAGGCGAAGTACTTCACCACCGCCAGGTCGTGGGTAATGAACAGGAACGTTACTCCAAGCTCGTTCCGCAGCTTCAGCAACGTGTTGAGCAAACTCACCCGGATCGACACGTCCACCATCGAGACCGATTCGTCCGCGATGATCATCCGCGGGTTGAGCGTCATCGCCCGCGCGATGGAAATCCGCTGTCGCTGCCCGCCCGATAGTTGGTGCGGGAACTTGTCGATGAAGTTCTCCACCGGCCGGCAGTCCACCAGTTCCAGCAACTCCCCCGCCTTCAGCGTGGCTTCCCGCCGGCTCTTCGCGATATTATGACGCAGCAACGGCGCCCGTAGCGTATCGCCAATCGTATGCACCGGGTTCAGCGACGCATACGGGTCCTGGTGAATGATCTGCACCGCCTTGCGGTACTGTTTGAATTCGGACTTGGACATCTTCGTGATGTCCTTGCCCTCGAACAGCACCTGGCCTTTCGTCGGCGCAATCATCCCCGCCGCCATCCGCGCCACCGTTGTCTTGCCCGATCCACTCTCACCCACCAGGCAGAGGATATCGCCCACGTTCATCGTCAACGACACATCGTCGGCCGCCTTGATCGGTCCCCGCTTGGTGTCGTACTCCTTCACCAGGTGATTCAGCTGCATGATCGGTTCGGTCATCAGTCATGTCCTCGATGGTATCGGGCAACGTCACAGCCAACTGTAGCCCCGGCAAGGAAGCGGCCGGTCGACGAATCTCCCCGCCTACACGGCCGACATGTTCGCGGTCACGATCCGCTCCGCTTCCATCCGTTCCCAGATATCCTGGTCCTTCGTCACCTGGTCGTGATGATGGCACGCCACGAAGTGCGTCCCGCCCAGGTCGATCAACGGCGGAACCTGCTGGGAGCACATCTCGGTCGCATACGGGCATCGCGGGTGGAACGGGCATCCTGGCGGAATGCGCAACAGGTTCGGCGTCGCGCCCGGAATCGCCGTCAGCGGCGTGAACTCCTCGCCCACGATGGGAGGCACCGCGTTCAACAACCCCACCGAATACGGATGCTTCGGACCGTAAAACACATCCCGCACCGGGCCGTATTCAACCAGCTCGCCCGCATACATCGTCGCCACCCGGTCGGCCAGTTCCGCCGCCAGCGAAAGGTCGTGCGAAATGAAGATCATGGTGAAGTCCAGCTTGTCCCGCAGGTCTTTCACCACGTCGATAATCGCTCGTTGAGTCAGGATATCGAGCGCCGTCGTCGGCTCGTCCAGGATGATCAGTTGCGGCTCCAGCAGCAGCGCCAGCGCGATCGACACCCGCTGCCGCATACCCCCCGAAAGCTCGTGCGGATACGCACTGTACACCCGGTCCGCGTCCAGTTGCACCGCTTTCAGCAGATCCATGGACCTGTCCCGCACCTGCCGCTTGTTGTTCATCCCATGTGCCCTGGCGGTCTCCTGGAAGGTATCGCTCACCCGCATCACCGGGTTCAGCGAATTTTGGGCCGCCTGGAACACCATCGCGCATTCCTGCCAGCGGAACTTGCGGAAGTCCTTGTTGCTCATTCCGAACAGGTCCAGCGTGGCGCCCTTGCTGTCGCGATACGTCGCCTTCCCCTTCGACACCCGCGCGGTGCGCACCAGCATCCGGAGCAGGGCGAACCCCAGCGTGGACTTGCCCGATCCGCTCTCGCCAATCAGCGCCACGGCCTCGCCCTGCCGGATGTCCAGCGTCACCCCACGCACGGCCTGCATCCAACCGGCCGGCGTCTTGTACTCCACCCAGAGATCCTCAATCGACAGGATCACCGGCGCCGTGGATTCCGCCGTCCCGCGCAATGCATTCCTGCGCTGAGTCTCGCTTTGCTGCTCCGCCGTGCTCATCTCGTCAACCGCCAATCTACCTGTCCTCTCGAGTAGCCCGTCGCCGGCAAACCCGGCTACCCTTCGCGAAGTCGTGGGTTGAAGATGTCTTCCAGGGAGCGCGACATCAGCACCAGCGAAAGCTGGAGCATGGTAATCATGAAAATCGGCGACATGATGTACCACATCGCGTCACGGTTGTTCAGCGCGCCCTGCGCGTACCCTTGCTGGATCATCAGGCCCCAGTTGTTGCCCGCCAGGGAAACCAGGCCCAGGAAGTACAGGATGACCTGACCGTAAATCGCCCCGGTCATTGCGGCCACGAAATTGATCACGATGTAGCTCATCATGTTCGGCAGCACTTCCTTGAACAGCAGATGCGAGGTTCCCAGGTCAAGCATCCTGGCCGCCTCCACGTACTCGCGCTCCTTCAATGAAAGCACCTGCGCGCGCACCGCCCGCAGCAGGGTCGGCCACCCGGTCACCGCCAGGATCAACGCCAGCAGGAACGGGCTGTTCAGCTTCACGAACGCCGCCAGCACGCCCAGCAAAATGATTGTCGGCACCGTCAGCACCACGTCGGTGATCGTCAGCACGATGGTATCGAACTTTCCACCGATCATCGCCGCCAGCGCCCCGAACACCACCGAGATCGCCGTCGACATCAGGGCCGCGGCGGTCGCGACCAGCAACAGGCTCCTGCCGCCCATCACGATCTGGTACCACGTGTCCTTCGCCATGTAGTCGGTGCCCAGCCAGTGCTCGCTGGAGGGCGTCGCATACACGTTGCGACCATCGCTCGGGTTCGTATCGGGCATGAAGAACGGCCCCACGAACGCCAGCAGGAGGATCGCGATGAACACCCCGAACGCAAACGTCCCGGTCTTGTTCTGGACCGCGAAACTCACCCAGAAATTACGCTGCCTCGGCGCCTGCGCGAAATCCTCCGGATCGGTTGCTGTCCGCACTTCAGCGGGTTGGATGACCTGGTCAGCCATGGCTAGTTACTCCCCGACCGGATGCGCGGATCGAGCCGGCTATACAGCAGGTCAGCCGCCAGGTTCGCCAGCACCACCGATACCGTGATCATCAGGAAAATCCCCTGCAGCAATGTGTAGTCGCGCCGCTGGATCGCCTGGAACAGCCGCTGCCCAATCCCCTCGTACTGGAAGATCGGCTCCACCAGCAACGAACCGCCCACCACGAACCCGATGGCGATGGTCAACTGGGTAAACAGCGGCAGAATCGCGTTCCGGCCCACGTAAAAGAACAGCACCCGCCATTCGGGTACTCCCCGGGCGCGCGCCGCCGTCACGAAATCTTCTTCCAGCGCCGAAATCGTGCTGCTTTTCATCAGCAGCATCCATCCTCCAATCGAGGTGAACACATACACCGCGATCGGCAGCGAGGCGTGGTAGGTAATGTCCTTGAAGAACGCCCAACTGAACTCCACCTCCTGCCCCGAGGAAATGGCCCCGCGCATACTGGTGAAGGGAATCCACCCCAGGCGCACCCCGAACGTGATGATGATCAGGATCGCCAGCAGGTAGTTGGGTATCGACTGCGTAATCGAGGCAAATCCGGAAAGCATCCCTTCCGAAGGCGTGTTCCTCCGGTACGCCATGAGCATGCCCAGGATCGACCCAATCGCGAACGACAGCAGCAGCGCCGTCCCCACGCTGAAAATCGTCCACCAAATCCGCGAGTTGATGATCGAGAGCACCGAATTGCCCGGGCTCGTGATCGATTGCCCCATATCCCCCTGCAGCAATCCCACCATGTAATCGACATACTGCCCAAGCAGCGACTGGTCCACATCGATCGAATACAGCGATTGGGCCATGTTCTTCGCGTCGTCGTACGAATAACCATACTGGGTCATCTGCTGGTTGATATAGACCTGAACCGGGTCGCCAGGCAGCAGCCGCACCAGGAAAAAGATCATCGTCGAAACGACGAAGATCGTCAGGATCGCCCTGAGCACCCGCCGGAATACGAAGCTTCCGCCCACGCGCTTGAACAACGGAGGATCCTGCTGGGCCACGTTCTCTATCGGCATGGCGCTGGCCGCTATATCGGCAAGATCAGCCATCGTGGGCGCCCCTTTCACGACTAACCGGTTATTGGTGCGCGTCCTCCCGGCAGAACACGCTGCCCTGACTATGCGGAGAACGCAATCCCGAAATGCTCTCATCCATGTCGGCGTACCAGCCGGAATGTGGCGTCAGGATAATGGTCCGCGAGGGCGAAATGCAACCAGACTCGACAAAGATGTATACAAATCGCCAACCGTTCCGCCCCAAACCGGACAAACACGAAGGGCTGGATTGTGACGCCGCACAATCCAGCCCCCCGCCGCTTGTCATCATGTCTGGGTCAGGTCAGACCGGCACCGGCTTCCCGGCCTTCGCCGAGGCATAGGCCGCCAGCGTCACCTCCACCGCCCGCAGGCCATCCACCCCCGAAGGCTCCGCCGGCGTATCGTTGCGAATCGCCTCCACGAACCCTCGCACCATCTCCGCATCGCCCACGCCCTCGACCGGGCGCCACGTATAGGAGCCGTTCCGGGTCTCTGCCACCTCCAGCACATCGGCGAATGCATCCAGCGACAGCACGCCTTCCTCGCCGATCACCTCGATCTCCACCCCGCCCCACGTCGGCCAGGAATCCGGCCGCGACCACGATGTGTCCAGACTTACCGAAAGGCCGTTGCTCATCTTCATCATCAGCAGCCCAGTGTCGTCTACCGGGATATCGTACATCCGGGTGTCCATCTCGGCATATACCTCGGTCACCTCGGCATCGAACATCCACCGCAACACATCCACCACATGCACGGTGTGGTCCATCACCGCCCCGCCGCCCGACAACTCCGGATCCACGAACCACCGGTGTGGGCACGTCCCCGGGTTCCGCGCCGCCACAATCAGCGGCGTGCCCACCGCTCCATTTCTCACCGCGTCGCGCAACGCGATCGTCGCCGGTATGAACCGCACCGGAAACGCCGTTTGCAACTTCACCCCGTTCCGCTCGCAGGCATCCACCATCGCCTGGGCATCGGCCACGGTCGTCGCCAGCGGCTTCTCGCACAGCACATGCTTGCCCGCGTTCGCCGCCGCGATGGTGTGCCTGGCGTGGTTCACGTTCTCCGAACCCACGATCACCGCGTCGATATCGTCGCGCGCCAGCAAAGAATCCAGGTCCGACTCGAACTCCGTGCTGAATTGTTCCGCGGCCGCCTTGCCCCGTTCGGCGTCGTCGTCCCATACCGCGCTGATCGAAACGCCCGGGAGCGTGAGCGCCCCGGCCGAAAACCCATAGTTGTGCGAATGTGCGAAGCTCACGATGCCCAATCGAATGGGCGCCACCGGATGTGTCATTGTCATCTCGCTCTTGCCCGCGTCACCGCGCGGGCCATCTGCCAACCGCTCGATCCAGGCGAAAGAAGCGCCTATTGGGTCACCACCGCGCCATCGGTCCCGAAATGCACCGGCTGGCCCGTCCGCATCGAATCCAGCACCGAATTCGCCAGCGTTATCGCCCGCACGCCATCGTCTCCGCTCACCAGCACCGGCTCGCCGGTTTTCAGGCATCGCGCGAAATGCGCCACCTCGCGCCCGTGCGGTCCCATCGTCGATGGCCGCGCGTACACGCGGGCTGGCCGGTCGAGGTCGTCGGTGAGCGGCGTGTTCCGCTCCACCACCAGCGACGCCGCTCGCTCGCTGCTGAAGTTAATCAGGCCATGTTGCCCCGCCACCTCGATCGAGGTCCGGTGGTTGGAGTGCGCCCAGCTACTCTCAACGTGCGCGATCACCCCGCTCCGAAATCGTAGCGCCGCCGCCGCGTAGTCCCGCTTCGGCTGCACCGGCGTGAAGGTCAGGCCATGCGCGTACAACCGCTCCACGTCGCCAAACAGCCAGCAGAGCGTATCCAGTTCGTGAACCATCAGGTCCAGCACCACGCCGCCGTTCTTCTCCACATCGGCGAACCATGGGCTGCGCTCCTGCACGGGAGGGTTGGTCCGCTTCGCGCGAACGGTCGCCACCTGCCCGATCTCGTCGCGATCCAGGATCTCCTTGATCCGTTGGTATTCGGGGAAGAAGCGCACCACGTGTCCGATCATGAGGGTCACGCCGGCCGCCTCGCAGGCCGCCACCATCGCCCGGCCATCGTCCGATGTCCTGGCGATCGGCTTCTCGCAGAACACGTGCTTGCCGGCCTTCGCCGCCGCCTCGGTCGCCATCCGGTGCAGGCTCGTCGGCAGCGCGATCAACACCGCGTCCACCGCCGGGTCGGCCAGCGCCTCGTCCATCGACGCAGTCGCCTTCGCCCCGGTTTCCCGCGCCAGCGTCTCGGCCCGCTCCAGGTCGATATCCACCACCCAGGTCAGGTCGATATCCGGGTTCGCCGCCATTCCCCGCGCATGGACACCGCCCATGCCACCGGTTCCAATCACCGCCATCCGCACCGACCGGTCAGCAAGCTCTTCCGGGGTCACGGGGCGAATCGTCTCGTTTGCAGTCATGGTTTGGAAATCCCGCAATCCTTGGTCTGGCGGAACCCGCCACAAAACGGGCGGCCGCCTGGCCACCCTGCTCCGCGCACACTACACCGCCGCCAACCC
>CAZUPA010000111.1:0-10770 GCA_964622205.1 uncultured Sphaerobacteraceae bacterium
GTTTCAATCCTCACCCCACGCGAACGCAGGGTGCGACGCAACGTGAGCGGCCAGCGCGAGGTCTGGAAGCACTGTTTCAATCCTCACCCCACGCGAACGCAGGGTGCGACCAAGCTGTCACAACTCCAGCGCGAAGACCTGACCGGTTTCAATCCTCACCCCACGCGAACGCAGGGTGCGACGCGTTCGCGGCGCGGAACTAGGTCAAGGGAGAATGAGTTTCAATCCTCACCCCACGCGAACGCAGGGTGCGACACAATGACATCGCAATACTTCGGGTCAATCTCGCGTTTCAATCCTCACCCCACGCGAACGCAGGGTGCGACGGGAGGCGACGAACGGATCATGCGCCAGACGCACGTTTCAATCCTCACCCCACGCGAACGCAGGGTGCGACACAGGGATCTCGACAGGTTAGCGGGGCCAAAGCTGTTTCAATCCTCACCCCACGCGAACGCAGGGTGCGACAACACTATGGACACCGAAACCACCCGCGAAATGCTTGTTTCAATCCTCACCCCACGCGAACGCAGGGTGCGACGACTCAACGGCAATCCGGGCAATTATCTCTCGTTCAGCAGTTTCAATCCTCACCCCACGCGAACGCAGGGTGCGACCTCTGGAAGCACCTGACATGCCTCCTCGTACTGATGTTTCAATCCTCACCCCACGCGAACGCAGGGTGCGACTTTCATTGGGGCTCGTCTCCTGGCTTCCAAAGGCCGTTTCAATCCTCACCCCACGCGAACGCAGGGTGCGACGTATACTCGCACTAGCTCGCACTAGGTCGCAGTATGTTTCAATCCTCACCCCACGCGAACGCAGGGTGCGACGTTCTGGCGCTTACCCCTGGCGGCAACAAGCATCCGTTTCAATCCTCACCCCACGCGAACGCAGGGTGCGACGATGAAAGCCCATCAGGTCAAGGAAGGCGATCAGGTTTCAATCCTCACCCCACGCGAACGCAGGGTGCGACTCCACGCCCGCCGCGCTGGCGACATCGTTCCGGCTGTATCCGTTTCAATCCTCACCCCACGCGAACGCAGGGTGCGACCCGAGCTTCAGGGGCGCGGAGGCGTGGATGTTCGTGTTTCAATCCTCACCCCACGCGAACGCAGGGTGCGACTCGGTACCAGGACCGTGTCCCGGCTCGATGAAGTGTTTCAATCCTCACCCCACGCGAACGCAGGGTGCGACTCCTTCTGCTTCGCCGTCAGGTCCAGGCGCAACCGGTTTCAATCCTCACCCCACGCGAACGCAGGGTGCGACGCGGTCCTCAAGACTGCTGACCTTGCGACGGAACTGTTTCAATCCTCACCCCACGCGAACGCAGGGTGCGACGCCTGGGCGATGCTGGGCATCAGACGAACTCAGGCCGGTTTCAATCCTCACCCCACGCGAACGCAGGGTGCGACCTATCTGGCGATCAAGGGTACGCGTCCGATGATCCAGTTTCAATCCTCACCCCACGCGAACGCAGGGTGCGACCGGACACCAGTGGAGGCGATGCCGAGTGGCGACACGGTTTCAATCCTCACCCCACGCGAACGCAGGGTGCGACGCTGGAGGACATCGAGACCCAGCGCGTCGCGATCCAGTTTCAATCCTCACCCCACGCGAACGCAGGGTGCGACAAGACGGCCCTGGCCGAATTGCCGTAGGAGTGGACTGTTTCAATCCTCACCCCACGCGAACGCAGGGTGCGACTCCACCGCCGCCCTGTCCTCAACATTCGCGGACCCAGTTTCAATCCTCACCCCACGCGAACGCAGGGTGCGACGGCGCGTTTCGGGCCCAAATGGCCCATTTCCTGTCGTAACTGGCCGCGCCAACCGCCAGTTCCGCCTCACCATCGTCCTCCCACACCCCCGCATCAGTCAATCCCCCGCGCGAACCTCCTGCCCAGACCCGCCGCCACTCCCGGTTCGCGCACGGCACAACGACAGTGCCGCCAGACCTCCACTCACGCCTCGTCGCGGAAGGAATGCAGCGGCTCCCAGCCCAGGATTCGCTTCGCCTTGCTCGTGTCGAAGGCCGAGGCCACTCCCTGAAGTTCCGCCCGGATCTCGATTCCTGGCGACAGCCGCCGAATCGCATCAACGGTCGGCTCGTCAATGAGTGTGTCCCGGCCCGAGACATTGAACGCCTGGAACCCGAACGGCTCCCGCGCGCCCACCTCGATCGCCAACCGCACAGCCCGCGCCGCGTCCCGGATATCGACGTATCCCCAGAAGCCGCGGCCACCTTCCCGGAAGTGCTCCTCGTCACGATAGAACTCCGGCCGCCCAACCTGCTCCTCCGGATACGCCACCCAGTGGAATCGCAGGCATGCCACGCTCATCCCGTCTCGCCGGGCGAACATCTCCGCCGTCCGCTCGTCCACTTCCTTCGAAAGCCCGTACGCATCGTGGTTGAGCATTGGATGAGCCTCGTCCACCGGCGCATAGAGCGGGTAGGTCTGTTCCGGAGACCACGCCGTGCCGTACGCCGAGCCGCTGGAGGCGATCGCCGCCGTGCTGATTTCCAGGAGATGGGCCGCCTGCAATACCGCGAACGTGGCGCTCGTGTTGTTGCCGAACACCACCTCGTCGGCGTGCGAGTACGGCGAGGGTATCGCCCCGAGGTGCGCCACGGCGTCACAGCCATGCATCGCGCCCGCGATCTCTCCCACATTGGAGAGGTCCACGAACCGGAAGCTCGCTCCCGCGGGTAACGGCGTCGAAGGCCCGATCCGGTCCACGGAGACGACCTCATGGCCGTGGTCCACCAGTTCCCGAACCACCCGCGTACCGAGCCGCCCGCTCCCGCCCGTCACCAGTATCCGCATGTCCATCCCGCCTGTTGTCTCCCATGTCGTGTACGCCACCATGGCGCGACAGATCGCATGGTAACGAAAATCGGGGCGGGAGATGCGGGGCACACACGAAAAACGAGGACGGGTCCGGTTGGAGACCCATCCTCGTTTTCGAGTGCGATCGGCCGGGGGCTACATGCCTTCGGGCTCGCCAACGGCCGCCACGAACCACACATCGCCAACTTCGTGCCCGGTCGTGTCGCCCGGCGCCTGGTCTCCCGCCCAGAAGTAGAGCGGCATCCCGTTGTAGGCCAGTTGCTCCGACCCATCGTCGCGGGCGATCACGGTCAGCTCGCCAGGCACGCCATCGGGCAACGTCGCGCCCTCGGCGAAGAAGGGTGGCCAGTTCGCCGCGCAGTCGTCGTTGCAGACGCTGGCGCCCGACCCCATCTCGTCGTTCGTGAAGATGTAGAGCGTCATGCCTTCCGCGTCGGTCAGGAACTGGCCAAGCTCCGGCGTCTCGGCAACCAACAGCGCGCCTTCGCCAGCCGCCACCGGGGAGGCCGTCGCCATGTCCTCGATCGCCGCCACGAACCAGACGTCGCCGACCTCGTGACCAGTGGTGTCGCCAGCAGCCGCGTCGCTGGCGAAGAAGTAGAGCGGCATGCCGTTGAACGCGAGTTGCTCCGTGCCATCGTCACGAGTAATCACCGTCAACTCGCCTGGAACGCCCTCCGGCAGGGCCGCGTCCTCCACGAAGAACGGCGGCCAGTTTTCGGCGCAGGAATCGTTACAGACACTGACGCCAGAGCCAGCCTCGTCGTTGGCGAAGATGTAGAGGGTCATCCCCTCGGCATCGGTCAGGAACTGGCCCAGTTCGGCAGTCTCGCCCACCGCCAGCCCGCCATCGGACTGGGCGGCCGCCAGGCCAGGAGCCGCCAGTGAACACATCAGGAAAAACAGCACCATCACGCGCTTCATCTCGATCTCCTTCCGTCACATGGCAATGACCGATCCCGCGCGGGCTTCGTTGCCCGCGCGAGTTCTGTCCGCCTGAACTAGTACTCCAGCGTTTCTGTCGGCTCGAGGGTTCCGCCCCCGTCGGAGGCGTACTGGCGGTAGTAGATGCCGCCGTCCTCGCCGGTGTAGGTGAGGTACAGGTTGTCGTTGTAGGCGTACTGCTGGCAGTCGTACCCGTAGTTCCCGCCCAGGTCGGCCCACTCGCCGTCCCAGCCGTCCGTGCCGTACTGCGTGTAGTAGGCGTTGTAGTCATCGCTGACGTACACCACATGCTGGGTGTCGTTGTACACGTAGGCATTCGGTTGGTAATTGGCGGCCCAATCCGTCTCGTAGGTCTGCCAACCGCTCCAGCCCTCGCCATCGGCGAAGCTGTTCCAGGTTGGCGCGCCCTCGGATGTCGCGGAGTAGGCGTAGAGCTTCTTCTCCGGCGCGTAGCCCACGGCGTACGGGGTGCATTTGAAACCGTAGTCGGCCGGGATCTCCTTCGGCTCGTCCCACGATCCATCGGCGTAGCTGTAACGGTTCCAGTACGTCTTGTCGTCGGCGCCCACCCAGAAGGTGTTCTCGTGATCGGACCAGGACACCGAGTACGGCTTGGAGTCGGTCTTCGCCGGGTACTCTGGCGCGTTCAGCGGCGCCCATTCGCCCCAGCCGCCGTCTTTCGTGTAGCCCTTGTGGTACACGTAGCCGTCCGTGCTGGTTCCGTACAGATGCAGCGTGTCCTCGTAGGCCGAGGCGTAGGGCGATGCCTCGAACGTGTAGCCGCCGGACACGTCTTCCCACTGCGCATCGCCGTAGGAATCCCACGTAAGTTCGTAGATGTAGCCACCGCCACCGGTATAGTACGCCTGGCTCTTGCCATCGTATGTCACCGGCGCCGGATCCCAGCCCACGGTCTGGTCTCCGGCCTGTTCCCAGTCCGACCACTCGCCGTCCGCATACTTCGAGCAGTAGGCGTAGCCATCGGTTCCGGTTGCGTACTGGTACAGCGCGTCATCGGTTGGCGATACGTAGGTGCCGTTCTCGAAAGCGTAGTCCCCAGGGATTGCCTTGCCCTCTTCGTACCCGCCATCGGCCGCCAGCGCCGGCAGGCCTCGCGCCGTGGCCAGGGCAATCGCCCCACCGCCCGTGAATGCCATGAACGCGCGGCGCGACGACGTGGAGGTCAGAAGAGAGCGACGGTAATCTGGATACATGTGCGTGTCCTTTCGACGGGTGTGCGAGATCGTGGCCCACGGTCTGGTCACCAACCACCGCCCCGAAAGGCGCTAGCCGTGATGTCCGCGTGAACCTGTCTCACTCGTGAATGGAAGAAGACCCTCGTGAGTCCCCTGGCGATTCCGGGGCTCTGTACATCAATCTAGCGACCTGGTGCGCGAGGGGCAATCCATGCGCCCGCGATTAGGCAGTTCTACCTACGCATCCCCGCCAACAGCCCTCGAATGCCACCCGCCACGTCGCGTTCCGCATCCGGAAATGGCCCCGCCAGCCACGAATTCCGGCCCGGATCAGTTCGCTCCTGGCTCCTGCCGGACGAGTCCCTCGCGCACCGCCCACAAAGAAAGCTCTGTCCTGTTCTTCACCCTTGTCTTCGCCAGGATGTTTCGCACATGCGCGTTCACCGTGCGCGGGCTGACGTACATTTCCTCGCCAATCGCCTTGTCCGAGTACCCCTTCGCCACCAGCCGCACCACATCCATCTCCCGCTGCGTGAGCCCCGCCGGGAGCGCCCCCTCGCGCGCCCGCCGCTCCGCGATGGCGTCCAGCAGCGATGTCGCCCGCGCCGCCCAGACGGTCATCCCCAGCGCCGCGAACCGGTCGCGCGCGCTGGCCGCCAGGTCCAGCGCCTGGTCCCGGTCGCCAATCGAGCCGCCGGCCAACACCCGTGCCTCATCGAGGTCCACCATCGCCCGCACGGGCCGCTGTCCCGAGCCATCCAGATGTCTCCGCGCGAGGTCGAACGCCACGCATGCCTCGTCCCGCCGGTCCAGCAGCGCCAGCATCCTCGCGATCGAGAGGCGCAACGATGAGCAGGGGTAGTCATCCTGCCCCGCGTCGATCACCGCCAGCGCGCACTGGTGGACCGGCCCGGCCAGGTCCGCCTCCCCAAGCTCCCACACCGACGTCGCCGCGAACGCCACCGTCCCGTTCAGCAGCCACGTCGTTGGCTCCAGTCCGGGCAGCAGCTCC
Organism: uncultured Sphaerobacteraceae bacterium; assembly: GCA_964622205.1. Lineage (GTDB taxonomy): Bacteria > Chloroflexota > Chloroflexia > Thermomicrobiales > UBA6265 > JACCYX01. The sequence goes on from CAZUPA010000111.1 coordinate 6,005, forward strand.
ACCAGGGTCCTCAACAGCGCCAGCGCCTCGTCACGGTCACCGGATCGCGCCAACGCCAGCGCCGCCATCGACGCGTCGTCGAAGGCGATCGTCCGTCGTCCAAGCTCCGGGTCGGCGATATGCTGGCGAAAGAATGCCGCGACCTCGCCGAAGTCCCCCGCCTCCAGGTCCCGCAGGAACGCCCGCGTCCACCACAGGCTCGCGTGCAGCCTGTGTCCCGGCCCCAGCCGCTCGACGCGCGCGGTGGCTTCCCGCTCGTATTCCCGGGCCTCGTCCAGGCCGCCGAGCGCGGCGTGGACGATGGCCAGCCGCACCAGCGCCTCCGCCTGGCCCGGCACCGATCCCTGTCGCCGGGCGATCGCCAGCAGGTTCTCGAAATGGGCTTTCGCCACCCGGAACTCTCCATGGTGATACAGCCAGTCCGCACCGCTCACCATCAGGGCCCGGATGATCGCTCCCGGCTTGTGCCAGGTCGAGACCAGTCCGGAGAGCTGTCTGGTCCACTCCCGGTCCCACAGGTCCCACGGCTGAAGCGACCGGGCGAACAGGTCCTCGTCGCCGCTGGCGCGGGCGATCTCGACCGCCCTGGGATCGGTGCCCAGCCACCTCGACCCGCTGATCCCGTTGATGGTGTACGCCTCGAACCGCTCGATCAGCAGGGTTAGCCGCGCCCACGTCACCTCGTCGTCAGGCGGGGTCAACGCCAGGCCTTCGTGCAGCAGCGGCATCCACAACTCCGGCGCCGCTCCCCCATCGTGCAGCGCCGTGACCGCCTCCGCGATGTACGCGGCCCGCTCGCGCTCCGAATGCCCCGCCTCCCGCATGAGGTGCAGCGCTTCCACGAGCGAATCCAGCGCCTTGTCCAACCACAGGGCGTTCGCCTGGGCCAGCACCATCGCGCGGGCGATATCGGCCCGCTCCGCGGGTGGCAGGGTGTCCGCCAGGTCAAGCGCCCGCTCGTACCAGGTCGCGGCCTCCTCCATCGATCGCCGCCGCTCGGCCTGGCCGGCCGCCGCCAGCGCGTACGGAACCCCGGCCTCGGCTCCCGCGACCTGGGCGGAGATGTGGAAATGCAGGGCGATTCGCGCCGCGTGCAACGGCGCGGCTTGCCCGTGTACCTCGATCAGCGCCATCGCCATCGCCCGGTGCAACCGCACCCGCCGCGATGGGCTCCACGAGTTGTACAGCGACAACCTCACCAGGTCGTGCTTGAAGTCGTAACGTTCGGCCGCTTCGTCGACCGGCACGATCAGGCGCGCCGCCAGCGCCTCGTCGATCGCGCCGAGCAGGTCATCTTCCTCCAGCGAGGTCAGCGCCGTCAGCATGGGAAAGTCGAAGCCCCCAACGCAGACCGCCGCCAGCTTGAGCATCCGTTGCGTACGCTCTGGCAGCCTCCCCACCCGCAGGTCCACTACCTGCCGCAACCCGTCGGGTACGGTCAGGTCGCTTTTCCGGGTCGCCGCCAGCACATCGTCGAACGATGCCTGCTGGGCCTCGTCAATGAAGTGCCGGGTCATTTCCTGCACGAAGAACGGATTGCCCCGCGTGGTTTCGTGGATCAGGCGCACCAGTTCCGGCGGGTACGACTCGTCGCCGATCTCCGCCATCATCCGGCCAACCTGGTCCTGACCCAGGCCCCGCAGGCGAATCTCCTCCCAGGCGGGCTCGCGCCGGAACCAGCTCACCACCTCCGCCAGGTGCTCCGTCCGCTCAAGCTCGTCGGAGCGAATCGTCGCCACGACCAGCATCCGCATCGAATCCAGCTTCGCCACCACATGCCGCAAAACGCGCAGCGATTCCGCGTCCACCCATTGCAGGTCATCGAGCACCACCATGAGCGGGACGCGGCTGGCGATCTCCCGCAGGCAATTGGCGATGGCGTCCGCGATCCTGAATTGCTCTTCCCGCGGCGAGAGGCGGCTCAGCGGCGGTACGCGCGGGTAGCGGACCGCGACATCCGCGATCACCGGGGCCAGTGGCGCGACCCAGTCCGGAATCGCCTCGACGCCCTCCGGCCAGCCCGCCCGGTCCAGCGCCAGTCCGATCACGTCGTCCCACATCTGGTATTGTGGGCGCCAATCGTCTTCCAGGCTGCGGCTCCACAGCACCGCGACCGGCTCACCGGCGGCCATCTCGGCCAGGCGCCGCGCGAACCGGGTCTTCCCGATTCCAGGCTCCCCCACGATCCCCACGATCGAGCCGGAGTGTCCCGCCAGCAGCCGCAAGCGTCGCCGCGCGCGCTCCAGTTCCGCCTCGCGCCCAATCAGCTCCCCATCGCCCGCGACCGGCGTGTCCCAGAACGGCAATCCTGGGCGTGCGTCGACCGCGATCCGGCGCGGTTCACCCGCGGATGATTCGCCTGGGTCGAAGGATGTCACCGTCGCCGCTCCGGTTGATGGGGGAACGCGCCATGCGAGTATTCCTGGCCGCTCCCGGTACGGATGCGCCCAATGTCTGTCCTGGCCCCAGTATGACGCACCCGGGGGCGATCCGGATATCTACAGTTCCGCCGTCTTCGGCTCCCTCAAACCCTCCACGCCACGTTCACACCCGGTTCACATCCCCCCTCCACACTTGAATCATCGGGACCGGCAAGGGCCTGGGTTCCTGGAATCAATCGCCTCTCCACGAAAGGGGTTCGTACAATGAGCCGACGTTCTGTCTTTTTCACGCTCGCCGTTCTCGCCATTGGCACATTCACCGCCATCGCCATCTGGGGGCCCGACCGCGACTGGGGACCGCCGGACCGCGAGGTCCAGGTTGTCCACCTGGTCGACGACCAGGGAAACACGATCGAAGGAGCGAATACCGTCATCGTCGAGCGCGGCCATCGCGGCTTCCCGTTCGGCATCTTCTTCATCCCGCTCATCATCCTGTTCACCATTGGCGTCGCGCGCTTTGTCTTCGGCGGACCTCGCTTCCGCGGCCCATGCGGCCCGGGTGGACCCGATCGTACACAATGGATGGAAGACTGGCATCGCCGCCAGCATGCCGACATGGCATCGTCCACCGAATCCACCAGTTCGCCATCCGCCTGATGGAGCATTGACCTCCCATGCACACCATCCTCGTCATCGAAGATGAATCGGCCCTGCTTCACCTGGTTCGCGATTACCTGAACCGGGGCGGGTTCCACGCCATCACCGCGGCGAACGCCACCGAAGGGCAGCGCCGGATTCGCGCCGGCGAGCCCGACCTCGTGATCCTCGACCTCGGTCTGCCCGATGGCAATGGGCTGGATATCCTTCGAGAGGTGCGCGGAAGCGGAAACCTCCCGGTCATCATCCTCACCGCCCGCGGGGACGAGGTGGACCGCATCGTTGGACTCGAGCTCGGCGCCGACGACTACATGGTGAAACCATTCAGCCCGGGCGAACTCGTCGCCCGGGTCCGGGCCGTCCTCCGCCGGGTATCAGCCCCCGATACGCCCATCGAACTGCTGGCCCACGGACATCTCAGAATCGACATCCCACGCATGCGCGTCACCCTCCACGATGAGCCAGTGGACCTCACGGCCACCGAGTTCCAGCTTCTCGCCACCATGGCCCGCGAGCCGGGCCGGGTCTTCACCCGCGCCCAACTCCTGCGAGCCGTTCACGGCGCCATGGCCGAAGCCTACGAGCGGGCGATCGACGCCCATATCAAGAACATCCGCCGCAAGCTCGAAACCACCGCCGGTGGCGAGCAGTTCATCCAGACCGTCCACGGCGTCGGCTACCGGTTCACCGATGCCTCCTCCTGAGGATCCCCAGGATCCCCGCCATCGCGGGCCGTTCGGCGGCCCGCCCGGCGATCAGCGGCCTCCCTGGTGGCCCGAGGGCGAGCCGTGGCCTCCCCGCGGCCCCGGCCCAGGCCGGGCGATTGGCCGCCGGTTCGCGGTTCTCGCCATCGGCGTCTTTATCCTGATCTGCCTGGCGCTGGCCATCGTCAACCACGTTGGCGAAAACTGGGGTCCACCCGACGGCGAGGGGCCGCCTGGACCGTTCTTCTGGCCGCCGTTCGCCCTGCTGGCCATTGGGGCCATCGTCTTCTTTCTCGTCCGAAAGATCGTGCGCGCCTTCCGGCCGCTCGCCCAGGTTATAGACGCCGCCGACCGCGTGGCCCACGGTGACCTGTCGGCCCGCGTCACCACCAGCAGTCCGCGCGAATCGAGCGGGGTGGTGGCCGCCTTCAACACCATGGCCGAGCGGCTCCAGGCCAACGAGGAGCAACGCCAGCGCCTGCTCTCCGACGTCACCCACGAACTGCGAACTCCCCTCGCCATCGTCCAGGGCACCATCGAGGGCATGCTCGACGACGTTTATCCCGCCGACCGCGAGCACCTCGAACCCCTGCTGGAACGCACGCGATCCATGGGGCGCCTCCTCAACGACCTGCAGGTGCTCGCCAATACCGAAGCCGGCGCGGTCAGTCTCCTTCTCGCCGATACCCATCCCGGCGACCTCATCCGCGATATCGCCACCGCCTACAACGCCGTGGCCGCCAGCAAGGGCATCGCCGTCGTCGCCGAACCGTCCACGACGCCCACGGTCCGCATCGACCCGTTTCGCATGACGCAGGTGCTCGACAACCTGGTCACCAACTCGCTTCGCTACACGCCGGAAGGGGGCACCATCACGCTGCGCACCAGTCAGGTGGGCGACGAGGTCCTGATCCAGGTCGAGGACACCGGCGGCGGCATGAGCGAGGAAGCCGCTTTGCGCATGTTCGAGCGATTCGAGAAGTCGGCCGATTCCGGCGGCAGCGGGCTCGGGCTGGCCATCGCC
>CAZUPA010000112.1:0-7649 GCA_964622205.1 uncultured Sphaerobacteraceae bacterium
CCCGCGTCTCCTGCTGGGACACCACCTCGCGCGGGCGACGAGCATCGACGTGGCGGCGGGCGCGGTGCGCGATCTGGCGCACAGCCGCGGGGGTCTTGTCGACCGCCGCCGCGATCTCGTCGTAGCTGACATCAAACGCCTCGCGCAGCACGAACACAGCCCGCTCGGTGGGCGAGAGCGTTTCGAGCACGATCATCAGCGCCATCGAGACGCTCTCGGCAAGCTCGGCGTCCTCGGCCACGTCTGGCGCGGTCAGCAGCGGCTCGGGCAGCCAGGGTCCAACGTAGGATTCCTTGCGGCGGTTCATCGTGCGCATCCGGTTCAATGCCTGCCGGGTCACGATCCGGACGAGATAGGACCGCTGGTCGCGCACCTGCTCCAGGTCGACCTTGACCCACCGCAGCCAGGCCTCCTGGAGCACATCCTCGGCGTCGGCCGCCGACCCGAGCATTTCGTAGGCGACGGTGAACAGCAGGTTCCGGTGGGCGACGAATGATTCGGTTGCCTGGTCGGTGGTGTAGTTGCGCATATCGTGTCCCTCGTTCCTTGCGGTCCGCCCCGTTCGCGACGGTCCAAGAAGCAGCGGACCGTCGCGAACGATGGCGTCCGGGCCTCAGGCGGCGAACGACTCCGGGCCGAACCGGCCCCAGGCGATGAAGGTCGCCACCGCGAGGTAGACAAGGTTGACCAGCGAAAGCTTGTACTGCCCGAGACGGCCGTGGGTGATCATCGCGCCGATCATCAGCAGCACCCAGCAGGTGGCGGTCACTGGAACCACCGCCGGCGCGACATCGAATACGGCGGGAAGGATAAGGCCAATCGCGGCCAGGATTTCAAGCACGCCGAGGGTTTTCACGAAGCCATCGCTGGCCTGGGCGGTCCATTCGCCCCCCTTGTGCGCGGCCAGTTTCTCCCGCGGCACGAACGTCTTGGTGAGTCCGCCCGCGAGGGCGACCGCGGCCAGCAGGCCGGCCGCGATCCAGAGCGCGAGATTCATGTGCGCTCCAATCCGATTGTGGCGGGCGACGATCCAAGCGTGGCGCCCGCGGCCCGGCTGTACGTGGCGGCGAGTACCTGCTGGCGCGTGCCGTCCTTGGCCCAGCCGGGAACCGAGTGCTTGCCGGGCTGGCGCGCCTCGTCCGCCAGTTGTTTGACGGTGCTCACGCAGACGAACTCCTTGAGCTTCGCCGCGGCCCGGCCACCGAGGTGGAACCACACGGCCTCGTCGTTGCGGCGGGAGAACTGGAAGATGCCATGGCCGCGCCCCAGGCTGATGCACTGGCCGAAGAATCCGGTCGCGAACGGCCCGGGCTGCTCGCCCGCGATCCTGTTGAGCACCGTATCGGCGGCGTGCGCGCCCAGCGGTCCAGCGGCCTGGCAACTCATGCGGTACGGCACGCCGGAGGGCGACGCGGAATCCCCGGCCGCGACGATGCGAGGGTTGTCCACGCTCGTCAACGTCTCATCAGTGAGGAGACGACCCGCGGCATCGGTGCTCAGCCCGCTTTGCGTGGCCAGCGCCGGTACGCCAAAGCCCGCCGTCCAGATGGTGATTGAGCTGGGGAGTTCGCGGCCATCGCCGAGTTGCACCGCGCCGGATGTCACGGCGGTCACCTTCGAGCCAGGACCGTCGATGACGGTCACGCCGAGCTTGGCGAGCCGCTTCGCGACCGAGCGTCGCCCGCGGGGATGCAGGTACGGCCCGAGTTCGTCCCCGCAGACCAGGGTCACGTTCCGGCCGGTTTCGGCCAGTTCGGCGGCGGTTTCGATACCGGATGGCCCGCTACCGACCACCGTGATCGCGGTCGAGACCGGCGCGCTGTCGACGATCATCCGCAGCCGCTTCGCCTCCTCCAGGGTGGCGATCGGGTAGGCGAACTCCGCCGCTCCCGGCACACCCGGAGCGGCGCTGCCGCTGCCCACCGCGTAGATCAGGTAGTCGTAGTCAATCGTGTCGCCGGTCGCCAGCGTGACGTTGCGCCGGGCCGCGTCGATCCTTGTCGCGCTATCGACCACCAGCCGGACGCCATCGGCGAGCACGTCCTGATAATCGACGATCGCGTCGTTCGATCCGCCCACAAGCTGGTGGAGGCGAATCCGCTCGACGAACGTCGAGCGCGGATTGACGAGGGTGACGGATACGTCGTCGCGCTGGGTGAGGCGATTTGCCGCCAGCACGCCCGCGTATCCGCCGCCGATAACGAGAACCTGTGTACTGGTTGTCATGGTGTCTCCTTTGACTATCCAACCGTTCTGACCACAAGACACCGGGTGGTCGAAGGTTGTGACAGCCAGGGAGACGGATCAGCGACGCTCATCCCTGAGCGAGACCGGCGGGCCGAGCACCTCGCTCACCACGATCGCCGCCCGGAGCGACCCGGGCGACCGGAGCAGCGCATGAATCGGTGCTCGCTGGGGCGCCGCGAACCGGCGCCGCTGGGCGACGGATTGGCGGCGCCTCTCCACGTTATCGGTCGCCATCGGTTCGACCGCAAAGTCGCGCTGGCGCGGCGGCGGGGTGTCGCTCGGTGGAGTGTCGCTCGCGGGTGTCTCGATCCCATCCCTGTCGACGGGCGGCGGGCGGCGGGGAGTTTGCCCGCCGACGGTTCCCGCCGAGTACAGCGAGGTTGGCCGATCGGGCGTTCCCCCGGATTCGGTGATCATCTGGTCGGCGAGCTTCCGCAGCGAATCGCCAAGGTTCCTCATGGGCGGCCTCCGGACCTCTCAGCAACACAGGGCATCATCGGGAGGAGCCTGAATCCGGGACGTTTTCCTCGCCAATCGATTCGCGCATGAGGGTATCAGCCTGGATGTTCTCCATCCGGTAGTAATCCATCACGCCAAGACGGCCTGTGCGGAAGGCTTCGGCGAGCGCCAGCGGCACCTGCGCCTCGGCATCGACTACACGGGCACGCATCTCCTGCTCCTCGGCGAGGGCCATTGCGCGGCGTTCCTCGGCCTTGGCCTGGGCGATCTTCTTGTCCGCCTCGGCCTGGTCGGTCTGGAGTTCGGCGCCAATGTTCCGTCCGACATCGACATCGGCGATGTCGATCGAGAGAATCTCGAAGGCGGTGCCCGCATCCAGGCCGCGTTCGAGGACGAAGCGCGAGATCTTGTCCGGGTTTTCGAGGACCTGCTTGTGGGAATCAGCGGAGCCGATCGAAGACACCGTGCCCTCGCCAACGCGGGCGATGATCGTTTCCTCACCCGCGCCGCCGACCAGCCGGTCGATGTTCGCGCGCACCGTCACCCGGGCCACCGCCACCAGCTGGATCCCGTCCTTGGCGACGGCGGAAACGCGCGGCGTCTGGATCACCTTCGGGTTAACGCTCACCTGCACGGCTTCGAGCACATCGCGGCCGGCCAGGTCAATGGCGGTCGCCCGCTTCCAGGGGAGTTCGATGTTGGCGCGGTCCGCCGAGATGAGGGCCTGCACCACACGCCCGACATTACCGCCCGCGAGGTAGTGGGCCTCCATCTGGCTCACGTTGAGGTCGAGACCGGCCTTGATCGCGCTGATGTAGGGCCGGACGATGTCCGCGGGGTTGACCTTGCGCAAGCGCATCCCAATCAGCGTACCCATTCCGACGCGAGCGCCGGAAAAGATGGCCGTGACCCACAATCCAACCGGCACGAAGTAAAAGAAGAAGACGATAAGGACAAGGACAATGGCGAGCGTTATCAACAGCGAAATGGAGCCATCTGGCATGAAACGGGCCTTTCAGTACGGGCGACTACTCGACGCCCACGAGTTCACTCATTAATTCCTCGGAGAGCTTCCCGGCTTGGTATGCACCTCCGGCATGTGGATATCGCCCTTCTCCAGCACGTCGTCCCCGCCAAACCGGCGCAGGAGCCAGCCCGGCTGCTTTGGCGCCCTGGCCTTCTGCCCCTGGTGGGAATCGTCGACAGTCGCCGCGAGAGCAAGCCCGCCGAACCTGCGGGTAGAGGGATTCTTTGGCACGATCAGGGTGAGCGCGACCAGCGCGACCAGCACAAGGCCGAGGGTAATGGCAACCGCCCATCCCGCCCTGATCACATCGTCGGTAAGTTCGAAATTCCCGAATTCGCGTCCCGACATCGCCAGGATCAGACCGCTTGCCAGCGACATGATGCCGAGCACCCCCGCCACGCCGAAGCCTGGTATGACGAAGATCTCGATCCCGATCAGCACGATGCCGATCGCGACCAGCACCATGTCCTCCCATCCGGCCAGGCCAGCCAGGGTGTGTCCCCAGAAGAACAGGCCGAGGCAGGCGACCCCAGCCACCGCCGCGACACCGAACCCGGCGAACAGGGCATCGGCGATGATGAGGAAGAGCCCGGCGAGGATCAGGAGCGAGGCGAAAACGGGGTCGGTGATCCACCGGACAAGGTGCTCGATTGGCGAAAGCGACATCTCGCGAACAACGGCATCGCTATAGCCGAGGCTGTCGATGAGTGTAGGCAGGTCGGCGGCGACGCCGTCGGCGTAGCCCCATTCCTGTGCCTGCGACACGGAGAGGGTGAGCAGGGACGTCGCATCGTCGAGTCCAGGCACCACCACGGCGGGATCGACCATCGCCTCGGCGATGAGGGGGTCGCGGCCCTGTTCTTCGGCGGTCGACCGGAAGGTGGAGCGCACGGCGGAGATCGTCTTTTCGTCGGCCGTCTCGCCAGTGCCGCCCATGACCGGGGTGGCGGCGCCGAAGACGCCGCCCGGCGCCATCCAAATCTCATCGGAGGCGATGGTGATCAGCGCGCCGGCCGAAAACGCCTCGCGGTTCACGAAGGCGACGACCGGGACCGGGCTGCCCAGGATGGCGTCCCGCATCTGCAACACAGTGTCGAGCCGGCCACCGGGGGTTTCGATATCGAGGATGACGACCTCGGCGCCGTCCGCGGCCGCTTCATCGAGGGATCGCTGGAGGAAGTGCCCGATGCCTGGTTCGATGGTTCCCTGGATCGGGATCACGATCACCAGGTCGCCGCCAGTATCCTGCGCGGTGGCTGGTCCAGCGACGTGGGAGAGGACGCCAACCGCGATCAACACGATGGCGAGCAGACCCCTCCACCACCCGCTCCCCGGCGCGGGGGTGCGAAGGGTGTGCGGGATGACTCCTCGGTTGTACGACGGCGCTGTCGCCGCCGGGGAGTGGGTCCGGGCCATGTTTCACCTCTGTTGCGATACCTATCTATTCACTACTGTACCATCCTTTGGTCCCTATTCGACGTAATAAAGACCCACTTGGCGTGGCATCGAGAAAATCCAGCCACCCACTCACCGGGATTCAACGGTGAGTGGGTGGCGACAATGTGTCGCGCCTTCCGGAGAGCAAGACCGCGCGAGTGGATGCTAGGAGGAGAAGTTCGGCAGGATTTCGCGTTTCGCCATATCGATGAATTCCTCCTGGTTCTCACCGACCTGATGGATGTAGACATGGGTGAACCCAGCGTCGGTGTATTCCTGGTACGCGTCCAGAATCGGCTGCACGTCCGGACCACAGGGCATCTGCTCCGAGATCACCTCGGGCGTCACCAGTTCGGCGGCGGATTCGAAGTAGGAAGGGAGGGCGAGTTCCTGGCTGAGCTGGCCCGGGAGACCGGAGTTCGGCCAGACCTCGAGCGCGGTCTTGATCGCCTCGTCCTTCGTGGACTGCCAGCAGACGGTGATCTGCCCGTAGACGCGACTGGCGTCTCCACCGGCCCACACATAGGCATCGACCACATCCTTGTTCGGCGAGGTACTGACCAGGCCATCCCCATGCTCGCCCGCGAGCTTGGCCGACTCGGGACCGGCCGCGGCGACAATGATCGGCGGGAGTGTTTCGGGGAGCGTGTAGACCACGCCACTGGCGGCGCGGTTCGCGATGGACCGCCAGTATAGGCGCGTTTTCCGGCGCTCCCCATGGTGAACCATGCATATGCGCCATCGCGCATTTGCAGGTATCCCCCATGCAATCGGGGATTATCGAACCTAGACTTTGGGTATTGGATATCGGTAACCCTCCACCTGGATTCATCGCCATGCGCCGCTCACGATCCGACATCCTGCTCGCACTCTTCGCCTTCCTGTCGTCGGCCCTCATCGTGCTGAACCTTGTTACCGGACGCTCGAATTTCTGGGCGATCTGGCCCATCTGGGCGATGGGGATGGTGACGGCCGGGCTGGTGCTGGCCTTCAGGCTGCGGCCGCACCGGTTGCTGGGCCTGTGGGCGGGAACCGGCGGTGTGGCCATCGCGGGGTTATTCGTGATCGACCTGGCAAGCGGCGGCGATTGGTGGTTCTTCTGGCCCCTGGCGGTGTGGATCGTGATCGGTCTCGTCATCGCCGGGCTGACGGTGGACCTGCTATCGAGTATTCCGACCAGCGAGCCCGCCAACGATGCCGCGCTTCCCCCGCGAGTCTCCCCGCCAGCGGACAACGGCCGGAACTAACCTCGCCGGGGAAACCCGGGCGTGGACGGAGTTCGGTTGTCGTGGTGGGCCAATCGCTAGCGGAAGACGAAATAGGGGATCACCGCCAGTGCGATCACGAACACGATGATTCCCGGCAGGAACATGCCGGAGCCCACGAGCGCGGGCCGCACGGGTGACGATTGGTCTTCCGGAGGTTCCACGTGCTCGGTTTGGATATCTTCCAGCGGATCAGTGCGATTCGACATGGAATGTGTCCTTCCGTTGGGTAAAAGTGTAGGCCGCGTGTCCAGCAGCAGCCCCCAACGAGCCTGCACGAGGTTCAGGCATGGGCACTGCAGGAGGGGGCATCGACCGCGGTCGGTATCGCGCGCGGTGGGCGATACCGCTCAGCGCGCGATACCGACCGCGACGAACGCATCCCCTGCGTCACTGGTGGGACCAACACGCTCCGAACCGATGAGGAATCACTGGGTGAGCAGAATCGTCCACGTCCTCCGGCGCGCCGGCGGCACCCTACCTCCAACGTTGAAGGCGCTTGCATCCCCGCGGTACACTGCCACCTCTTTGGCCGAATGCCCCGCTTGAGGACTCCATGGCGTCTCCCTGCCGTAATCTCCGCCACTAGAACCACCCGCTCGATCCGGATGCACGCCTCCAGCGCCCGCTGGATAGGCTGCCGCCGTTGCGCGCCCCTCCGAACCGTGCCCGCAACGACCAGGATCGACCCGAATTCACGTTCGGCATAGCGAGGAATCGTGGACATGATTTCGGAGGAACGTCCAGCTGGGCAGACACCCGCGCGCCAGTTCGCCCACCCCATCCAACGCAGCCGCAAACCCAATTCAACCATGGTCATTGCACCGGGTATTCCCCGTGCTACACTGGCCGGGCTTTGTCACCACACATCCAGCGAATGGGAGGCCACCATGGCAACCACCCGCGGGAATCGTATCCACTAGCGACGCGTTCCCGGCCGAAACGCTCCTCCCCAGCGCAATGCGCTGGGCGTCTGCCATAGCCTCATTCCCGAGACCGGCACGGCGCGTTTGCGGCCCGAACCATTCGGCAAAGCGAGCACACAAACCAATGACAACTCACGCCAGCACCAGCCACGTCGTGGCCCCGGAATCCACCCCGGACACCGTGATCGCCGCCCGCGACCTGACCAAAACCTACACCTTCCATCGCCAGTCACCCGGGTTGGGCGGAGCCCTGCGCGGCGTGTTCCGCCGCGAAACCGAAACCCGCCT
>CAZUPA010000112.1:7749-10535 GCA_964622205.1 uncultured Sphaerobacteraceae bacterium
ACGCGCTCTTCCACGAGAGTGTCGATGAGCTAGCCACCATGCTCGACCTCCACGACCTGCTGCGTATCCCCGTGCGCAAGCTCTCGCTCGGCGAGCGCATGAAAATGGAACTCATGGCGGCGCTGCTCCACCGCCCGGAACTCCTCTTCCTCGACGAGCCCACCATCGGTCTCGATGTGGTGGCCAAGGCTCGGGTGCGCACATTCCTCACGGAGGTCAATCGCACCCGTGGCACCACCATTCTCATCACCAGCCACGACATGGACGACATCGAGGCGCTCTGCGATCGCGTGATGATCATCGACCACGGCCGCATCGCGTGGGATGACCGCCTCGAAACCCTCGTGCGCCAGCACCAACCGCGCAAGCGGGTACGCGTGGTCTACGCGGGTGCGGTGGATCGATCGCTGCTGCCGGCGAACGTCGCCATGATCGAAGCCACCGGCGATGCCGATTCCGGCCTGCAACTCTCGCTCGAAGTGGACCGCGACACCATTTCCGACGTGCTGGAAATCCTCCCCCGGATGGGTGCGCTGCTCGATCTCGAAATCAACGACGCCGACGTGGAGGAGATCATCCGCGACCTCTTCTCGGGAACCACCGCCACGGAGATCGCCTCATGACCTTCTCCGAAACCGTTCGCCTCCTCCGGCGCATGATCGCGGTGAACGTCATCAATTCGGCGGCCTATCGTGGCGACATGCTCATGTTCATGCTCGGAGCCATTCTCAGCCCCATCATCTCGCTGCTGGTGTGGCGGGCGGCCATCGCCAGCGGCGCCGACCTCCCAATCAGCGACACGTATCTCACCTCGTACTTCGTGCTGCTCTCGGTCATCTCCGTGCTCACCTCGGCCTGGCTGTCGGGATTCCTGGCCCACAAGATACGCAATGGCGAACTCTCTTCATGGCTTGCCCGGCCAGGATCGTTCCTCTACGAACTCGCCGCCAACAATGTTTCAGAGAAGGTCATCAAGCTCATGGCCCTGATCCCCATGGTGATCGTCTTCGGCTTCATCAACCGCGACCAGCTCGATCTCTCCGCCCCGGCCTGGCGCTGGGCCCTGCTGGTGGTCAGCACCGTGCTCGGAGCCATTCTCTTCTTCTCGCTCGATGTGATCGAAGGCTCACTCGCTTTCTGGCTGGAGGAAGTGAGCGGACTGGTGGCCGTGCGGCACCTGCTCATGCTGGTGCTGGCCGGACAACTCGTGCCACTGGCCCTGCTGCCTGAATGGAGCCAGGGATTCCTGGTGGCCCAACCATTCCGCTATCTCCTCTCGTTCCCCATCGAACTCATCGTCGCCGACCTCTCCACCCGGGACGTCGCTATCGGCCTGGCGTACCAGGTGGGCTGGACCATGGTCTTCGTGCTGGCGTCGCGATGGGTGTGGGGTCGCGGCAAGCGGGCCTACGCCGCCGTGGGAGCCTGAACCATGACTGAAACTCTCTCCCCACCCGAAACCACAACCCGCTGGCGGGATGTTCGCCAGCACGCCCGGCTCTGGCGCGCCTGCCTGAACCTCGCGCTGGTACGTGAATCGCAGTTCCGCGCCAACTTCATCACCACCGTGGTGATCGGCCTGGCCCAGGTGTTTGCCGCCCTGGTGCCGGTGCTGCTGCTTTTCAGCTACGCCGACAGCATCGACGGCTGGTCCCGGGCGGATGCCATTGTCATCCTCGGGGTGTACCAGCTGGTCTCGGGCCTGATCTCGATGCTGCTCTCCCGCAACATGTACGAGATATCCGACGCCATTACCAAGGGCATGCTCGATGTGGTGCTGATCCGCCCGGTGAACGCCCAGTTCTACCTCACCAGCCGCTGGATACGCCCCGATCAGTCGTTCAATGTCGCGGCCGGACTCCTGCTGATCGCGATCGGGCTCAACCGTGGTAACGGCATGCCACAGCCGCTCGATATCGTGCAGTTCCTCATCCTGCTGGGGACAGGATTCATCCTGATCACCTGCTGCTGGAGTTGCCTTGCTTTCTGCGCCTTCTGGATGCAATCGGTCGGCTCGATGATGATGTTTTTTCAGGACCTGCTGCAGGTTGGGCGCTATCCGATCGGCTTTTTCCCGCTGGCGATACGCTTCCTCTTCACGGTCGTGGTGCCGTTAGCCTTCCTCACCACCTTCCCGGCCCAGGCGCTCACCGGCGGCATCTCATGGTGGGTGGTACTGGTCGCCATCGGCTTCGCCCTGGTCGCACTGGACGCCACACGCCGTTTCTGGCGCTTCGCCGTCCGCCGTTATTCCGGCGCCAGCGCCTGATGATAGAATGGTGGAATGGGATGGTGGAAAGGTGGAATTTGTGACAGCACTCCACATCAGGAACGAAGAAGCCTGCCGCCTGATCCGCGAATTGGCTGACCTCGAAGGGCGCAGCATGACCGCCGTGGTGATCGCGGCCGTTCAGGAAAAGCTCGACCGCGAGCGATACCCACAAATCAACGAAGAGCGGATGCAGTATTTCCTCGACTTGGGTCGCCAATTCCGTGAATCAGCGGATCCGGAGTGGTTGGAACGTGACGACATCGCCGAGTTGCATGACGAGGAAACAGGCTTGCCCAAGTAGTCCCTCAATCGGAGGATACCTCCAGTGACAGCACTCAACATCAAGAACGACGAAGTGGTGCGCTTGGTCAAGGAACTCGCCGACCGTGAGGGCAAGAGCATGACAACGGCTGTGCGGGAAGCGGTCGAAGCGCAACTAGAGCGCAGCTATTCCCTTGAAGCAGAATCCACAGGGCTCGCTGACAGATTGCTTGCGTTCGGGCGACCCAACTCC
>CAZUPA010000113.1:0-6617 GCA_964622205.1 uncultured Sphaerobacteraceae bacterium
CTAGGTGCGGAAGCACGATTTTACGTTGTTCGGGAGTGGTTAGTTTCGTTATGAGGCTCGTGCGCGAATGACAACACGGACTGGCCGATTCGGTCCGCGGACCGTCATCCTGTGCGTCCTGTGCATGGTGCTGCCAATGCTGGCGGCATGTGGCGGCGGTTCGATGAACACGGGTGGGGACACCATCGCGTGGACGGAGTCGTGGACCCCGACACCGGGGTCCACGGAGGTTACGGAGCCAACCCCGGAGGAGCCGTCGGGACAGGGGGGAGCGACCGAGTTCCCGGTGCTGCTCTCCGACGAGGATCGGTCCCGGGTACGGCCGAACGAACTGGGCCAGATACCGGTGCTGATGTACCATGCGTTCACCGAGGATGAGGATCGGCTCAATGAGTGGACGGTGACCCCGGAGATTTTTCGGGAACACCTGGAGTGGTTGTACGCGAACGATTTCTACGTCACGCCGCTGGTGGACCTGATCAACAACGAGATTTCGGCGCCGCCCGGCAAGCATCCGGTGGTGATCACGTTCGATGATTCGTCCTCCGGGCAGTTCCGGCTGATGAAGGGCGACGATGGAACGCTGACCCCGGACCCGATTACGGCGGTGGGGATCATGGAGGCGTTCTATGCGGAACACCCGGACTTTGGCCGGGGTGGGTTTTTCGCCGTGGTGCCGAACAACTGCTTCGTCTACGAGGGCCAGGAGACCACCTGCGAGGAGCGGTTGCTGTGGCTGGCCGAGCATGAGTACGAGATAGCGAACCACACCTGGTGGCACGAGAACCTGAAGGATGTGAGCGATGACCTGTTCGCGCAGCAGGTTGGGAAGACGAAGATCTGGCTGGACGAACGCGTTCCGGGCCGGTCGAACCTGTCGAACGTGCTGGTTTTGCCATATGGGGAGTGGCCGACCAAGGAGTGGCAGCGCCAATGGCTGATCGACGGCTTTGTGTACGACGGCCAGGACATCATCATCCAGGCGGTGCTGACCGTGAGAGGCGGGTTGAGCCCTTCGCCATCGAGCGGGGAATGGACCCGGAGGTCCATCAACAGGATCAGCACCGATCCTGAAACAATAGGTTTCTGGATGGGCCAGATCGAGTCTGACAAGGCAACGGTGTACACCAGCGACGGCAATCCGGGCACGGTGACGATTCCGAACGAGCTTGCCGAGGATATCGCCTGGCACTGGGACGCGGAATGGGCCTCGTCCTACGGGATGCAGGTGATCCGGTACGACATGCCGGACGATCCGCCAGACGGCGCGACGCCGGTCGCGGATATGGCGACCCCGTCGCGGAGGTTGTCCCGGTCGCGACGGCTGGCCAGGGCCGCCTGACGCATCCCCACCGGGCCGGGCGCGGTTCGCGTTGACATGCTGATTGCCCGGGCCGTGATGGCACCGCGGTTCCGGACTGGATAGCCCATTGAGGCGTGCGGGTGACGCACAACCTTAATGGGCCCTTGCCATTTTGGCGCTGGACGCTACAATCACTTTCCACTTGAGGAAGCGGGTTCTTGCGAGATTTGGAGTGGCGGGCGCCATTCTGGCGGCTTCGCATTGCCCGGCGCCGGAACTGGCAATGGATCTGGAGCGTATGAACATGCGGCTAAAGCGGGCGGTGGCGGCAACGCGAACCGGATATGGCAGGTGATGGCGCGGGCGGCCTCGGCGCTGGCGCGACACGAATCGTGGGAGGTGGCGCTGGAGCGTGCTTCGGACCAGGTGCTGTTTCCGGGCGATGCGCCGCCGGATGTGGTGGTGGTATTCGCGAGCAAGGAGTACTCGGGACAGTACCGGGAACTGCTGGCCGCGGCGGTCCGGCGGCTGGGGACGACGAACCTGTTTGGCTGCTCGGTGGATGGGTTTCTGGCCGGCCGGGACGAGGTCGAGCGGGAGCCGGGGTTATCGCTGATGGCGATGTGGCTTCCGGATGTGGAGTTGCATCTGCTGCGGCTGGCGTCCGGCGCGGGAACGGCGCGGGCGCTGCGGGAAGCCGATCCCGCGGCGGCGGACCGGATTCGCGGCTGGTTGATGCTCGCCGAGCCGTTCCGGATGGACGCGCTGGGGCTGATCCACGACCTGAAGCGCGAGTTTCCCGAGGTGGCCATCGTGGGCGGGATGGCCGCGGGGATGGATCGCGAACATACGGGATGCGTGTTCCTGGGTGAGGATGTCCACGAGGGTGGGGCGGTGGCGCTGGGCTTTGGGGGGCCGTACGTGTTGCGGGCGGGAGTGTCTCACGGAAGCGTGCCGATCGGCGAGCCGTGGACGATCACCGGTGTCGAGCGAAATGTGCTGCTGAGCATTTCCAACCGGCCGGCGCTGGAAATGCTGAAGCTGGCGATCGAGGGGCTTTCGGTGGAGCAGCGCGAGCGGGCACAGAACAATATGCTGGTGGGCCTGGCGGTGGACGAATACCTGGACAGCTACGGTCACGGCGACTTCTTTGTGCGAGGGATATTGGCGATTGATCCGAAGCGGGGATCCGTGGTGGTTGGCGGCATGCCTCGCGTGGGCCAGACTGTGCAGTTTCATCTGCGGGAGGCGGCGCTGGCGACCGATGACCTGGTGGCGACGATGCTCTCGCTGCGGAAGTGCGAAGGTGTGCCAGTGGGCGCGGTTCTGTGTACCTGCGATAGCCGGGGAGCGCGGTTGTTTGGGGAACGCGGTCATGACGCGGGGCTGGTTTCGGACGGATTGCCAGGGGTTCCGCTGGTTGGCGCGTTCTGCCCAGGGGAGATTGGTCCCCTGGGCAAGACGATTGTGATGCACGGGTTTACGGCGACGGTGGGGGTGCTGAGCCGGGTCGACCCGCCATCGCCCGTGGTTTGGGACGATGGCGAGCCGGGTCCGTAGCGGGGCGTCAGGTAGTGTAGCGGAGGATGGCGCCGACGCCGCCGACTTCATCGAGCTGGGTGGCGGCGCCGGTGCGGGGGAGTTCGCCAGGGTTGCGTGATGCCGATTCGGCGGCGCCGATTGGGACGCTGACGTGGACCATTTCGATCTGTCCATCGGAGCGGAGGGCCAGCCTGACGAATTCCTCGGCGAGCTGGACGTCGATCAGGTTGGCGGGATCGCCGCCGGTTGGGTGTTCGGCGGGGACTTCGCCGAGACCGTAGAGGGGCAGGGTCAGGTCTGCCCAGCCTGTTTCCTGGAAGTCCTCGTTCATCACAAGCTGGTGGACCTGATGAGCCTGCAGGGCGTTGAGGACATCAATGGGACCGGCGACCGCCTGGTTCTGGCCGAGGAGTTCGCGTACCTGGGCGGCGGCGCTGGCTTCTCGCTCGCGCTCGGCGGCGACATCGAGTTCGTGGGTGGCATCAATGACGTTCTGGATCGAGGGCCAGGGCTTCAGGTCCATGGGGACCACCCCAGCGATGCGGTCGCTGACGTCCGCTGAAAGGTGGTTGTGCAGTTCGTCGAAGAGGACGCGGCTACCGACGAGGATGAGGACCTCGACGGGGTCATCCTGGAAGGCGGTCTGGATTTCCCCAGCGATGGCCTTTGCGAAATGGGAGACGCGCTCGCCGGCGCGGGCCTTGTATCGGCGTTCGTTGGGGCCGCCCTGGCGTTGGCGGCGGGGATAAAGGGTAGAGGTGAGGCTGACGGTCTGGTCGCGTACGCCCTGGGTGATGAAGGAAAGTTCGGCGTTCTCCTGGTCGGCGACCAGGACGGCGTAGGTTGCGAAGTCTTCCGAGACGTGGGCGAGGGCATCAAGGGCCGGAAGCGGGCTGTAGGTCACGGCGTTGGGCACGGGAACGCCGAGCGCGAGCGGGACGAAGAGTTCTGGGCCGGCGACGATACAGGCGCCGCTGGCGGAGGGATCGAGGGTGTCGAGCCAGGCGTCTACGCGCTCGATATCGGCTGCAAGCTGGGCATGTTGCTCGGAGCGAGATTCCAGGGAACCAGCGAGCGCCTTGAATTCCTTGTCGAGCCAGGTGCGGCCTGGCCGGCGGCTGGTGGGATCTTCGTGAGGACGGTTGCGATGCTCGGAGGGGCGGCGCTCCTCAGCTGGCTGGCGGCCGGGATCGTCGAAGCCGGGGGTCCAGTCGAGGGTGACGGTGAGGTAGGGGATATCGAGGTTGGCGGGGAGGGATGCGAAGTGGCGGAGGGGGTCGGTTGTGTGAATGTCGAGCGGGGTTTCGAAGGATTCGGACTGGATGCTGCGAACCGGATCGGTGGCCACGGGAAGATGCTCCTGGTGTGCGGTCACGGTCGTGACGTGACCGGGCAAGCCGTTTAGGGATGTTGGTTCGAGTCTAGCGGGTTAGCGGAACAAGGGAACCGTCCCGAAGGGCGGGTTCGATGCAATGGGTACATATCGACCAACGGCGATTCCGAGGTTCGTTCGATAGCGCCCGGATGCGTGGGCCCGTCGCGTCGAGATCGGGCTATTCGCTGGATGATCCAAAAGTCATGGTACTATAGGCGGGGATGGTGGGCGTTTCGGATGGTTGTCCGGAGAGTGGGTGGTTGGTTGCGCATACCAATGGCAACCGTGCCCGCGAGGGATTGGACGGCTGGGAGACCGCCACGTCTCGAACCGTGTCTGTCGCGGGGTGGGTCTCAGATGAACTTGGAAGACGGCCGGGAGCGATAGCCCCCAGGCAATCATGCAGGAAAACAGACATGATCCAGTTGTTGGTAGCGGCGGACCATCCGGCGGTAGGGGCCGCCTTGATGGCGTTACTCGCGGCTGAAGAGGATATCGAGGTTTCCGGAATCGCGGGTACCGATCGGACGCTGGTGGACCTTGCGGAGGAATTCCGTGTGGACATGGTGTTGATGGACCTGCGGTTTGGCGACGGGTTGCACTGGGGTGCCACGATCCGGGAGCTACGGGAATTGGCCCACGAGCCATATGTGCTGGTGCTGACCGAAGATGAGCAGGCGACCGCGACCGCGGGCGCCAATGGGTACCTGCCAGGGGCGACGCCGCCGTGGGAGATTGTTCCGGCGGTGCGGAATGCGTTCGAGGAACGCGCGGTGAGACCGCCGCCGGCGGTGGCGAGCAGGGTGCGGGCTTCGGCGCGGCAGGTGAGCCAGCGGGAACTGGAAATCCTGCGGCTGGTTTCCCAGGGGAAGACAAACCGGGAGATCAGCCAGATGCTGAGCCTGAGCGAGTCGACGGTGAAGTCTCACCTGGGGCATGCGTACGTGAAGCTGGACGTGGCGAGCAGGACGGCGGCGGTGGCCAGGGCGCGGGCGCGCGGGCTCATCGCATAGGGCGTCGTTCCGGGACGTGCGATCGACCGTGTTTTTTGGGGGGAGGGCAGCCTGGCTGGCCTCCTCCTTTTTGGCGTGTACTCGGATGTGTCCGTATCAGTCGCGGCGGAGCACGATGCCATTGAGGAGACCGTCGAGCGCCTTGCGGTAGTCGCCATTGGCGTCGTCGACCTGGGCCATGCGGTCGAAGACGGCGCTGAGCAGATCCGCCAGCGCGGCGGGTGGCAGGGGGCGGAGATAGCCTCGCTCGATGGCCTCTCGGATGCCTCCGGCAAGGGTACGCCCAGCATGCTGTTGGTCGATTTCGCGCATGGTGGCGGGGCCGAGGATAGCGGGTCCGTCGACCAGGAGGATGCGGCGGCGTCCGGTATCGCGCATGGCGTTGAGGAAGGCATCGGTACCGGCGGCGAGGGCGTCGATGGGATTGGTGAGCGGGGTCGTGGCGCGGAGGATTTCGGCCGCGACGTTTGCCTGCTCGTGTTCGACGACGGCGCGGAAGAGGTCGGCCTTGTTGGCGAAGTGGTGATAAAGGGCGCCGCGGGAGACGTTCGCCTGTTCGGCGATGCGGGGTGTGGAGGTGGTGGCGTAGCCATCGGTGGCGAACGCGGCGCGGGCGGCCTGGATGAGGGCGGCGCGGGTGCGTTCGGTGCGTTCGACATTAGGCGTGGCGGTCATGGCGGCTCCGGGAGGCATTGACAAACCAACAGTCTGTATGTAGTGTAGCAAATGTAAAACATGCAGGCAGTTTGTTTCTTTACCGCAAGGAGACCCGAGATGAAGACCACGTCGTACTACCCGGTGATCATGACGGACGATGTCGCGGGGACAAGCGTGTTTTACCAGCGGTACTTTGGGTTCGAACCCGCCTTCGCGATCGACTGGTACACGCACCTGGTGATGGGTGGTGACGAATCGATCAACCTGGCGGTGATCGAGGCGGGGCACGAGACGGTTCCAGAGGCCGCGCGGGCGGCGGTTCGCGGGTTGATCCTGAATCTAGAGGTCGAGGATGTGGACGCGGAGTACGAGCGGCTTGTGGGGGAGGGCCTGGAGATCCTGCAACAGCTTCGAAGCGAGCCATTTGGCCAGCGCCACTTCATCGCCCAGGATCCGAACGGGGTGCTGATCGACGTGATTACGCTGATCGAGCCGTCGCCGGAGTACGCGGCGCTGTTCGCGGGACCGGCGAAGGACTGAGGCTCCGGCTCCGCGACATCCTCCGGGCCGATACACTGCCAGGGGTTACGGGTCCATGTGATCCTTGTGGCATGAGCAATGAGAGAATTGGCGTCCTGATCGGCCCGTCATTTGGACTGGTTTCGTTCTGGTGAACTCCGGGAGCCTGCCTTCCGGAGTTTCCCTGTTTTTGCGGGCGGTGGCGATT
>CAZUPA010000113.1:6717-8973 GCA_964622205.1 uncultured Sphaerobacteraceae bacterium
CTCGCCACGCGTTCTGGAGGACCTTCCCGCTACGCGGCCCGGGCGAGTTGGCGCGGCGCCTCGGTGAGGACGCCGTCGACCATTTCGTGGTGGGCGTCCATGGCATCGAGGTGGCGTAGGTCGTGGGTGACCAGCAGGGTGGCGGTATTCCGCTGGCGGGTCATGTCGAGCAACAGGTCGATGATGGCGGAGCCGCTGCGCTGGTCGAGGGCGCTGGTGGGCTCGTCGACGATGAAGACCGAGGGGTTGGACATGAATGCGCGGGCGATGTTAACCCGCTGGCGTTGCCCGCCGGAGAGTTGGCCCGGTCGTTTGTGTTCGTGACCGGCGAGCCCGACGGCGGCGAGGAGTTCGGTTGCCTGGCGTTCCACCTCGTCCTTCGGGCGACGGTGGCCGCCGAGTTCGTTCATGACCAGGAGCTGGTCGCGGGCGGTGAGCGATGGCAGCAGGTTTGATTGCTGGAAGGCGATGCCGATTCGCTCGCGGCGGAACGCGGCGCGTTCGGCGGCCGGTAGGTTCGTGAGATCGGCGCCGTCGATTGAGATCGTTCCATGGTCTGGCACGATCAGGGTGGAGGCGACACTGAGAAGGGTTGACTTGCCGGATCCGCTGGGGCCGGTGATGGCGGTGATAGTGCCGGGGGCGGCTTCCAGCGAATTGTTCTTCAGGACCTGAACGGCGCGATCGCCATCGGGGAACGAGAGGCTGACGTTGGTGAGTTCGAGGCTCATGGGGTGGTTCCCTTCCAATTTGGGGATCGGTTAGCGGTTGTTGCCGATGGCGGTGAGCGGATCGGCATTGACGATGATGCGGAGGGCGAAGGCGGCGCCGGCGAGACCGAGACCGACCAGCAGCGCGCCGGGAAGGACGGTGGCGGAGAGGCTGGTGACGAAGGGCACGACCTGGGCGGCGAACTGGCCAATGACGATGACGAGCGCCAGGCCGATCCCGACTCCGAGCGCAAGCACCACCGCCGCCTGGCCGAGAGCGTCGCGGACAAGTGACCAAGTGGATGCGCCGAGGGCCTTGAGGATGGCGATATCGCTGGTTCGCTGGATGGTCCAGACGATGAAGAACGCGCCGATGACGAGGCCAGAGATGGCAAGCAGCATGCCGAGCATGGCCATGAGCGAGCCGTTTTCCGATTGGTAGCCGCCGATGGCATTGAACGACTCGCTCACCGGCTGGTCGACGGTTCCCGCTGCGTCGTTCAGGCTGGAGACGAGATTGCTGTCAGCGCCATTGACGAGGAGGACCGTGGCCGTGGCATCCGGGTTGCCGGTTGTGGCGCTGTACTCCTGCCAGGCGGCGAGGTTGACCCAGGCGACGGGAGTGTGGCTGAACCAGGTGTCGCCAGTGACGGCTGAAACGGTGAATTCGGATTCGCCGATATGCACGGTGTCGCCGGTGGAGACGTGAAGGGTTTCGGCGACATCGGCCGGCAGGTTGATTTCGCCAGGGCTGGCCGGCGCGGCATCGCCGGGGGCGAGGTCGAAGCCAGACTGCACGCCGAACAGGGAGGCCGTGACCTGGGCGTCGTTTGCGGCGATGCGCGCGGTGGCGATTCCGAGCGGCTGGACATCGATATCGGGCGATGCGCTTTCCCAGGCGGTGCGTTGGTCTTCCGAGATGGTGGAATCGTTGTAGGAAAGGGATGAGCCGCTGGCGGGAGCGGAGAAGACCACGCGGTCGGCCTCGAGCGAG
Organism: uncultured Sphaerobacteraceae bacterium; assembly: GCA_964622205.1. Lineage (GTDB taxonomy): Bacteria > Chloroflexota > Chloroflexia > Thermomicrobiales > UBA6265 > JACCYX01. The sequence goes on from CAZUPA010000113.1 coordinate 8,422, forward strand.
GAGATAGCGGAGATGTTCTGGTCGCGGAGGCCGTTCATGAGGCCACTGAGGAGGCCGACGAGCATGGTGATGAGGATGACAACGCTGATAATGAGGGAAAAGCGACCGCGAGCGAACCGGAGATCGCGCCAGGCGACGAACATTGGAGCAGTCCTTTCAGATGAAGTGAGCCGGTGCCGTGAATCGCGACCGGGGTGATTTCCAATGACTCAAGTGTGCGATTTGGGGCTGGCTGGGCCATCGTTCCAGAGGTGGGAATGGCGGCATCGTTGGATGGAGGGCGGAATCAACCAAACGATTGATGGCAATTCGTGCTTCCAGGCGGTAGGGTGAGCCGGATGAACGAACCTTCACTCGCGCCCGTGTTTTCCAGCCTGCGGCTCGTGCTGAACCTGCTGGTGGTGGGGTTGGCTGGGTTCGTGATCGTGCGCGAGGCGATCGAGGGTGACGCGAGGGGCTGGCTGGCGGTGGCGGTGGCCGCCGCCTTCCTCGCGGTGTACGGAATTGGCCTGTGGCAACGGGGCAGGTACGAGGCCGAGCGGCATCCGGTGG
>CAZUPA010000113.1:9073-10522 GCA_964622205.1 uncultured Sphaerobacteraceae bacterium
GGCGCGGCATGTGACCATGACGCTGACGTACATGGGGGAATCGGTGAGCCTGGATATTGTGGATGACGGGAGTGGATTCGATCCGGATGTGGCCGGGCGCGAGGCGGTTGGCGGGGGCGGGCCGTCGTTTGGATTGGTGGCGATGCGCGAGCGGGTGGATTCGCTGGGAGGCGAGCTGGTGATCGAGTCGACGCCGGGACGTGGAACGGCGCTGGCCGCGACGTTTGGGCTGGCCCAGTGATCCGCCTGTTGCTGGCCGACGATCACCCAGTGGTGCGAACCGGGCTGGTTGCGCTGCTTTCGGCCGAGCCCGACATGGAGGTGGCCGGGCAGGCTGGCACCGCGCGCGAGGCGGTGGCGGAGGCGGAACGGCTGGGTGTGGACCTGGTGCTGATGGACCTGCAGTTCGGCGGGGAGATGCAGGGAGTAGAGGCCAGCCGGCTGATCCGGGCCCTGGAGTCGCCGCCGTTCGTGTTGATCCTCACGAACTACGGGACAGATACCGACATCCTGGGGGCGATCGAGGCTGGGGCGAGCGGGTACCTGCTAAAGGATTCGCCCCGGAGGAGATTCTGGCGGCGGTGCGGGCCGCGGCGGCCGGGCAGAGCGCGCTGGCGCCGTCGATCGTGACGCGGTTGATGGCCAGGGTGCAATCGGCGAACGCACTACTCAGCCAGCGGGAGGCGGAAGTGCTGGCTCTGGTGGCGACCGGGAAGACGAACCAGGAGATCGGGCGGGCGTTGTTCCTGAGCGAGGCGACGGTGAAGAGTCACCTCGTGCATATCTACGGGAAGCTGGGTGTGACCTCCCGGACAGCCGCGGTGGCGAAGGCGCGGGCGGAAGGGCTCATTCGCTGACAGGTTTGGCGTGGCAGGCGACGAGGTGGTCGTCCACTAGGCCGGCGCTTTGCATGAAGGCGTAGCAGATGGTGGGGCCAACGAAGGTGAAGCCGCGGCGCTTGAGTTCCTTCGACATGGCGGTCGCCTCCGGGGTGATTGGCGGAATCTCATCGAGCGTCACGGGGTGGTTCACGATAGGCGCGCCGTCGACGAAGCTCCAGAGGTGCTCGGAAAAGGATTCGCCGTTGTCGCGGATGGCGAGGTAGGCGCGGGCGTTTGTGACGGCTCCGTTGACCTTGAGGCGGTTGCGGATGATGCCGGGGTCGGCGAGGAGCCGGGCGATATCGGTTTCGTCGTAAGTCGCGACGATATCGGGGTTCCAGCCGTCGAAGGCGGCGAAGAAGTTCTCGCGCTTGCGGAGGATGGTGATCCAGGAAAGACCGGCCTGGAAGCCTTCGAGCATGAGACGTTCGAAGAGTTGCTGGTCATCGTGGACGGGTACGCCCCATTCGGTGTCGTGGTAATCGATGTAGAGGGGGTCGGTACCGGCCCAGCCGCAGCGGATGATGTCTGTCACGCGAGAGGTCTCCTGAGGATGGTTACGATAGGG
>CAZUPA010000114.1:0-6158 GCA_964622205.1 uncultured Sphaerobacteraceae bacterium
AGCGGGCCGTACAGACGGAGGATGACGGTCCAGCCCTTGCCCGGTAGCGTCTGTACGGTATTGCGCTCCTTGCCAGGAACGGGCTCCGGGCCAAAGTAGACATCCACCGACCCGTCCGGGTTGGACGCAATGCCCGGCGACTGGCTGCCAACGCTGGGTGATCGCTGGTCGGTCTGGAGCAGCGACCGGGTCTGGGTGTCGTAGAGCACGACCGACCAAAAGGTATTGGCCGGGATGTTTGGCGGCAAGTGAAGCCGATACGTTTTTCCGCCATCGAATGGCCGGTTTCGCGAGTCAACAAACGCGGACGCGTAAGCCGAGCCGGCCCCGACTACCCGGAGCGCCATCGCTGGCGTGATCCCCGCGGCGTAGAAGAAGAAGAATGAACGCGCGTCGAGTAAGCGGACGCCGTCGTGGAGGAACTCATGGCTTCCCCCCACGAATGGCGTGCACCAGGCGCTGTTTGGATAAAAGTACGCTTCCTGCAATCGCGGCCGGTAGGCAATCGCGCGCGCGGTCGCGTTGCCCACCGCCGCCGCCTCCGTGAGGATGGCCTTCATTCGCGCGTCCGGCGCGAACGGTTTGCCTTTCTCGATTCCGATCGAGGCAAGCAAGCCCAATGTCTCGGGATCGATCGCCGCGTTGGGTTCCTCCTGAATAACCTGATTCACTTCCTCGAAATACGAGTAGTCCATGGCGTGGATGGTGTTGAAGGCTTCGCCGGATACATTGATGAAGGTCGTCGCTGGCGGGTTCGTGGCGTCCGCCAGGGGGTAGATGCGGAGGTGCTGCTTGATGCTGTCGGAGGCGGGCTTCGGATCGCCATCGACCAGAAAGCCGCGCGTGGCGAAGATATTGCCGAACGTGGGCGAGGTGAAGACGAAGTATCCGTCCGGCACTTCCCCGGTGTAGTCCGGCGGCAGGAAGAGGAACTTGCCTCCCTGACCATGGTCAGGACCCGTATTCCCCAGATCGGTCACATAGTGGAACCAGAAATCATCGACGAATCCCAACGTGTTGGGCGGGGTTTCGACGACGAGTGGGCCGTTCGTCAAGTCGAGCCACGCGAGGGCATAGACGGTTTCGGTGTTTGCGGTCAGGAGGAGCGTGCGCGCATCCATCAACGTCTCGAAAATGAGCACGGTCTGGTTGAGGGGGCCGAATTCACGGAAGGCCTTGCGCTGTGCGCTCATCGACGCCGCCGGCATGGCGGTCAGGAATGCCTGAACGGCACGCTGGAAGTCGAGGTTATCGTAGACCCTGGTGACGGTATCGTCGTCGGGGAAGCCGTCGATGAACCGAAGGGTCCCGAGACGCGTTTCCATCTGATCAGGGGCCGTGATTGCCGCCGGGATGTCGGTAGCATATTTCGGCCGCGCCGTTGGTTCCGGGACTGCCTGTGTCGTATCGGAATCGTTCCGGGAGTCCATGGCTTCTCTCCTTCGATAAAAATTCTGGACACATTCCATGGCGGCGGTGGATGTGCTAACCGAAATCCCCGCGCAAGCGCGGGTTCGCTCCTTTGCTACGTCTTGCGAAACCTTGGAGTCCAACGATGCACAAATCAGTCGGCCCAGGCGCCACACTATCCTGAACCGCCAATATGAGCGGTTCAGGATAGTGACAAAGGAACAGGAATCTGGACTCGTGCTCGAAAACGCCACGCGAAGAAGTTGATTGACCTATGCATCGTAGCACCAGCATGGCAAGGACAATAGACTCCGGAAGGAGCGGTTTGTGGTTGTTGGTATGGGGGTGGAGAGGAATGTGGAAACAACCATCCCAAGTTTGTTGCATCTCGACGGCAAGGCTGGGCGAAGTGACAGTAAACAGCCCCGCTGGAAGTTCCGGCGGGGCCTCGTCCGCGATGTGGGTTCGTTATGCGAGTCCGCGATCAGCCGCCGTCGGAACTTCCAGCCGGGTCAGGATGGCGGCCAGTTCCTCGCGATCCTCCGCGGATACGTTCGCGAGCGGCGCCCGCGACGGTCCCGCGACATAACCCAGGATCTCCATCGCCGCCTTCATCACCGAGACTTCGAAACCGGGTCGCCGCTGACGCAGCTTGTAGATAGGGCCCACCACGCGGTCGTGATAGGCGGCCAGGCCGGCGTAATCGCCTTTGCTTGCCAGGTCGTACAACTCACCGGAGGCCTCTGGCCAGAAGCAGGCCAGCGACGATGTGTAGCCCTGCGCCCCGGCCGCGAAGTAGGGGCCGACCAGGTCGTCACCGGAACCGCCGAGCCATACCAGGCGATCCGCGCCACACGTTTCGATCACGTGTTCGCGAATCTGCTGGAACAGCCGTACATTGGCGCGTCCATCCTTGAACGCGACGATTTGCGGAATCTCGTTGACCAGTCGCTCAACGATCTCGGGCGAGAACAGCGCCGCGTCCCGCGCGTAGGGGATGATCGGCAGCGACGTGCCCGCCGCGATATCCGCGTAGTAGGCGATCAACCCTTCCGGCGAAGGGTTTCCGTAATAAGGCGGCATCACCATCACCGCCGATGCCCCCGCATGCTCGGCCTGGGCGGCCAGATCGGCCCCCAGCTTCGGGCCGAATCCCGCCGCGGCGATCACCGGCTTCCCACCGGCCGCCTCGACGGTCGCGGCGACGATGCCGGTCACTTCGTCCGGCGTCAGCGCGAAGAACTCGCCCGTCCCGCTCGGCGCGACGATCGCGCTCACGGCCCCCGTGGCGAGGAACGAGGCGTTGACCTTCACCGCCTCCAGGTCCACCGAACCATTGCCGGCAAACGGCGTGATGGGGAAGGCGAGCGCCCCCTGAAGTGACTTCCGAAGCGTGGCCGTATCCGTGGCGGCCGCCTGTGTTGCTGTCATCGTCCTGAACTCCTGGCGATCCGAATGTCATTCAACTGGAAGCGGTCAGGCGGCGAATGGCCTGCTGAACGATTCATTTCGTCCCGGAATTGACACCGCAAGGTCCTTCCCGGATAATGCTTCCATCATACAGCAAGTGAACTTGCACGATCGAGGAAAAGATGAAACTCTGGTGATCAGATTGCCGGCGATGCTCGCGAGGGGGCGGAGCCGCGCTCCTGAGTCGCGGCGGCGCCCCTTCCGCATGGAGCGCCGGATTGCGCCATCGTACCGCGGGGCGGCAACCCGCGGCCGCGAGAAGACGGGGGAGCACAACCACCGGATACCCCCTTGTGCGATACGCGACATCAACGATGATCTAGGCATCGTGCGCGATGCTTCACGACATCACGAATCGGGCCCCGACGGCCAGGGAGAACCAATGAACATCACGAAGATGAACGTCACGCCTGTCGCCATGGCCGACTCGCCGCTCCGCAATGCCCCCGGCATCCACGAGCCCTACGTCAATCGAGTCATCGTCGAACTCGTCGGCGAAGATGGCCTCTCCGGCTGGGGAGAAGCCGCCTACTCCACCGCGCTGTACGACGACCTCATCGCCCTCAAGCCCTTCATCGAGGGCCGCGACGCGCTGAACCAGTCCGATCTCGCGCGGCAGGTCACGGCGTACTTTGGCGGCTCCGAAGGCGACCGCCGCGATCCCATCTTCGCCAACTTCGTCGGGGTCAGCGGCGAGTCCAACCGCGCCATTCCCCGCACCTTCAGCCCGATCGAGGTCGCCGCCCTCGACCTCTCCGGTCGCGCCCTCGGCCTGCCGGTCAGCGCCCTCCTTGGCGGCGCGATCCGGGAAACCGTCCCCTTCAGCGCCTACCTCTTCTACAAGCACGCCGGCGGCGGCGGCGAGGGCGACGATGTCCGTGAGGATGTCTATGGCGAGGCGATGTCGCCGGAAGGCGTGGTCGCCCAGGCCAAACAAATGGTCGACACCTACGGCTTCAAGAGCATCAAGCTCAAGGCGGGAGTCTTCGAGCCCATGGAGGAAGTCGAGGGCATCAAGGCCCTGCGCGCCGCCTTCGGCCCCGATGTGCCGCTCCGCATCGACCCCAACTGCGCCTGGACCGTCGAAACCAGTCTCAAGGTCGGCCGCGCGCTGGCCGGTGACCTGGAGTACTTCGAGGACCCCACCGGCGGCATCCCGGGCATGGCCGAAGTCCGCAAGGGGCTCCTCGCCGAAGGGATCGACATCCCCAACGCCACCAACATGTGCGTCACCGCCTTCTCCCACATTCCGGAGTCCATCCAGCTCGACGCGGTGCAGGTGATTCTTGGCGACCATCACTACTGGGGCGGCCTCCGCGCCACGGTCGAGCTGGGCCGCATCTGCTCAACCTTCGGTCTCGGCATGAGCATGCACTCGAACTCCCATCTCGGCATCTCCCTCGCCGCCATGACCCAGGTCGCCGCGGCGACGCCCACCCTCACCTACGATGTCGACACCCACTATCCGTGGCTGCACGAAGCCGATGAGATCGTGGCCGGTGGCAAGCTGAAGTTCACCGATGGTCAGCTCCAGGTCACCACCACGCCGGGCCTCGGCGTCGATGTCGATCGGGACGCCCTCGCCCGGGGCAACGAGCGATTCCGGAACATCCCGTACCGGGATCGCGACGATGTCGGGCAAATGCAACGGACGGTCGACCCGTCGTGGACTTCCACGCTTCCACGCTGGTAGATGGGGCAGGGTATGGAAGACAACCGGGCTGACCTGCCCGGCGATCCAGGCACGGCGGGTCCAACCGGCCTGTCGGAGATTGACCGGGCGATCGACGAGAACTACGAGAAACTATCGGCCGGCCAGCGCCGCGCGATAGACAAGCTGCTCTCCGATACACGCTACGGGGCCGTTGTCTCCGCCCCCCAACTCGCCGAAGCGATCGGCGTCAGCGAATCGACCATCACCCGGGCGGCCCAGACGCTCGGATTCACCGGTTTCCCCGATCTGCAGCGCCATCTCCGGGCGCGATTCGTCGCGCCCCTTCAGGATCGCCTCATCCCGATCGAGGCCAGCGATGTGGAACATCCGAGCATCGCGGCACACGTCATGTTCGACGATGCCCAACGCATCCAGGAGATGGCCGAGGACCTCTCGCCCGAGGATATGTCCGCCATCGTCGATGCCCTCGTTGGCGCGCGGCGCGTGCTCGTCTTTGGCGAGCGCGGTTCACACGGGCTGGCCCTCATGCTGGCGATGGGATTGCGCCTCATCCTTCCAGATGCCCGCCTGATCAGCCACGAGGCGGGCGACCTGCCCGACCAGATGCTCGGACTCACCGGCGACGATGTGGTGGTCGCCGCCAGCTTCCGCCGCGTCGACCGGCTTACGGTTTCCGTGCTCCGGCGGGCTCGAAAGGTCGGCGCCACCACCATCGCACTGACCGATCATCGATCCAGCCCCGCCGCCCGCCAGGCCGATGTCACGCTTATCGCCCGCACGGGCGTCCTTCGCCTCATGCCCTCGTTCGCCCCCGGTGCGAGCCTGGTCAACGCCATCCTCGAGGAGGTCGCCGCGCGTAGCCGTCCCGGCGTCGCCAACCGGCTCGGCGAGGCGGAAGAACTCTGGAACTACTTCGGAAGCTACGCCGAGGATTAGGCTGGCTGGCAAAAGGGCCGGGCGGACGACAGCCGCCTCCTTAATCGCCCTCAACCAAAGTGGACGATTGGCTCCGAGCTCTTTTTCGGGAAGGTGTTGCCCCATGTGGCCTTCTCGAAACCGTACTTCGTCTGCCCGTACTCGGCGTCGAATGCCGAACCCCATCGCACTGGCTCGCCATCCTCATAGTCGAAGGCCGATCCCCACTTCAGCGCGTCATCCAGCCGGTCATCGTTTCGGTCGAACGCATGGCCCCACTGGTTCGCCGGTTGAACTGGCTCACGCCATGGCGAAGGTTGCACCGGTTCACGCCAGTTTGGCGGATGAGCTGGCTCTCGCCACGGCGACGGTTGCACCGGCTCACGCCAGGCCGGCGGTTGCGACTCCGGCTGTTGTCGCGCCGTGGGGTGCCCCATTTCCATCCACGCGGGCGGGGCAAACGGGAAACCTGGAATCGTTTCGCCTACCGGTTTCGGCCGTGGCTGCGGTGGTTGCCCCTGTCCCTGTCCCTGCTCGGGCGACTTCGATTTCCCCGAGAACATTCGGAGGATCAGCACGATCGCGAACGGCAGCAGGAAGCCAAGCCCGCTGATGATGGCGGATATGCGCTCGATGATCTCGTTTATCGCGTCTGACATGGAAGCAGCCCTGACCGAAAAATCACGTA
>CAZUPA010000114.1:6258-7696 GCA_964622205.1 uncultured Sphaerobacteraceae bacterium
CGCCAGGCTTCCTTGTGGCTCCGGCGGCACGGCCAGTTCACCGAATCATTCGATGAGGTTCGGGAAGCTACCCGGCCTGGCACAAACGACACCGCCCGCGAAGCCCTGACCCGGCTCGAAGTCCAGCAGGCATTCGCCGCCAGCGGCCCACCCGGCAGCGCGGGTAACGACCTCGCGCGTCGCGTCTTCATCGACAACCAGCCGATAGGGGATATCGCCCGCGACCTCGACATTCCACCCGGCACCGTCAAGAGCCGCGTCTTCACGCTCAGGCGCCAGATCCGCGCCGCGCTCGGCAAGGAGGACTCGCCATGAGTGAACCGACCATCGCTCGACACCAGTACGACGTTACGGAGGCGGAAATGAAGGAACTCGATATCGACCTCGACCGGGTCTGGCATCGGGTCGAAGGCGAGGTGTGGGCCACGGAAACAGGCTGGCTGGAGAAGAGAGCGGCTTCCCTGCTGAATTCCCCCGCCCTTGCCCGCGCCCTCATCACCACGCCGTCGCTCCTCCTGGCCTGGATGCTCGCCAGCCTGGGTGTATTCGGCGTGGGCGTACTCGTCGCGATGCTCACCGGCACGCCCGTCATCGCCTTGCTTGCTCCAGCGGTCGCCGCCATCGCGGTCGCCTTTGCCTACGGCGCCGGAGCCGATCCGGCCTACGAAATCGCGCGAACGTTGCCTGTCCCAGCCCGGATGATTTTGCTCGTCCGGGTGATGGTCGTGTTCGCGACCAATGCCCTGATCGGCCTGGTCGCAATGCAAATCGCCCCGGAGGTCGCGGGGTTGACGCTCCTGTGGCTGCTGCCAATGGTCGCCATCTCGGTACTCGGGCTGGCGGTCGCCACGCTGAGTCACTCCGCCACCCTGGGTGGTGTCGCGGCGATCGCCGTCTGGAGCACCATCGTCCTCGCCAGCCACTGGCGTACGGCATCGATCGATACCGCCGTCCTCTCGGATTCGCGGTTCGCGATGCTGCCTGTTTACGTGGTGATGACCGTGGTGTGCTTCGGTATCACCTTGTGGCTGAGTGGCGACAGCGCCCAGCGGAGGGAACTGGCAGGATGGTCGTAGAACGTGTGAACGAGCGGGACGCGCGGAGCGCGACATCCCGTAATCCGGGCATCGAACTGCGGGGCTTGAGTCACTGGTTTGGCCGGCACCTGGTGCTGGACGACATCGACTTCTCGGCCGATCAGGGCGTCTTCGGTCTGCTCGGGCCGAACGGGGCGGGTAAAACAACCCTGCTGCGTGTGCTCGCCACCGTGCTCAAGCCATCGGCGGGGAGCACTCGCCTCGTGGGGCGAGATCCCCTGCGCGGCGACGAGCTCCGGCACATCCGGCGTCGCCTCGGCTACCTCCCACAGCAGTTCGGCTTCTATCCGAACTTCACCGTCTTCGAGTTCATTGAATACTTCGCCCTCCTGAAGGAAATG
>CAZUPA010000114.1:7796-10328 GCA_964622205.1 uncultured Sphaerobacteraceae bacterium
GAGTTCGCGACCGTGCTGGTCAGCACCCACCTGGTCGAGGATGTCGCGATGTCCTGCAACGACGTCACCATCATGGAAGCCGGACGTATCGTCTTCCGTGGTGCCCCAATGGTCCTCACTGGGTACGGGGAGGGCTCGGAAAGCCAGGGCGACTCCGCGATCGAGCGAGGGTATGGACAAATCCTGGCCGGTGCCCGGGAGTCCGGAAAGGCGGTCCACCGATGAGCGCGGTGATTCCCGCATCGCGAGCCCACGCGTCTTCTACACGCAACGACGGCGACATTGGTGCCGCCCCTGGTTCGTTCCTCAGATTGCTCTGGATAGAGGTTCGCCGCTCACAAGGCTACTGGCTGCTGCCGCTTATGGTGGTGCTGGGAATCGTCGCCGCGTCTGAGAATTCTCCGGATGGCGTGATCCTGTGGAAGGAGATGAGCTTCGCCACGCTCCGCTCCTATGCCATCATCGGTCCCCTCGCGGCTGCCCTGGCGGCCTGGATGATGGGCCGCGACCGCCGCCGCAAGGTGGAAGATCTCATCGACACCCTGCCTGGCGATGGGTTCCAGCGCGACTTCCTGACGATGCTGGCGGCATCGTTCTGGGGACTCGCCGGGTACGCGGTGGTTGGATGCTGGTTTGGCTGGAAGGGACTGACCCAGGCTACCTGGGGTAGTCCGGACATTGGACTGATCCTGACCGGCGCGCTGACGATCGTCACCTTCGCGGGCATTGGCACGTTCATCGGGAGGTTCATTCCAGGACGGTTCGCGGCGATCCTCGCCCTGGGGCTCATCTTCCTGCTGACCATCGGCTCAGATGCGATCAAGCAGACGACCTCGCATTTCGGTCCAAACGGCGAGTTTTACGGCTACAGCAGCGAGCAACCGCTCAGATTTCTCATGCCCTGGGGGCTCACGACACACGATTTCGGCGATGTATTTGCCCCAATCGCCTTCGTCCGCGAATCGTTCCTCTGGCACATCGCCTTGCTGGCGGTCGTGGCGGCGGCAGTGGCCCTCACCCGGCGGCATGCCGTCGTCACCTACGGGATGCTTGCCCTGACCCTGGTGGCGTCCGGCATCGCGGCCATCCCACTCATCCTGCAGAATCCTCAGGGTCTGACGACCAGCGTGGTCGCCTTCGAGTGGACCTGCGAATCGGCGTCCGGGGTCGAAGTCTGCCTGCACCCCGCCTACTCGACGCAGCTTGACGAAACACTTGCCCTTCACGAAGCCGTCATCGCTCCGATCGCCGGGCTCGATGGGGTGCCAACACGGTGGGTTCAGGCTGGACCCTGGATGGCGGAGGTCGATGCTGTTGACGGGGTGATCGGCGGGTTTGGCATGTCGCAGGCGTGGAACCTGGCCGAGCAGATCTTTCCCGCGATTGCTCCCACCGGAATCGGCCCTGGCGAGGGGCCAGCGATTCATCATCCGGTGAGACCCGCGAGCCAGGTTGCGATCCTCTACTGGTTGTTGGAACAGACATCCGTGCCATTCTCTGGATTCGAAGCGCCACGGGAAGGCGCGGATGTGAACGATCCGGCGCGGTGGCTGTTTGCCTACGATCCAGCCGAGGCGAGTGGGGACGAAATCGCCGCCGCGATCGACCGGTTCGGGGCTCTCGCGCCGGAAGACCAACGCGCCTGGCTGGAAGCAAACTGGACCGCGCTTCGAGCCGGTGACCTGGCCCCAGCGGACTTGCCATGAGCGCACTTGCGCGACATATCCCCTTAGGTGAATCGACCAGGCTGCTGGCCCTTCATGTGCGAAGCCGGAATCTGATCACCCACCTTGTGGCCATCGTGCTCGTTTCGAGCTTGTATCTGGCGCTCCAACACTGGGCATCGTTCGACCCGGCGGGAGAGTGGGGAGACGGAGAAGTGTTCAAGCAGTTCGCCGTGGTGCAGGTCGTCCCCGCCTTGCTCGCGAGCATCGTTGGCATGTCCGTCTGGTCCCCGTTCGGCGAGCCGGAACGTGTATTGGCCATGTCCCTGGCGCGCTTGCGGGCGGTCTACCTCCTCGCGCTGGTGTGCACGGCGGTGATCTTGTCGATCTGGCTCCTGCTGGGCTGGGTTGCTCGGCAGGAGGATGCCAACCTCGTGGCGGTTGCCCTCCGAAACCTGCTCGGCCTGACCGGTATGGCCCTGCTCGCGGGTCGCGTCCTTGATGCTCGCCTCACCTGGCTCTTCCCAGTCTGCTGGTCGATCCTCGTGGTACTGCTCGCCATCCGGCAGGCAGCCGAGCCAGGCGTCTGGGACCTCGCGAGTTGGGTCTGGAGCGGGCAACCGCATTCGAGCACCACCAGCTTTCTTATCGCGCTCAGCCTGTTCCTGCTCGGCGTAGGTACCTTCCTCCATTGCGGCCCGAAGGACACCGCCACCGAAACGTAGACCTTCACTCGCCGGGGTACGGTCTGGCTTGCTCCAACGCGCTGTACACCCCGGCGTGTGGCCGCCGCGGAATCCATGCTCGAACGTCCCACTCGCGGACGCACGTCATATCGCGCCGTTCCATCCACCAGTACGGAGGGCCT
>CAZUPA010000115.1:0-4261 GCA_964622205.1 uncultured Sphaerobacteraceae bacterium
GACTGTTCGCCTTGGCGGAGAGAGAGGGATTCGAACCCTCGATAGGAGCATTACTCCTATACACGCTTAGCAGGCGCGCGCCTTCAACCGCTCGGCCATCTCCCCAGCGAACGAGCGTTAGTTTACCAAACTCTGGACGCTACGTCTAAGATGAGAACCGAGCGATTCGTAACCTCGCGAGGTCCTGTTTCAAATCGAGTCTCGCAGGCAAAGGATTGGAGCCAGGAGATGGCCAGCAAGCGAACAGGCGGCCAGCGCCGGTGGATCAAGGAGAACGAGCGATTGGTCGTGCGAGTGGACCTGATGGGGGCCAAGCCACCGATCTGGAGGCGGCTGCATTTGCAGCCGGACTTGCCACTCGATTGGGTGCATGAGGCGATTCAGGCGGCGTTCGGCTGGACAAACAGTCATCTCCACGAATTCGAGGTTGGGAAGCGAGGTTTGCCCGCGGGCGTTCAACGTTTCGGGATGAGCCTCGACTCTGAATTCGGTAGCGGCATGTGGGACGACGATGACTCCATGCCGGAGGAGTCGGTGACGGTCGGGCAGTTCCTGAAAGAGAAAGGAGATGTGATCCGGTATACGTATGACTTTGGCGACAACTGGGAGCATTCCATCAAGTTGGAGAAGGTCATCACGGTCGAGAAGGATAGTCACCCGGTGGCGTGCGTCGATGGCCGACGGATGTCGCCCTCGGAAGACTGTGGTGGCATCTGGGGATGGGAGTGGCTGATCGAGGTGAGCAAGGATCCGGATCATCCGGACTATGATGACGCGGTGGAGCGCGTCGAGTGGACATTTGGAGAGGCTGAGTTCGATCCCGCGGCGTTCAACCTCGCCGCGGTTCAGTCGCGTATCGAGCGGACGTTCGGACAGAGAGGACGGTGACCGGAAGACACTCGCGATTGTCAGTTCGCCAGTGTTCCGTTCTGCAAACGTGAATGGTCCGAGGATGGCGATTGGGGTAGAATCAGCGGCGGAGAGGTGGCAGAGCGGCCGAATGCGCCGGTCTTGAAAACCGGAGTGGTGAGAGCCACCGCGGGTTCGAATCCCGCCCTCTCCGCCAAAGGAACCGCCCGTGATCGACGTTGCGATCACGGGCGGTTTGTTCTTCCCCGGAAATCAACCGTTGAGGGACTCCCAGGGATTGGTCAGCGGCACCCCGGTGTGTTCGAAGTCCTTGATGTTTCGAGTCGCGAGCGATGCGGCATTGGCCCGGCAAATCGCGGCAATCTGCATGTCAGGCACATCCGACCGCCTTCCTGTTCGCTGCCTGTGGGCCGCCACGATCGCATAGCTGATTGATGCGGCCTCGTCGAATGCGAGCACCTGCGATGAGAGTCGTGCCTCGATCATCTCCTCGAATCTCAGGGCGAGATCGCTTCGCCGGCGACCATGCGGGAGGAGTTCAATTCCAAAGCGAATCTCCGCCAGCGTTATCGTGGTGACATGCAACTCACGGTTGAGCTGGAAATCCATTCAGGTCAGGACTGATTCGTCAGGAATTGCCCGCATGAGTTCGGAAATGACATTTGTGTCAAGGACGATCACTCCGGAAACTCGATGACTCGTACCTGAGAGTCTCGCTCTGGTAGTTCCAGTTCCGCGCCTCCGATGTCCGTGAAGTGCTGATGAATCAGCGTGCCGAGACCGCGTTCGTCGGACGCGTTGTCCGTTCCAGACACATCGAGTGCGCTTCGAAGTATTTCCCGAACTTCGGCCTCCATGGATCGACCATGTTCGGCGGCCCTGATGCGTAGTTGTGACTCTAGATCGTCGCCGAGATTGCGTATGGTCAGTGTGCTCATGATTCACCTCCAATTCGAATTGGTGATGTCAATGCTAGCATTGCTATCATTGGTTGTATTTTGGCGGATTGGATGTGTCTGCTCCGTTCCGGAGAACGACAAGTGGCCGGGGCCGCGAAAAGCTCCCTGACCACTCGTCGATTTTCGCGACACGACTCCGCTTACGCGTCCTTGGCGAGGAGCGCCTGGCCGCCCATGTATGGGCGAAGGACCTCGGGGATGACGATCGAGCCGTCGGCCCGCTGGTAGTTCTCCAGGATCGCGATGATCGTTCGCGGCAGTGCGAGGCCCGAGCCGTTCAGGGTGTAGAGGAATTGTGGGCGCCCGCCTTCCTCCGGCCGGAACCGGATGTTCGCGCGGCGGGCCTGGTAGTCGCGGAAGAGCGAGCACGACGAGAGTTCGAGCCACTCATTGCTTCCCGCGGCCCAGGTCTCGATATCGTAGGTGTGCGCCGAGGCAAAGGTCATGTCGCCGGTGGCGAGATCGAGGACGCGGTATGGGAGACCGAGACCCTCAACGATCAGCAGTGCTTGCCGCAGGAGCGATTCGAGTTCGGCTTCGCCCTGGTCGGGGTGGACGAACTTCACCAGTTCGACCTTGTGAAACTCGTAGCCCCGCTTGATGCCGCGCACCTCGCGCCCGCCCGAAATCTGCTCCCGGCGGAAGCACTGGGTGGCGGCGGTATGATAGATCGGCAGCGAGCTCTCGGGCAGGATCTCGTCCCGGTACATGTTGGTGATCGGCACCTCCGCGGTGGGGATCAGCCACTTGTCTTCTTCGATGTCGCGGAATAGGGCATCCGCGAACTTGGGGAGATTGCCCGTGGCGACTAGCGACTCGCCGAGGACGAGGTGAGGCGGAATGACCTCCTCATATCCGCTCTGCTTCGTGTGGACATCGAGCATCCAGGCGACGAGCGCGCGCTGGAGACGCGCGCCATCCTTGCGGAGGATGTAGTTGCGCGTGCCAGAGACCTTGACGCCGCGATCGAAGTCGATGATGCCGAGTTCCTCGCCGATCTCCCAGTGCGGCTTTGGCTCGAAGTCGAACCGGGGATGCTCGCCGTGCTCCTCGCGGACGGTGTTGCTATCCGAATCGGGGCCTATGGGGACCTCCGGGTCGGGGATGTTGGGGATACCGAGCATCAGGTCGTGAAGGCTGGCTTCGACCGAGCGCACATCGTCGTCGAGTTCGCCGATGCGGTCGCCGAGGCCCGACATCTCGGCTATCAGTTGCTGGCGTTCTTCAGGGTTCTTCGTACGGCCGATGGTTTTCGAACCGGCGTTGCGGTGGGCCTTCAATTGTTCGACGTGGGCCAGCAGGGCGCGGCGCTTTTCGTCCAGCTCGAGGACCTGGTCGATGGGGGCGTCGACGTTCTTCTGGAGGCAGAGTTCCTTGATACGATTCGGATTCTCACGAATCAGGGCGATATCGAGCATTGGGTCGTTCCTTCGTTGGATTCGTGGATGGCATGACTCTTCGCCGAGCGGTCCTCAGACCATTCGACGGGATCGGTGTATCCCCGCGATGGCAATCGCCGGCACGAGGCGCGGCAATTGTCTCACGCGGGGCGACTAGAGTCGGAGGAGAAGCGGGTGGCGGGGTCGATTCCGGGCAGGAACTTGTGCCAGCTGATCTGGACCGAGGTGTCGAGGCGGCGCTCGATGGTGTAGTACGCGCCAGCTCGTGGCTCGTGGGGTTGCTTGTGCAGCGCCATGCGCGCTTCGGCGATGCTCTTTCCGCCCTTGCGATGGTTGCACTGCTTGCAAGCCGACACCACATTGTCCCAAACGTGGAGGCCGCCACGCGAGCGAGGGATAACGTGGTCGATGGTGAGGTCGGCTACCTGACGGTCACAGTACTGGCATGTGTAGTTGTCGCGGATGAAAATCTCCCGGCGTGTGAGTTTCACACGCGGGCGAGGACGGCGAATGAGGTAGACGAGGCGGATAACCGAGGGGGCGATGTAGGAGGCATGGGCACTCTGCAGCGATCGAGGGCCAGCCTCAAGCACTTCCGCCTTGCCGCCGATCACGAGGACCAGGGCCCGGCGGACATTACAGACGTTGAGTGGTTCGTAGTTCTGGTTCAGAACCAAAACGGCGTTGTTCACCCTGCCTTCGTCCTCAGGTCAGGATTGCCGCGGAAGACCTTCGCACCAGGCACCGGATGCAACCGTGCGTCTTGTCAATGTCGTGATACTAGCATGCCAAAAGTGATCGGTACAACGTGTGACGGCGGGGTCAAGGGAGACTTAACAGTGAACCCCGCGCCGTCGTTCAGTCGGCCGCGATCTGGTCGGGTTCCAGGAGCGGGCGAAGGAATTCGCCCGTGTAGGAACCCGATGTGATGGCGACATCCTCCGGAGTGCCTTCGGCGACGATCATTCCGCCGCCGGAGCCGCCCTCGGGACCCATGTCGATGATCCAGTCCGCGGATTTGATGATGTCGAG
>CAZUPA010000115.1:4361-5922 GCA_964622205.1 uncultured Sphaerobacteraceae bacterium
GCCTGGTAGCCGCGCGTCTTGGACTCGGGGAGGGAGGCGAACAGTTCGCGGATGGGCGTGAAGAGACCGGTATAGGTGGCGGGGTTGGAACGAGGGGTGCGGCCGATCGGGCTCTGGTCGATTTCGATGACCTTGTCGAGGTTCTTTACGCCTTCGAGGGCATCATGCGAGCCTGGCTTCTGTCGAGCGCGATGGAGATCCATGGCGAGTCGCTTGTGGAGGGTATCGGTGATGAGGGAGCTCTTGCCCGAACCAGAGACGCCAGTGATGCAGGTGAACGTGCCGAGCGGAAACTGGACCGAGATGTCGCGGAGGTTGTTCTCGCGGGCGCCGCGGAGGATGAGCGACTTGCCGTTGCCTGGGCGGCGGATGTTGGGGATGGGAATGGACCGGCGGCCGCTCAGGTAGTCGCCGGTGATCGAAGAGGTGTTGCTGGCGATGGCGGCCATGTCGCCTTCGGCGATGACATGGCCACCGTGCTCGCCCGCGCCGGGCCCGATATCGACGATCCAGTCGGCGGCGCGCATGGTGTCTTCGTCGTGCTCGACCACGATGAGCGTGTTGCCGATGTCGCGGAGCCGTTCCAGGGTCTTGATGAGCCGGGCGTTGTCGCGCTGGTGGAGGCCGATGCTGGGTTCGTCGAGGATGTAGAGCACGCCCATCAGGCTGGAGCCGATCTGCGTGGCGAGGCGAATGCGCTGGGCCTCGCCGCCGGAGAGGGTGTTCGCCGATCGCTCCAGCGTCAGGTAGTCGAGCCCGACATCGACCAGGAAGCCGAGTCGTTCGCGGATTTCCTTGAGGATCTGGCGGGCGATGAGGAACTCGCGGTTGGTGAAGCGGGCCGATGGATCGCTGTTGGGATCGGCCGCCATCTCCGCGAAGAATGCCTGGGCGGTGTGGATCGGGAAGCGGCTGACATCGACGATCGACCGGTCGTTGACCGTGACGGCGAGGACTTCCGGCTTCAGGCGCGCGCCCTTGCAGACGGGGCACGGGCGGATGGCCATGTAGCGCTCGACATCCTCGCGGACCGATTCGGACGCGGTCTGGTCGTAGCGGCGCTTGAGATTTGGGATGATGCCTTCGAAGACCACATCGTAGGAGCGCTTGCGGCCGCTCTTGGACGAGTACTGGACCGAGACGGCGTTACCTTTGCTCCCGTACAGAATGATGTCCAGGTTCGCGGGCGAGAGGTCCCGTACGGGGGTGTAGAGCGAGAAGTCGTACTGTGCCGCGACGGCTTCGAGCAGCGAGCCGTACCATTTCGAGTTCTCGAGGCCGGTCCGCATCCAGGGGAGAATTGCGCCATCGGCGATGCTGAGATCGCGGTTGGGCAGGACCATCTCGGGGTCCAGTTCCATGGTGGTGCCGAGGCCGGTGCAGCCTGGGCAGGCGCCGTGGGGGTTGTTGAACGAGAAGTTGCGCGGTTCGAGTTCGCCGAAGCTGAGACCGCAATGGGTACAGGCGAACTGCTCGGAGAAGGTCATCTCCTCGCCGTCGACGATCTGGGCGATGGCGATGCCGTTCGACATGCGGAGGGCGACTTCGAGGGAGTCGATCA
>CAZUPA010000115.1:6022-8707 GCA_964622205.1 uncultured Sphaerobacteraceae bacterium
CCGCAGTTTGGGCAGTGAGGATGGCCGACACGCGCCCAGAGAAGGCGCATGTAGTCGTAGATTTCGGTGACGGTGCCGACGGTGGAGCGCGGGTTGCGGCTGGTGCCTTTCTGGTCGATGGAAATCGCCGGGGACAGGCCGTCGATGTGGTCGATGTCCGGTTTTTCCATCTGGCCGAGGAACTGGCGGGCGTACGCCGAGAGGGACTCAACGTAGCGACGCTGGCCCTCGGCGAAGATCGTGTCGAACGCCAGCGAGGACTTGCCGGAGCCGGAGAGACCGGTAAGGACAACGAGCTGGTTTCTTGGGATGTCGACATCGATGTTTTTGAGGTTGTGCTCACGAGCGCCGCGAATGCTGATGTACTCGTGTTGTGGCGGCATGTGTGTGGGATCCCTTGCGTGATTGCCTGCCGGGCGGGATTGGTCAGGCTGGCGGCTGGGTGACAATGACGATTCGATGTGCGTGACAGGATGCGAACATTCATTCGCATCTGACAGTGTACCACGTATGACCGTACACCCCAAGACCCATTTTCTCCATGTCTGGATTTGGCCTCGAAGCACCGTCAATGCTGCTCGCCGCCTCGTGCGGCGACAGGCGCGGCGGCGCTCGGCGTGGCTATGCAATGCATGGTTCAGCGCCCGGTCCACGTATCGCGATTGGCATGGTGATCGGGGAAGGCTGGGCGCTGGGATGGCTTGAGGAGGTGACGGGCTCGCGGCACGCCACCTCCTGGAGGAAAGTCAGTCGAGCAGCCAGCCGTCGCGGACGGTGACGCCGATGCCGGGCGCCTCGGTGGGCTTGATCCGGCCGTTCTCGGGGAGAGGCGAGCCCTCGAGGTAGGGGAAGAGCGGGCGGATCGGGTTTTCTTCGCCTTCGTTGCCTACGACCACCCATTCGGCGAGCGGGCAGTTTACCTGGGAGGTCATGAAGTGGACCCCCCATGGGTGGAGTCCGCCGCCGTGAGGGATGACATCGAGACCCCAGGCGGAGGCCATGGCCGCGATCTTCTTCGCCTCGCTGATGCCGCCCACCCACATGAGGTCGGGCTGGAGGATGTGGCAGCAGCGGCGGGAGATGAGTTCCTTGAAGCCCCAGCGGGTGTATTCATGCTCGCCGGTGGCGATCGGGACCTGGGATTTGGCGGTGATTTCCGCGTAGCCCTCGTAGTCGTCCGGCGGAAGGCTCTCCTCGATCCAGCGGACGCGGAAGGGCTCCATCTCCCTGGACATCCGCAGGGTGTAGTCAACGCTCCAGGCCATGTAGCAGTCGAGCATGATCTCGCCGTCGGGGCCGATGATGTCGCGCGTCTTCTCGATCAGTTCCAGATTGGCGCGCATTCCGGCCCAGCCATCGACCGGGCCGTGGGGCATGGCGAGTTTAAAGCCTGTGAACCCGAGCTTGTGATAGAAGGCGACATCGTTGCCGGTGGAGTACACCGGGAGCGATTCCTTCGTGGCGCCACCGAGGAGCCTGTACACAGGTTGGCCGGTGGCCTTGCCGATGATGTCCCAGAGGGCGATATCGATGGCGCTGATGGCCATGATTGGCAGACCCTTGCGCCCGTATGGGAGGGACGACCGGTACATCTGGTCCCAGAGCTTTTCGATGTCGAACGGGTCCTTGCCGACGAGCAGCTCGCGGAAGTGCTCCTCGACGATGATGCGTCCCCCTGCGGGCACGGGGCCGCCGATGCCTTCGATGCCGTCGTCGGTGATGACGCGGACGAGCAGTTCGGAACCCCATTTCGCTGTCCAGGACGACCGTTTTGCCTTGTACTCGGGATAGATGGACATGGGGTTCGCAACGAGCGATTCGGAGAGCCAGGACTTTGGCTTCGTGTCGTCGCCGCGGACGGGATTGACCAGGACCTGCGAGATGCGCATTGCTTCCTCTCAGCCGCGTGGGTGTTCGTGGTGCGCCGTTCCGGTCATTATTCCAGAGTGGCGACGCAAAGCAAGAGGATGGAGCGGCGGAGATGGATGCAGCCAGCGGCGCGAGCGGGGACGTCGTATCAGGAGCGGAGGATGGGCGAGTCGAGTTGGGCGACTCTTGTCGCCGCCGCCAGCCCGTGACGCCGGGAGCGGCGCTTCGCCTCGAGCATGTCCATGTCCGCGCGGCTGACAATGTCGTCCAGGCTCTCATAGCTATCGGCGGTGGCGATGCCGATGCTGGCGACCGGAGAGCCATCGCCGGGAGAGATCTGGCAAAGGGCCTCATGAATGCGCTCGCGGAGTTCCCGAGCCCCGGCGCGATCCGAACCGGTGGCGAGGATCGCGAATTCATCGCCGCCAATCCGACCGAACAGGTCGCTGGCATTAATCGTGCAGGCGACGGCCGAGGCGACCGAGATCAGCATGCGGTCGCCTTCGCCGTGCCCAAGTTCGTCGTTGATTTCCTTGAAGTCATTGAGGTCGATATAGAGGCAGGAGACAGCTTCGCGGCGTCCACGGGCCAGGGCGAGCTGGGTGGTGGCCCTGGTGATCCAGGTCGAACGGTTGAGCACGCCGGTCAGGCCGTCGAGGGCAGCGCGGTTCTCCAGTTCATGCGTCATGCGAAATGATGAGTGGGTGACGCGCTGCATCAGGAGGAATAGCGCGGTCGACGCGGTGCCCGCGACTACGAAAATCTGGATTCCGAACGACAGTTCGAATCGCGTGGGATCGGTGAGGGCGATAAGGA
>CAZUPA010000115.1:8807-10293 GCA_964622205.1 uncultured Sphaerobacteraceae bacterium
GCCGGATGGTGGGATACTTGTGGTCAAATGTCGAAGAACGGGAGGAGTACATCGTCCCACGCGACAGCAAGCCGGAGCCAGCGGCTGAGAGCCCCGGATCGCGAATGAACGATGGAATGTCGCCCGGGAGACGCCAGGCCCAGCATGCGTCATGCAAGCCTGGACGGGAGCGCCCGTTACAGCAATTCGAGAGCGCATCATGACTGGTGCGAAGCGAGGTGGTACCACGGGTGAAACCCGTCCTGGCAATGCAGGGCGGTTTTTTGTTGCCCCGCGTATCCTGAGACTCACAACCAATTCTCCACGACAAGGACTGCACGATGGCGACCGCAAGCCCAGCCACCCACACCACTGAACTCGCGAAGACGTACGATCCGCCCGCGATCGAGCATGGCCTGTATGACTGGTGGGATAGCCAGGGGTACTTCGCGCCGCGCGAGCCGCATGGGCCGGACGACAAGCCATTCGTGACGATTATGCCGCCGCCGAACGTGACGGGCGTGCTTCACGTGGGCCATGCCCTGTTCGTGGCGTTGCAGGACATCATGACGCGGTGGCACAGGATGCGGGGCGAGGCGGCGCTGTGGCTGCCTGGGGCGGACCACGCGGGCATCGCCGGCCAGTTGGCGGTGGAGAAGGTGATCGCCGCCGACGGCCTAACCCGCCACGACCTGGGGCGCGAGGCGTTTCTGGAGCGAGTGTGGGAGTACATGGACGAACTGCGCCCACGCATTCGCGAGCAGATGCGACTTCTGGGAGCTTCCTGCGACTGGACCCGGTTCGCCTTCACGATGGATCCGGGACCGGCGCGGGCTGTGCGTCACGCGTTCAAACACCTGTTCGACAAGGGGCTCATCTACCGGGGCGAGCGCCTCATTTCGTGGTGTCCTCGCTGTAACACGGCGCTTTCCGACCTGGAAGTTAAGCACCAGGACGTGCAGTCATTCCTGTGGCACCTGGCGTATCCAGTGGCGGATTCTGATGAGGTGCTGGTGGTGGCCACCACCCGTCCGGAGACGATGCTGGGCGATACCGGAGTGGCGGTGAACCCAGACGACGAGCGGTACGGGCACCTTGTTGGCAATGAGGTGATCCTGCCGATCGTCAACCGGAGAATCCCGATCGTGGCCGACGGGCATGTCGATCCGGCGTTTGGGACCGGGGCCGTGAAGGTGACGCCGGCGCACGACCCGAACGACTTCGAGATCGCCCAGCGCACGGGGCTTCCCGCGCTGAACATCATGAACCTCGACGCCACACTGAACGAAGAAGCCGGCGACATGGCCGGCTTGACGGTGGAGGATGCCCGGAAGGCCGTGGTCGACCGGGCCGAGGCGG
The DNA here is from genome assembly GCA_964622205.1 of uncultured Sphaerobacteraceae bacterium. GTDB lineage: Bacteria > Chloroflexota > Chloroflexia > Thermomicrobiales > UBA6265 > JACCYX01. The sequence continues at coordinate 10,146 of CAZUPA010000115.1, forward strand.
AAGGCTGGCTGGTCAATATCGAGCCGCACTCGCACAGTGTCGGGACCTGCGACCGGTGCGGCACGGTGGTGCAGCCGCTGATCAGCCTGCAATGGTTCATGGAGATGAAAGGGCTGGCCGCGCCCGCGCTGGAAGCGGCCCAGGACGG
>CAZUPA010000116.1:0-3468 GCA_964622205.1 uncultured Sphaerobacteraceae bacterium
GGCGCTGGCTGCCGAGGCGGATGCATGTGAGGAACGGCAATCCTGAACGAACAGTGGAAGTCGCAGCCCGGATTTACCCAGGCTGCGACCAAGGATCAGCAAGATTTGCCTGGCTAGATCACGATTGACCGAGAGAGATCCATTGCCATATGGATTGGCAACACGCTGCCCGCATTCCACGCTTCTTCAAATCCAGCTTGCGTCATTACGGTGCGTACCCGCGCCAATTTCTCGTCCAGCGTCTGTTGGAACTGGGGAATGGGCGGCGCTCCATGCCGCAATCGCCAAGCACTTGCCGCGGCAAGAATCCTGACACCCAAATGACCGCGATCCACTGAGAGGGCCACAAGTGCCATACCCTCCAGACATTCCACGATGGATTCGGTATTCCCCGCCTCCTCCTGTTCTCGCAAGGCGTCGAGATGGTAGGACAGAGCAAGTTGGTTGTCGTCGACTTCGTAGGCCAGGTTACCAAGTTCATTTAGCGTGAAAGCTATACCAGGACGGTCGCCCACGTCATGGAATCCCGCCAACGCCTCCGTCAAGGAATGCCGGGCGTCCTCGACTCGGCCATCAAGTCGATTCAGCCTCCCCAACCAGTAAGTTCCATAGGCAATTCCGCCAACGTCACCCAGCTTCCGCCTGATTGCTAGAGATGATTCCAACGCCAATCGTGCACTCGGCAAGTTGCCTTCGGCAATGGAAACTCTCCCGAGGTTTTGCATGGCCAGAGCGACGCCACGTTCCCATCTCTCAGCCTTGCAAACCTCCAGCACTTCCTCGTGCGCCTTACGTGCCGAAACATAGTTACCCAGACTCCAGTGAACGAGGCCCAAGCCGTTGAGTGCGCGGCAGGCATTTAGATCGTCATCCAGTTCCCGAAAAATCAACAGGCTCTCTTCATAAAACCGACGTGCATCGAGGTAGTTGGACATGTCGATGGCAATGTTGCCGCGGCGGAGGAGGGCCTGGGCCCGGGTGGCTGAGCGCTCGTCGGGAACCAGTGCCAGCGCCCTGTCCAGCCAGTCGCGGCCCTCGTTCAGGCGGCCACTGGCGGCCCAGAAGTGCCAGAGCGCGCTGCCCATACGCTGGCTTGAACCGGCATCACCAACTTCAATGAAATGTCCCAGCGCAGCGCGCAGGTTGCCGTACTCGATTTCGAGACGGTTCATCCAACGTGCCTGTCGCGGGCCGTTGAGTTCGGTTTCAGCGCGCTCGGACAGTTCAAGAAAGCACGAGGCGTGAAGGTCGCGAATCACCTGCTCCTCGCCGCTGGCAGTCAGCCGGTCAAGGGCGAACTCGCGGATCGTTTCCAGCATGGTGAATCGCGACTCACCTTCGACCGTTTCGAAACGCTGTAGCAGGCTCTGATCGAGCAGGGCCGTGAGCAGATCCAGCGCCTCGATATCGTCGCCACCGGCAAGGACCGCGGCGGCGGACTCGCGGGTGGCTCCACCGACGAATACCGCGAACCGGCGGAAGGCGATCTGCTCTTCGGGCGGCAGGAGGTCGTGGCTCCAGCCAATGGTGGAGCGCATGGTGCGATGGCGGGCGGGGTGATTCCGCGGCCCTCTGGTGAGCACGCCGAGCCGGTTTTCCAGCAGCGACTCAAGCTCGTTTGGGGCGAGCGTCTTCATCCGAACGGCGGCGAGTTCGAGCCCAAGGGGAAGACCGTCGACCTGGGTGCAGATCGCGGTCACGGCGGCGGAATTGGCGGTCGTCATTTCGAACGACGGCTGGACCGCCCGTGCCTGATGGACGAAGAGGGTTATGGCGGGAAAGCTGGCGAGTTCGTCGAGCGAATGGCCGTGGGCGGGATCGGGACGAGCGAGCGGCCAGACCCGGTATTCATGCTCTCCGGCGAGTTGCAGCATTGAGCGACTGGTGGCGAGAACCGTCAAACCACGGCACACGGCCAGCAACGTTCCCATGTGCGTCGCCGCCGGGAGCAGGTGCTCGAAGTTATCCATCACCAGCAGCATCTGCCGATCGTGAACCTGTTTCGCGATGAGGTCGATCAGTGAACGGTCGGGAAGCTCGCGAATGGTGAGCGCCTGGGCAATGGCTCCGGGAACGAGCGCCGGATCGGAGAGGCCCGCCAGAGGCACAAAGGCGACTCCATCGGGATAGCGATGCTGAACCTCGCTGGCAACCTGGATTGAAAGCCGTGTCTTGCCGACGCCTCCAGGACCGGTGAGCGTGACCAGCCGGGCTCCGGATTCGAACAGGGTGGTCACCGCCTGTACATCATCCTCGCGATCGACCAGCGGGGTGAGCGGTTCCGGGATGGTGCTGGGTGGCGCCTGTTCGGCGGGGCTGGCGGCTGCCCGGAACACGTCCACCGCCGGCGGCGGGAGATCGAGGGCCGTGGCGAGGAGACGCACGGTTTCCGGGTGCGGGCGCTGCTTGACCCCGCGCTCGAGATCGCTGATGCCACGCACGCTGAGGCCGGACCGTTCGGCGAGTTCTTCCTGGGTGAGACCGGCGGCCTGCCGGTGACGGCGAAGCTGGTCCGCGAAGCGTTCGGCGGTCAATGGTCGCGTCCTCGCTTCCTGACGAGACGTCCCGGAACACCAGAGATTTTGCCCCTGAAACAGCATCGTACATGCCGGACAACCCACTCGCAACCCACTCGTTTTCGAACGTGTGGGTTACGCGTGGGTTAAGTGCGTGGTGACCGTCCAGCCCTGGAAACAGACTGAAGTCGGAGGGCAATCGGGCGCCAGCGCCACTCCCCCGGTGTTTCACCGGCGCCAACGGAGAGGAGGTTCGCCATCACCACGCATGTAACACCGGCCGGGTCCCTCGATTTCCGCTCGCGATGCTCGCCAGAGCATCCCATTTCGAAAGGCCGTGCGATGTCCCATCCCATCTTCTCGCAGATCGTGATTTGTCCCATTCGTTTCAGCATCGTCGCGATTCTGGCGAGCCTGCTCGCAACGTTCAACCCAATCGCGCCCGATGCCAGCCTGCAAGCCAGCGAAACATTCAGCGGGATGTACTTCGTACAGGAGCTTGCCGGGGACGCCGCGGCGGTCGCAGGCATGCGGGACCTCGCGCCGTGATCGCCGCGAGCGACAGAAACCGCCAACCACGCGACCGCACCAGGCGAAAGGACTCGCCATGTACACGCCCGATCGAAACGCCTTCTCTTCACGGTCAATCGCATCGCTCTACTTCCTGGTTGTCGCCGCGCTCCTTCTCGTAACCAACCAGCTCACGGGGACCGCGGCCGGCACTGGTCCGCGCCAAACGGGCGCCCTCTGGCTGTCGATGATCGAGGGCAACGAGCCACTTGCCCCCGCGGCGTTCCTGATCGGGCCGGACGACATCCCGTGCGTTCGTAAGGACCGGTACGACGCGTGGTCGTAACGGCTCACGGCATCCCTCATTGCATTCCATTCGAAAGGATTCACCATGAACGTTTCCCTTTCCACACGACCCGCCGGCCGTTCGATCTGTAGCGCC
>CAZUPA010000116.1:3568-4716 GCA_964622205.1 uncultured Sphaerobacteraceae bacterium
GCCAACGGGCAGGGCGAGTTCATTGCATATCTCCGCGGGTCGTTCTCGAACGTGCGGTTCGACGTGCGAGACACCGAGGCAGCCGGTTCGCTGCTGATCATCCAGTTCACGATGAGCGGCATCCACGACGGCGTGTACCTCAACGTCCAGCCCCGCTGCGCCGGGGTGAGCGTTGACGGTGTGACGGTTCTGAAACTGGGCGACAACGGCGTCGAGCGGCAATGGATCGCCTACGACCGCGAAGCAATCCTGGCCCAAATCGACGCATTCAGCCAGATTTCGCCGGACTCGCGTCCGACCTGCGACAGCCAGGGAATCGACGTGGATAACGCCGAACCAGTCGACACGTCACTGCCCGCCTGCATGCAGCTCGACTCCTGCTCGTTCGACGACCAGGGACTCCAGGCCGAGGACGATGGCGAGCAGACCGTGCTCGCGCGCCCAGCCTGCATGCTGAACAACACCTGCTACTGGCAACCGTAATCCGGTGTTTCCGTGGCGGCCAGGCGCCGCCACGGTTCACCAAACGATCGTCTCCTACCCAGAAAGGACCCACCATGAACGCTCGACAACGTTCAAACGCACCACGGCTCTTCATGCTTCTCGCGGTTGGGCTGCTGTTCCTGACCACACACCTGCCAGGCGGCGCGGCCCAGGTCGCCCCCGAACAGGCGGGATTGACCTACCTCGCGGCACTTCAAGGAACCAGCCCCCTCGCCTCGTCGTCGCTCATGGTCAGCCAGAAGGCCGTGCTTCACACGCCAGAGGGCATCTACCACGGGCGAGACGGGATCGACGAGTTCGCGTCGTTCCTGCAGGGCGCCTTCTCCGATCTCTCGTTCGTCATCAGGAATCCCAGCATCTCAGGTAACGACATCGTCATGCATTTCGTGATGACCGGTACCTACACCGGCTCGTACCAGCGCCTGGCGACCAACTGCGCCGGGATCAAGGTTCCGGGGGTGGCGGTGCTGAGTCTCGACGACACCGGCATCGCCGAGCAGTGGATCTCGTACGACGTGAGCACGCTGGTGGCGCAGATCGACGGCTTCCATCAGCTCGACCCCAGCAACAAGCCTGACTGCTCCTCCCTGACCGTCGAACGTCCGGCGCCGGTTGCGGACTGCGTGCGGCGCGATCGGTGCGAC
>CAZUPA010000116.1:4816-10212 GCA_964622205.1 uncultured Sphaerobacteraceae bacterium
CGCGATCGGTGCGACGCCTGGTCATGAATCGATTTCCAGACGGTCACCATTCCATTCGAAAGGAAACACTCATGAACGCTCCCAAGACATCGCGTTCCACCGGCCGCATTCGATCCGCCTTCATCATCCTCATCACCTCCTTCCTCCTGATTGGAGGGCACTCCCAGGCGGCCGGACAGGCTGATCCCCAGGCGATGGCCTCCGGGTACTTCGACTGGCTGCTGGGCCTGGGCAATGCCGTCGCGACGGCGGCCCTGGTGAGCCCGACAACCGTGCTTCATACCCCTGAAGGCGTCTTCCGGGGACAGGATGGTCTTGACGCATTCGGTTCCCAGTTGAGCGCCTCGTTCTCGAACCTCGAATTCGAGGTTCAGTCAGCCGACATCGCCGGAGACAGGATGGTCGTCGAGTTCACCATGACCGGCGTGCATACCGGGATGTACCAGGGGATGGACTGGAATTGCGCGCATGTCTCGGCGCCGGGCGTCGCGGTTCTGCAAACGGGGGACGACGGGTTCTCCGAACAGTGGATTACCTACGACCAGCAAACGCTGCTCGACCAGATCTACGTGTTCAGCCTGACGCCGGACTTCGTGCCATCATCGTGCGAAATCTCCCTGGTCTTCGACAATCCGTTGTCCGAGCCAATCGCCGTTCCCGAATCGCCGGCGGGACCGCCACAGTGCCTGACGAAAACGCTGTGCGAAACGGCGTTCTAGCGACACCCATCGACGCGCCCGGAGGCACGTCGCCTTGGAAAGGACTCTCCATGAACGCTCGTCATCACACCAACGTCACTCGACTCTTCTTCGTACTCGTCGCCATGCTCCTGCTGACCGCGAGCCACCTTGTGGGCGGGAGCGCCCAGACCGGTGGTCTGCAAGTACCGGACAGGTACTTCAACGCTATCCAGGATGGCTCCACCTACGCGCTGGTTTCTCCCCACGCGGTGCTGCACACACCCGAGGGCGTCTTCGCCGGGCAGGACAGCCTCGGCCGGTTCGGCGAGAAGCTGGACGCATCGTTCGACAACGTGTCGCTCACGACGACCAGCACTCGCTCGGTGGGCGAGTACCTGCTGATCGAGTTCACGTTCACCGGCATCCAAACCGGTGACTATCTCGGGGTCAGCGCGGACTGCGCCGGTGTCTCGGTGCCAGGTGTCGCGATCGTGCACGTGGGGACCTCGGGAATCACCCAGCAGTGGATCTCGTACGACCAGGGCGCGATGCTCGACCAGATCGAGACGTTCGCCCAACTGGACTCGAACTCACGGCCCACGTGCGAGAGCCAGGGTTTCGGCGAACCGGAACCGGCGCGTGATCCGATCTGGGCGCCTGGATGCATCGCCGCCAACCGGTGCTCTGAACCCTACTAAACGACGAACCGAAGGAAGCGGCTAGCGAAGCACCCCCAGGAGAACGAACTCCTGGGGGTGCTTCCGTCGTGCGATACCGGGTTTCGGAGCTACGACTGTTGCAGGTCGATCGAGATCGAGTTCATGCAGTAGCGCAGGCCGCCCGTTTCGCGGGGGCCATCGGGGAAGACGTGCCCGAGGTGGGAGTGGCAGCGGGCGCAGCGGACCTCGACCCGGACCATGCCATGGGACCGGTCCTCGATTTCCTCGACGGAGCCCGGTAGGGCTTCGGAGAAGCTGGGCCAGCCGCAGCCGTGGTCGAATTTGGTGTCGCTGTCGAAGAGCGGGTTGCCGCAGGCGGCACAACGATAGAGCCCCTCGTCCCAGACGGCGTTGTATTCGCCAGTGAAGGGGCGCTCGGTGCCGGCCTGGCGGAGGACCTTGTACTGGTCGGGGCCAAGCAGATCGCGCCAGCCATCTTCGGTTTCAGGGAGCGGCTTCAGGCCGGGATCGTCGGTGCGGGTACTCACGAAGGGACCTCCAGCTTGCGGGGAATGGCGCAGGTAACGCCGGTACCCGCGATACCACAGTAGCCATTGGGCACCTTGTGCAGGTACTGCTGATGGTAGTCCTCGGCGTAGAAGAACTTGTCCAGCGGGCGGATTTCGGTGGTGATATCCGGGTAGCCGGCCTTGTGAAGCTGGTCGCGGTAGGCGAGCCGGGCGGCCTCGGCGCTGCTGGCCTGGGATTCGTCTTCCATGGGGTAGTAGATGGCCGACCGGTACTGGGTGCCGATGTCTCCACCCTGGCGCATGCCCTGGGTGGGATCGTGGGATTCGAAGAAGAGCTTGACCAGTGTCTCGTAGGTGACGCGGGCGGGATCGAACACGACCATCACGACTTCGGCGTGACCGGTTTGGCCGGTGCAGACTTCCTCGTAGGTGGGGTTCGGGGTGTAGCCTCCGGCGTACCCGGCGGCCGTGGTGTAGACGCCATCGGTTTGCCAGAAGAGCCGTTCTGCGCCCCAGAAGCAGCCAAGGCCAAAGTAGGCGACCTCGAGGCTTTCAGGAAAAGGCGGCTGGATGGGTGTGCCAAGAACGGCGTGGGTGGTGGGGATGTCGAACGCGGGCTCTGGCCTTCCGACCAGGGCGTTCTCGGACTTCGGCATGACATCCTTTTTGCCAAGGAGCCGATCGAGAATCATGAGTTGTACCTCCGGTGGTCTACCGTGCGGGAGTGAGCACGCGGCCCAGACCACATCCAGTCCATTTTACGCACGGATGATCTGAATGGAAACGGGTCATATGGGGGATGAGACGCCCATGCGCTGGTATGCTGGCCGGCGTTGCCGGAAATCCTGATGCCAGGCGAATGACTTTGGAGCGAGATGTTGAGCGAGAAACAATCCGAGGCTGGTCTTTCGAGCGTGACGTTGTTGCGGACGATTTCGACATACCGGAACGAGACGCGGGAACTGATCGTCGCGACAATCCAGGAAGCACGTCCTGAGCTGGTGTACCGGCCAGGAACGATTCCTGGTGGGGTTGGCGATGGATCGGTGTTCGCCGCGTTCGCCCACATCGTGGATGTGGAGGCGCGCTGGCTGCACGAGCACCTGCTGGGCAAGGGAAACGAGGGCGTTCCCGGACCCGAGGGGTGTCGCGATATCGAAACGGTGGCGGCGACGTGGGCCCAGGTGAGTTCGGACTGGGACGCCTACCTGGCAAGCCAGTCCGAGGCATCGCTGGCGGCGGACCTCCAGCTCAAGAGCGGGACGCGGATTCCGTCGTGGCTCGTGCCGTATCACGCCTTCAACCACACCACGCACCACACCTCCGAGATGTGGGCGGCTTTGACCTCGATGGGCGTGCGGCCGCCCGAGATTGGCGTGCGCAAGTGGGCGGTGGAGCGGGCGGAGCGTTCCTGAGCCCCAATGATTCGTGTTGCTTGAGGCCCTACGCGGCCGCTGAGCGCATGGCTCGCGGGCGGCCACTGGCCGCGGTCTGGGCCTCCCTCCAGCAGCTCGACCGTGTCAACCGGTTCGGATGCCGCGCCTAGCCGGAGGTGACGCTGGTGCTCTTCAGCGTGTCCCAGGTTTGGGCGGGTGATGGCAGGAAGCCGGAGACGTTGTCCCGTATGGCGAAGTTGGCGATCCGGGTGCTGATGAAGATGGCCGGGGCGGCATTGGCGATGGCGACTTCAACCTGGTTGTAGGTGGCCTTGCGAGTGTCGCGGTCGGGCGTGGTGCGGCCAGCTTCGAGCAGGATATCGAGTTCTTCGCTGGAGAACTGGAAGGCGTTGACCGAACCACCGGTGACGAACGCGGGGTAGAGGGCGCGATCGGGATCGTTGCCGGAGCCATTGAAGCTGACAAAGGCGTCGAAGTCGCGTTCGCGCCAGCGGTCGATAAACGTGCCCCACTCGACCTGTTCGAGTTCCGCGGTGACGCCGATTTCCTTGAGCTGATCCTGGATGACGAGGGCGATGTTGACAAACTCCGGGTAGAGCTGGCCGACGAGGATCTTGAAGGTGAGCCCGGCCTGCCCGGCATCCTCAAGCAGGGAAGTCGCGCCTTCGAGATCGACGTCGTAGTTCGGGAGTTGTTCGAGCGGCTGGGCCCAGTCGCCAAGGGTAGGGACGAGCGGGCCGGTGACCTGGCCCTTGCCGAAGAAGACGGCGTCGATGATGGCCTGGCGGTCGATGGCCTTACTGAGGGCCTGGCGAACCTGCTCATTGTCGAACGGGGCCCGGCCGCAGTTCAGGCCGAGGAGGTAGTAATCGGTTGTTTCCTGTTCGAGGACGGTGACGCCTTCGCTGGTGGAGGCGCCATCGACCGAGACCGGATCGGCGAGGGTGGTGAGGTGGACATCGCCGGTGCGGACGGCGGCGAGCCGGCTGGCTTCCTCGGGCAGGATGCGATAGGTAAGGCTATCGAGGACCGGCAAGCCCGTCTGCCAGTAGCCGCCGTGGCGGGTGAGGATGGTTTCGACATCGGCGGTGACGGATTCGAGCATGAAGGCATTGGTGCCGACCATGGTCGCGCCAAGGTCGACGGGCTCGTCGCGCAGGGGAACGATGGAGGAGTAGGCGGAAGTAAGGGTGGCGAGGAAGGGGCCGTAGGGCGACTTGAGATGGAAGGTGACGGTGAGGTCGCCATCGGACTCGATGGAGTCGACGGGCTCGAACTGGGAAGCCCAGGAGGAGGCGGTCGCTTCGTCCTTGATGCGGTCGAAGGTGAACTTCACGTCGTCGGCGGTGAGGGGCAGCCCGTCGTGGAAGGTGACGCCGGAGCGGAGGGTAAAGTTGTATGTGAGGTCGTCGACACGTTCCCAGGATTCGGCGAGTTGGGGCTGGGCTTCGCCGTTCTCGTCGAAATAGATGAGGCGGTCGTAGACCACGGAGAGCAGCTCGATGCTGGAGGTGGCGGTAACGACGGCCGGGTCGTACCCAACGGCTTCCGCCGATTTGCCGATGATGAGGTCACCGCCTGTGGCTTCCTGGGCGGTGGCGTGGATGGCGGGGGATCCGGCGGCAAGGGCGACGCCGCTGGCGCCGGCGAGCTTGACCAGGGTTCGGCGATCGATGGGCATGGGATTCTCTCTCCTGAGACTCACCTCCCGGCGGGAGGTGGACAAGATGCCGTTTGCGATTGACTCCATTATGACGTAGGCGGGTCCGAAATGGACCCACCGGGCGCGGGCCTAATCAGATCGTGGAGTGGAGACCGGGGGCGAAGAGGAGGTGTGTTTTTTCGCCAACATTAATCCATTAATGCACAAATTCCGTTTCGAGCGGTCGATTTGCGCGGAACGACGGGCTTTTTGGCCTGGCGGATTAATGTGGGGGTTGGAATTAATGTTGGCGCGGTAATCGGGGAAACCCATACACCGGCACACTCCACATGGAGTGGTTGATTCGGCTGCCGGTTAGGGTTTCCGTACTGGTGCATGGGGTGAAACGCGAAGGGCGGATGCGGGTGGCAGCGGGAAGGGCATACACGATCGAGGTTTGCGAGTGTGGCGTGCGCGGATGGTCGATC
>CAZUPA010000117.1:0-10012 GCA_964622205.1 uncultured Sphaerobacteraceae bacterium
TTCCTGCAAGCCGCCGCCGGTTCCAGCTTCACCGTTCTCACGCTCGCCAATGGCGGCAGGATCGTGGCCCAGGAAGGCAGCCCCGCCGCGGCGGTTGGCACGTACCAGGAAGCCCCGCAACTCGCCGACCTCGTCGCTGGCGGGTCGCTCCCGCCGGTCAACGAGCGTCTCCCGCTGGAACCGATGGTGATCGAGCCAACCGAGGCGATCGGGCAGTACGGCGGCACCCTGCGCTCCGCCCTGCTTGGCGGTTCCAATACCGGCATGATGGACCGTATCTGCGGGTACGAGGGGCTGGTGCGCTGGTCCATCGACTGGAACGAGGTGCTGCCGAACGTGGCCGCGGCCTACGAGGTCAATGAAGACAGCACCCAGTACACCTTTGCCTTGCGCGAAGGCATGAAGTGGTCGGACGGCGCGCCGTTCACCGCCGATGACATCGTGTTCTATGTCGATGCCGTGTTGAACAACCCCACCCTTGGCGGCGGCGGCTCCAACCCGGTGACGGCGGAGAAGGTCGACGACTACACCGTGACGCTGAGCTTCGAGCGGCCGGACGGCCTCTTCCTGCAGGCCCAGTGCCAGATCGCCGGGCTTGTCTGGACGATCTACCCGAAGCACTACCTCAGCCAGTTCCACGAGGAGTACAACACCGAGAATCTCGACCAGCTCATCGCCGACAACGACGCCGATGACTGGAGCCACTTGTTCCGCATGAAGGGCGGCACCATTCCGGGCACCCCGTACAACGCGCTGTGGAGCAATCCCGAACTGCCGCGGCTGCACGCCTGGCAGATCGTGGAGCCCTATGGCGATGGCACCCGCGTTACCTTCACCCGCAACCCCTACTACTTCAAGGTCGATCCGGAAGGCAACCAGCTTCCCTACATCGACGGCATGAACTACGAGGTGTTGCAGGACGAGGAAGTGCTGCTGCTGAAGACCACCGCCGGCGAGATCGACATGATCCAGCGCAGCATCTGCACCGTGCGCAACAAGCCGGTGCTGGCCGATGCGCGCGAATCGGGCGGCTACAACTTCTTCGAAGCCGTGCCCTCGATCATGAACACCAACATCTACCAGCTCAACCTCACCCACAAGAACGAGGCGATTCGCGAAATCTTCCAGAGCAAGGATTTCCGGATTGGGCTTTCCCACGCCATCAACCGGCAGGAAGTGATCGACACGGTCTACGTCAGCCAGGGCGAGCCGTGGCAGGCCGCGCCGCTGCCGAGCACCCCGTACTACAACGAGGCGTTGGCCAAGCAGTACACCGAGTACAACGTGGACCTGGCCAACGAGCACCTCGACAAGGTGCTGCCGGAGAAGGATGGCGATGGCTTCCGGTTGCGCCCGGATGGCGAGCGCCTGACCTTCGTGCTCGAAGTGGCGACCGGCGGCGAGTTCCCGGAAATGCCCGACGCCGCCAACATGGTGGTCAACCACTGGCGTGAAGTCGGTGTCGACGCCATCCTCAAGCCGGAGGACGGCTCGTTGATGAACACCCGCATCAGCGCCAACGACCACGACGCCAGCGTGTGGCCGGGCGGCAGCGGCATGCAGGATGCGCTCATCAATCCGTACCTGTACATGCCGTGGGGATACAACTTCTGGGGCAAGGCCTGGAACTACTGGTGGCGGCCGTCGCCGAACAATGGCGCCGAGCCGCAGGAGCCGCCCGAAGCCATCAAGCAGCAGTTCGACCTGTATGATGCACTTACGGCGACATCCGATCCGGACGAGCACACCCGCCTGCTCAACGAGATCCTGGCGATCGCGCAGGAGAACTTCTGGGTGATTGGTCTCGGAACGCCAGCGATTGTGTATGGTATCCGGAAGAACAATCTCAAGAATGTTCCCGATTCGATGCCGGAGGCCGCGGTGTATCCAACCCCTGGACCCACCAACACCTCGCAGTACTATTTCGAGTCCTGACCAGATGGCCGTTGCCAGTGCCTCGTGCTGGCAACGGCCCCGGATAAGCCAGAGGGAGGTGTCAACACGCCGGGCCGGTCGTCGCATCGATCAGGCACGCCGGAGCGAGGAATTCCCTTGGGTCCCAGTCAGTCCAGGCATTTCGCCAATTTTGGGAAGGTTTCGGCTTTCCCGGAGGTACATAGATGAGCGATCGACGAGTCACACGGCGCCGCTTCCTGCAGGCCGCCGCCGGTTCCAGCTTCACCGTTCTCACGCTCGCCAATGGCGGCAAGATCGTGGCCCAGGAGGGCAGCCCGGCCGCGGCGGCCGGCACGTACCAGGAAGCCCCGCAGCTTGCCGAGCAGGCAGCGGCCGGTTCCCTGCCGCCGGTTAATGAGCGGCTTCCGGAAACCCCGCTCGTGGTCGAGCCGACCGAGTCGATCGGCCAGTACGGCGGCACGCTGCGCTCCGCGCTGCTTGGCGGCAGCTACCTGTTCATGCTCCATCGCCTGAGCGGGTACGAGAACCTGGTTCGCTGGTCGCCCGACTGGAACGAGGTCATCCCGAACATCGCCAGCAGCTACGAAGTCAACGCGGACAGCAGCGCGTTCACCTTCCACCTGCGCCCGGGCATGAAGTGGTCGGACGGCGCGCCGTTCACCGCCGACGACATCCTGTTCTACGTCAACGATGTCGTCAGCAACGAACTCCTCGGCACCAATCCGGCGAACCCGTTCACGGCCGAGAAGGCCGACGACTACACCGTCACCATCACCCTCGAGCGCCCGGACGGCCTGTTCCTCAAGAACATGTGCCAGGCCGGCGGCGAGGCGTGGAACATCTATCCGAAGCACTACCTGAGCCAGTTCCACGAAAACTACAACACCACCGACCTCGACCAGCTCGTCGCCGACAACGACGCCGAAGACTGGTCGCAACTCTTCCGGATGAAGGGCGGCGTCATTACCGGCACGCCGTACAACGCCCTCTGGCAGAATCCAGAGCTTCCTCGCCTGCACGTGTGGAAGATCGTGGAGCCATACGGCAGCGGCACGCGGGTGACGATGGAGCGCAACCCGTACTACTTCAAGGTCGATCCGGAAGGCAACCAGCTTCCGTACATCGATGGCCTGAACTTCGAGGAGATCCAGGACGCCGAGGTGCTGCTGCTGAAGGCCACCAACGGCGAGATGGACCTGCTCCAGCGCAGCGTTTGCACCGTGGCCAACAAGTCGGTGCTGGCCGAGTCACGCGAATCGGGCGGCTACAACTTCTTCGATGCCATCCCGTCGATCATGAACACGAACTGCTACAAGTTCAACATGACCCACAAGGACCCGGTCAAGCGCGAAGTCTTCAGCAATATGGACTTTCGCATCGGCATGTCCTACGCCATCAACCGGCAGGAAGTGATCGACACGGTCTACGTCAGCCAGGGCGAGCCGTGGCAGGCTGGGCCATTGGCCGACAGCATTTACTACAATGAGGCGCTGGCCAAGCAGTACACCGAGTACGACGTCGATCTTGCCAACGAGCACCTCGACAAGATCATTCCGGAGAAGGATGGCGACGGCTGGCGGCTGCGGCCGGACGGCGAGCGCCTCACCTTCGTGCTCGAAGTGAACGGCGCGGAGTTCGTCGAAATGCCGGACGCCGCTAACCTGGTCATCAACTACTGGCGCGAGGTCGGCGTCGACTGCCAGATGAAGACGGTCGACCGGGCGCTGTTCGACCAGCACATCAACGCCAACGACGACGATCTGCACGTGTGGCCGGGCGGCAGTGGCGCCCAGGATGCGCTGCTCAACCCGTACAACTACATGCCGATGCCGGGTCTTTCCTTCGGTAAGCCCTGGTACAACTGGTGGAAGAGCCCGGCCAACCCCCAGGCCGAGGCGGAGGAGCCGCCCGAAGCGATTCAGCAGCAGTTCGCCCTGTATGACGAGCTGACCGCCACCGCCGACGAGGCCGAGCACACCCGCCTGCTGGGCGAGATCCTTGCGATCGCGCAGGAGAACTTCTGGGTGATCGGCATGGGCACGCCGGCCGTTGTCTACGGTATTCGCAAGAACAACCTGAAGAACGTGCCGGATTCGATGTGGGAAGCGGCGGTTTACCCAACCCCTGGCCCGCTCAACCCGGCCCAGTTCTACTTCGAGAGCTGACGCCAGCCGGCTTTCTTCCCCGCGCACCGCGAGCACGGAACGTGCTCCGGGCGCGGGGAACCGGCGTCAATGGCGCTACGCAACCGGCCGTCACACCACGGGCGGCCGGTCGGTACCCGGTGACAGTGGCGACACCTGGAGTCGACATGGCGGGGTGGCACGGGTGCTTTCGCTGGTGACCGCCTGATTTTGGGAATAACGATATCTCTCCGGGTGGAGCACAGGAACCATGGCTCGATTCATTCTTTATCGCCTCTTATTAATGATCCCCACGATCATTGCCATATCCATCGTCTCGTTCATCATCATCCAGCTCCCGCCGGGCGACTATCTCAACACCCTCGTTTCCCAGATGGAGGCCCGGGGCGAGACGGTCGACAGCCAGGCCATCCGCGCCTTGGAGGAGCAGTACGGCGTTGGCAAGCCGATCTGGGAGCAGTACCTGATCTGGATGCAAAATATCCTGTTCCATTGGGATTTTGGAGACTCGTTCGAATACAACCGCTCGGTCACCAGCATGATCGGCAGCCGCCTCGCCTGGACGGTTGGCATCTCGGTTGGAGCGCTGCTCGTCACCTGGATCGTGGCCTTCCCGCTCGGCATCTACTCGGCGGTTCGCAAGTACACCGTGGGCGACTACGTGCTGACCTTCATCAGCTTCCTTGGGCTCGCCATTCCCGAGTTCATGCTCGCGCTGGTGCTGCTGTACATCTCCAGCGAATATCTCGGCCTCAGTGTGGGCGGGCTGTTCTCGCCCGAATACGTCGACGCGGCCTGGAGTCTCGCCAAGGTGGGCGACCTGCTCTCCCATCTCTGGATACCGGTGGTCATCGTTGGCGTCGCCTCCACCGCCGGGTTGGTGCGCACCATGCGCGCCAACCTGATGGACGAGTTGAGCCAGCCGTATGTGGTCACCGCGCGGGCCAAAGGGCTCTCCGAGACGAAGCTGATCGTTAAGTACCCGGTGCGGATGGCGCTCAACCCGTTCATCAGCACCATTGGCTGGACGCTGCCCGCCATCATCTCGGGCGAGGCCATCGTGGCCATCGTGCTCAACCTGCCAACGCTCGGCCCGCTCCTGCTCCGGTCGCTCCAATCGCAGGATATGTACCTGGCGGGCGGCATCATCCTCATCATCAGCGTGCTCACCGTACTGGGAACCCTCGTCTCGGATGTGCTGCTGGCCATCTCCGACCCCCGGATCCGTCACAGCTAGGTTCGCCAGTGCCCTGGTTCACGATCTGGGGTCTCATTCGTTACGGAGCGTAATGTTCAATGTCCAGTCAAGCCGAGTTTCAGCAGGTAGACCTGCCCGCGGAACCACCCCAGCCGGAGCCTGATTTTCCTGGGGAAGGGACCGAATCCGAAACCACCGTGTTCATGGCCTCCCAGTGGAAGCTGATGTGGTGGAAGTTCAAGCGGCACAAGCTCGCCATGATCGGCGGCGTGGTCGTTATCCTGCTCTACCTCGTCGCCATCTTCGCCGAGTTCCTCTCGCCAGCCGATCCGAACAAGGTCAACGCGTCCTACACCTACGCCCCGCCCCAGCGGATTCACGTGGTGGACCGGAGCGATGGCGGCTGGAACTGGGGGCTTCACGTCAACGGCCTGAAGTCGGAAATCGACCAGGAAACCATGTCCCGCACCTTCACCATCGACGAGGAGACGAAGATCCCGATCGGGTTCTTCGTCAGGGGTCCGGAATACACCATGCTGGGCTTCATCGACACCGATATCCACTTCATTGGCCCGAAGGATCCCTCACAGCCGATGTACCTGCTGGGCGCCGACCGCCTCGGCCAGGACCTGCTGAGCCGGATCATCTTCGGCACGCGGATCTCCATGTCGATCGGCTTGATCGGCGTGCTCATCAGTCTCGTGCTTGGCATTCTCCTCGGCGGCATCTCCGGCTTCTACGGCGGGGTCACCGACACCATCATCCAGCGCGTGATCGAATTCATCCGGTCGCTGCCGACCATTCCGCTCTGGATGGGTCTCGCCGCCGCGCTGCCCCTGACCTGGTCGCCGATCAGGGTCTACTTCGGCATCACGCTCATCCTGTCGGTGATCGGCTGGACGGGGCTTGCCCGGGTGGTTCGCGGGCGCTTCCTCTCCCTGCGCGAAGAGGAATTCATCACCGCCGCCAAGCTCGACGGCGTGGGCCAGCTCCGGATCATCGGGCGGCACATGGTGCCCTCGTTCTCCAGCCACATCATCGCCTCGCTCACGCTGGCGATTCCCGCCACCATTCTCGCCGAGACCTCGCTGAGCTTCCTCGGCATCGGCCTTCGCTCGCCCATCAATAGTTGGGGGGTGCTCATGCAGGAAGCCCAGAACATCCGGGCTATCTCCACCGCCCCGTGGCTCCTGCTGCCAGGTCTCTTCGTCATCGTTGCCGTGCTCTCGTTCAACTTCCTTGGCGATGGCCTCCGGGACGCGGCAGATCCATATGCAAGCTAAGGGGAGGAACGGCATGTCGACACCCGCCAATGGCGCATCCAATACCGGGCCCGGAACGCCCCTACTCGAAATCACCGATCTCAAAACGTGGTTCCACCTCGACGAGGGGACGATCAAGGCGCTCAACGGGGCCAGCTTCGATGTCAAACGGGGCCAAACCCTGTGCATCGTGGGCGAGAGCGGCTGCGGCAAGAGCATGACCGCCCGCTCGATCCTCCAGATCGTGCAGTCGCCCGGCAGGGTGGAGGAGGGCGAAATGCTCTTCCACCGCCAGAACGAGAAAACCGGCGAAGTCACCACGGTCGATCTCGCCAAAATGGATCCCAAGGGCAAGGCGATCCGCGAAATCCGGGGCAAGGAGATCTCGATGATCTTCCAGGAGCCGATGACCTCGCTCAGCCCCATCCACACCGTGGGCGACCAGATTTCCGAGAATGTGCTGCTGCACAGCAGCATGACCAAGGCCGAGGCTCGAACCCACACCATCGAGATGCTCAGGAAGGTGGGTATCCCTCGCGCCGAAGACCGGTTCGATGCCTACCCCTTCCAGTTGAGCGGCGGCTTGCGTCAGCGCGCCATGATCGCGATGGCGCTTTCCAACAGCCCGTCGCTGCTTATCGCCGATGAGCCGACCACGGCGCTCGACGTCACCACCCAGGCGCAGATCATCGAGCTGATGCAGGGTCTCCAGGAGGAGATGGGCATGGCGATGATCTTCATCACCCACGACCTCGGCGTGGTGGCCGAAATCGCCGATGAGGTGGTGGTGATGTACCTGGGCCGGGTGGTTGAGCGTGGCACGGTCGACCAGATTTTCCACGAGCCGAAGCACCCCTACACCCGCGCCCTGCTGCGGTCGATCCCGCGGCTTGGCCAGGCCAGCCGCGAACGGCTCGATTCCATTCGCGGCATGGTGCCCGACCCGTACCATCGCCCGGCTGGTTGCTCGTTCCACACCCGCTGCGACTTCGCCATTCCCGGCGTGTGCGGCAGTATCCAGCCGCCAACCACCAGCCTGGGCCCGCGCCGCGATGTCCAGTGCCTGCTGTACGAGCCCGAATACGCTTCAACCTCGCAATCGCAACAGATCCATTCCGTCATCGATCCGGTGGCGGCGGCCCAGGGAGACCTTCATGGCACACCAGCATGACACCAGGCCGGACGCGGGAGCGCCGGCGACCACCCCCGCACCCACGCTGGTGGATGTGCGAAACCTGAAGGTGCATTTCCCTCTCGGCGGCGGGTTCCTGAAGAAGTCGACCGGCACCCTGAAAGCGGTCGATGGCATCTCGTTTTCCATTCGCAAGGGCGAAACCCTCGGACTGGTGGGCGAAAGCGGCTGTGGCAAAACCACCACCGGCCGTAGCATCGTGCGCGCCATCGACCCCACCGGCGGCGCCATCACCTACGTGCGGGAGGACAACTCCACCGTCGACCTCGCCGCGCTCGACCACCGCGACCTCAAGCCGCTCCGCAAGGAGATCCGGATCGTCTTCCAGGACCCGTTTTCCTCGCTCAACCCCCGCATGACCGTGTTGCAAACCGTGGGCGAACCGCTGAAGGCGTTCAACATGTATCCCGGCAAGCAGCGCGAAGAGCGTGTTGGCGAACTGTTGCAAAAGGTTGGCCTGCGGCCGGAATACATGCGCCGCTACCCGCACGCGTTCTCTGGCGGCGAGCGCCAGCGCATCAGCATCGCCCGCGCCCTGGCGCTCGACCCGCGCCTGGTGGTGCTGGACGAGGCGGTGTCGGCGCTCGATGTCTCGGTGCGCGCGCAGATCCTCAACCTGCTCTCCGACCTGCAGAAGGACCTGGACCTCACCTACCTCTTCATTTCCCACGACCTCAGCGTGATCGAGCACATTTGCGACCGCGTGGCCGTGATGTACGTGGGCCAGATCATCGAGCTGGCGCCGACGCGGGCCCTGTTCCAGAAGCCCTTGCACCCGTATACCGAAACGCTGATGTCCGCCGTGCCGGTGCCCGATCCCCGGTTGCGCAACCGCCGGCAGCGAATCAAGCCCCAGGGCGAAGTGGCCGATCCGGTCAACCCACCCTCGGGCTGCTACTTTCACCCCCGTTGCCGGTTCGCCCAGGACCGCTGCTCGGCGGAAGCCCCGCCCCTGCGTGAAATCACCCCCGGCCGGTTCGCCGCCTGCCATTTCGCCGAAGACCTGTCGCTGCTCGGCGTGGAGGCGATGGGAGTTGGCGCCCCGGCCTGATTCACGAGAAGGTTTCCCGGTCCGCCATTCCGGGCCGTGATCCTGGCTGGCGGCGACGGCGGCCAGAGGGGAAAAACCGGCGCCGAAGCGCCGGGGTGGGCAGGAGAGGGAAGCAATGCGTCAGGATCAGGCATGGGTATCGCCCCGGCGGCCAACGCTGGAGGATGTGGCCCGTGCCGCGAACGTATCGGTGATGACGGTTTCGCGGGCGATGAAGGGCAGCCCGCTCGTCACCACGCAGACGCGGGACCGGGTGCTGGCCGCCGCCGCCCTGATCGGGTACCGGCCCAGTTTTTCGGCGCGCACGCTGCGCACCGGGGAGAGCCGCCTCATCAGCATCGTTGGGCCGAACCTGGCCGTGCCCCTGCATGTCGCCGCCATGCAGGGCGCCCGCGACGCCGCCGCCCAGCTCGACTATCGCCTGATGCTGCACATGGACTCGCCGGATCAGGCCGTGGAGTACGCCTTCTCGGCCGATGGCGACCTGGTAATGGGCGAGTCGGTGAAGAAACCGGGGATCGTCAGCCGGACGGTCAGCCTGATCGAGCCCACCGTCGAAGGCATCGACCTCTGTGGCACCGACCTGCCGGGCATTACCCGCGACGCCTACCTCTACCTTCACTCGGCTGGCTACCGGCGTATCGGCTTTCTCCAGTCCACCGGCAATTCCCCGGTGAAGGGCTGGCGCGAAGCCATCGCCCAGCTTGGAATCGACGCCGACCCGAACCTGATCCAGGAGGTCGAAGCTGGTCGCCAGGGCATCGTGGATGGCGTGCGCCGGCTCACATCGCAGGCGCCGCGTCCGGATGCGATCGTGGTGGTGCATACCGCCGGTACGCCCATCGTGCTCGACGAACTGTTGCGCCAGGGCATCGAGATCGGGCGCGACATGGGGTTCGTGGGGTCCGAGGTCACCAGCAACGAGTGGGGGAATGTCGTCACCCCCGGTCTCTCGATGATCCGCATACCGGGGTACGCCATCGGCTGGTCTGGGTGCATGCGCCTGATCGAACGGCTCCGCGGCGACGACTCACCCCCGAAGCACATCAAGATCCCCTCGGAACTCGTCATCCGGCAGTCCACTCCACCCATCCAGAATACCGACGGCTGATACTGCATTCGAGTTCTGGAATATCGCTCCAACGTAAGCACGTTCGAGGAGTACAGTGAGATTGCCCCGGCGATGTACTCCGACGCTGGGTGGCCTCGGAGTACGTGGCGTCCACAAAGTTCAACCAGCCCCAATAG
>CAZUPA010000118.1:0-6090 GCA_964622205.1 uncultured Sphaerobacteraceae bacterium
CGATGATTGGGGTCAACAGCGACATGGAGGAACTCCTTCACGACAGCATTGGCGAACGAGCGTGTCCAGCAACGATACCGGGCCGCGCGAACTCGCCCGCGCTACACGTCCGCCGGATGCACCCGTGCCGCCCTGTTCACCAGCATCAGGTCGGCCAGCACCAGCGCCAGCATCGCCTCGACCACCGGCACCGCGCGCGGCACGACGCAGGGATCGTGCCGTCCTTCCACCAGTAACGATTGGGGCTCGAGATTGGTGTCCACCGTCTCCTGCTCCTGAGCAATCGACGAGGTCGGTTTGAATGCCACCCGCACCACCACGTCCTCACCGGTGGAAATGCCGCCCAGCGTGCCGCCGGCGTTGTTGGACTTCGTCCGGATCTTCCCATCCTCGATCACGAATGGATCATTCGCCGTCGAACCGCGCTCTCGCGCCAGCGCGAAGCCGCCCCCTATCTCGACCCCCTTCGTGGCCGGGATGCTCAGCATCGCCATCCCAATCAGCGCGTCCAGCTTGTCAAACGTCGGATCGCCCAAACCAACCGGCACCCCGGTTGCCCGTACTTCGACGATACCGCCGATGCTGTCCCGGTTCTTCCGCGCCGCCATGATCGCGTCGACCATCTTTTCGGCCGCCACTGGATCCGGGCATCGCACGATGTTTTGCTCGATCTGTTCCCGATCGAACGTTTCCATCTCGATCCCGCCGATTTCGCTCGCGTAGCCGTACACGTCCACGCCGAACTGGGCGAGCAGCTTCCTGGCGATCGCGCCGGCCGCGACCCGCCCCCATGTCTCCCGCGACGACGACCGCCCGCCGCCGCGATGGTCGCGATGCCCGTACTTTGCCCAGTACGTGTAGTCGGCATGACCCGGCCGGAACACATCCCTCAGGTTGTCGTAGTTCTTCGAGCGATGATCGCTATTGTAGGTGATGATCGAAATCGGGGCGCCGGTCGTCTTCCCCTCGAAGATGCCCGAGAGGATCTCGGCGTTGTCCGTCTCGTTCCGGGTCGAGGTGACCTTCGACTGTCCCACGCGCCGCCGGTCAAGGTCCGGCTGGATATCCTCCACCCTCAGTTCCAGCCCAGCGGGGCAACCTTCGATCACCACGCCGAGCGCCGGCCCGTGCGATTCGCCCCAGGTAGTCAGGGTAAACAATCGTCCGAATGTCGATGACATGAATCAGTAGTCTCCTGGAGGAAATGGAACGTCATTGGGCTGGACCGCTTGCGAACCGTCTTTCGACTTACGTTATGCCCACTTCGTGGGCGCATACACTCTCGACATTGTGACACTGAACGGCTGACGGCGACGCTCAGATCTTGCCCGAGTACACCAGCTCGTCGTTGAACGACACCAGGTGGATGCCATAGTCATCGCGCGGGGTGTGTACGAACCCCGCCCGCTCGTACATCGAACGGGACCGATGGTTGTTTCCCTGCGTGCTCAATGCCACCGACCGCGCGCCCTTCCGGGCCATGTCCCGCGCCACGAAGCTCAACATCTCGCGCCCCACGCCCTTTCCCTGGTGGCCGGGAGAGGTCGCGATCCGGTCCAGGTGAGCCCATTTCCGGTATCGCGTGATGCCCGCGTAGCCCACAACATCCCCGCCATTCAGCGCGGCCCACACCTCCACCCCCGGATAGTCGAGATACGCGTCGAACTCGGCCTCGCTGTTCCACCAGAACCACGGAAACGCCCGGTGATCCAGGTCGACAACCGCATCGAGCAGGTCCCGGTCCTCGTGTTCCACTTGGCGGAATCGCAGGTCCTTGTCCAGGCCGGCGCCGGTCACGCTGTCCGGGTTACGGTGCGAGTACGTGACGATATCCTCGAACGGCGTTAACCCATGCCGCAGGTAGAACGACTCGCTCCTGATCTCGTTCAGGTCCACCACCACGAACGCGGCCTTCCCCGATGCCCGCGCCTGGGAAATCACCGCCTGCATCAGCAGGTCCTCGTTCGCGAACGCGCCGAAGGTATGCACGGTCGCGACTTCCCGCCGATGCCTCCACGGCGTCACGATGATGAATTCCTCGCTTTCCGGAATCCAGTACGAAGCGCCGGGACTTTGCAGCATCACCGATGCCGCCTCCGCCGCGCTGAGCCGGGGGTGAAGATCCATCCGCAACCGCGAGACATCGGATGGCCAAAGCTGGCGCGGGTGAATGGCCCGGCTTGTCTCATTCTTCCACTTTCGCGATACCATCAATCAGCCTCGTATGCGATTTCCAGTCCCAGAATCCCCATCGGTGTCGCCCGCACCCCTTCGATACCGGCCCGAGTCAACGTATATCCATGCGGGTGATACAGCGCGATCATGGCCACATCGTCCACCAGCAATTGATTGGCCCGCTGGAGCGTCGCCACCCGTTCGTCGCCATCCTGGGTGCTCGCCAGCTCCAGCAGGGCATCCAGGTCCAGGTTCGAATACCCAGTGTAATTGTCCGCGCTCGCCGACCCGAACAGCATCCCGATCATGCTCTCGGGATCGGGGTAATCCGCACCCCAGTAAATCGAGTACGCTGGGAACCTCCGCTCCCCCAGGCCGGCGATGAACGCGGGGAACGGCACTTCCACCGCCTGCACGTCCAGTCCCAGGGCGTCATGCACCACGGCGCGAAACGAGTCGATCGGACCAGCATCCGCGCCGTAAATCGCGATGGGCGGCACGGCCTCCGCCGATCCGTACCGGGAAGCCGCCAGTTCAGCCTTCGCCATGTCGATATTGGCCTCCGGCACATCCGCGTGCCAATCAACGCCGAGCATTCCCGGGGGCGTCAGACCTCTGGCCACCGACACGGTGTTCCCATACCAGCCCCTGGCATAGTTCGCCGCCGGGTACGCCAGCTGTAGCGCACGCCGCACGTGGGCGTCGTCCAGCGGAGGTGCCTGGTTGCCAAATGCGATATAGCTCGTCGCGAACAGCACCGTTTCCTGAAGGTCACCGTAGGAAATGCCGCTCGCCGGGTCTTGAACCAGCGAGACCTGCTCGGGATTCACATCGGCCACCAGATCCACCCGGCCCGCCTGGTACAGGTTCAGGGGCTCCACCGCGGACGCGCCGAGCCAGAAGGTCAGTGTATCGACCGCTGGCGTGCCCTCCCACCACGATTCAGCGGCACGCAATTCCACCGACTCACCATGGGTCCAGCGCTCCACCGCGAACGGTCCGCTTCCGTTTGGCGCCCGCCACCACTCCGGGTCCCGCTCCACCTGGGCGATATCCACGATCGAGGCCTGCACGCTCGCCAACCGCATCAGGAACGTCGGCGAGGGCCGCCGGAGGCGAATCTCGACCTCGCGGTCGTCCACGACCGTCACCCCGCTCAGCGTGGACCGCACACCCGCCAGCACATCGTCCGCGCCTTCGATATCGCCCACATACGTGACGGCCGCGAGCGCCCCCACCGAACCACCGGCGATACCCGGGTTAAGCGCCCGCGACAGCGATCCCGCGACATCCCCGGCCGAAACCAACCGACCATCGTGAAACGCCACGCCGTCACGAAGCACGAAGCGATACCGGGTTCCGTCATCGAGCAAGTCCACCTGTTCGGCAAGGCACGGAACCGGATCAAGATTCCCGTCCAGGGACATCAGGCCCCGGAACACATGCTGGAGCATGTAGTTGACATCCAGGTCGCGTGAAAGCGCGGGATCCAGCGTGGAGGGACCACTGATCGATCCCGCGATGCTCAGGCCATCGCCGGCTCGCCAGGGGCCTTCCTGAGCCATCCCGGCAGTTGGTGATCCGGCAACGGCGCCCCCCAGAACTGGGAACGCAAGCGACGCTCGCGTCAACGCTCGCCGGGATATACGGAAAGGTCCTGCCATTCGTCCGCGGAGTCTCCATCCACGCGCCAACTCCGGGCAATGTGCCCGCCGGGCATCGTACAATTCAGTAAGTATCCATCATCCTCTGGCCCACCGACACTCGCCACCGGGTTCACGAGGTCCACCAATGACGCTACCCGTATTCCCACTGAACACCGTCCTCTTCCCCGGCGCCCCGATGTCGCTCCGAATCTTCGAGGACCGTTACCTCCGGATGCTCGCCGATCGCGCGGCCACCGAGCCTGTGTTTGTGGTTTCCCTCATCCAGGCGGGACGCGAGGTTGGAGACGAGCCCCGCTTTCACCACATCGGCACCACCGCCCGCCTTGCCACGCTCAACGCCCTCTCCACCAACATGGTCGATATCGTCGTTGTTGGCCAACACCGGGTTGCCCTGTCTTCGGAAACCTGGTCACGCGGATACGCCACCGCCGAGGGAACCGCCATCCCAGACAAGGCGTTTGACGGACAGGAAGCCCGAAGGCTTCTGGGATCGACCGCCAGCGCGTACAATTCTTATGGTGAGGGCGTCGCCAGACTGGTGGGACTCCAGTTCGAACAGCCAGAATTGGCAATCGATCCCGCCCGCGCCAGTTTCGATATCGCCGCCCGCCTGCCGCTCCACACATGGGAACAACAGGAGATTCTGGAAGAACGAAGTCCACTTGCCCGGCTAGCCTCGATCACCACGATCATCGGACGCGAACGCGCGCTCATGATCCGGGGCGGCGTGGTCGGGATTCCGGTGAGGTATCCAGGGGAGCGTTTCCTGTTGAACTAGACCCATCAGGCCTGAAGTTCGTTACGATTTCGATAACCCGGGCCGCGACTACTTCCTCTGGCACACAACCTGTGTCAATAATGGCGGTAGCAGCAGCAAAGGCATTACTCAATCGCTCGTGCTGCGCTCGATAGAGATTTGATGGCCAGGACGCGCCACGGCGTTCCCGGAGCGTTTCAAGATCGATATCGAGTG
Organism: uncultured Sphaerobacteraceae bacterium; assembly: GCA_964622205.1. Classification (GTDB taxonomy): domain Bacteria; phylum Chloroflexota; class Chloroflexia; order Thermomicrobiales; family UBA6265; genus JACCYX01. Next base: position 4,816 of record CAZUPA010000118.1, read on the forward strand.
CAACGATGATATCGGGGTCTCTCTTCGCCCAAAGATTCCGAATTGCACTGTGTTCCTGGCCCGCGACGAAGGCATCAATGCCCTCGTTGCGCAAATTTCGCACAAGCGTTGACTTGCCAGAGGCACACGGACCGACCACCACCACTTTGGGTCCCGCCACGCGAGACGTGAGGTCAGGAAGTTGGTCCACTTCGACTCCTTCGCGAATATGGGCGGGAGGCAGCCGATGTCAGGTTATATGCACTTCAAGTCCAAGGCGTCGAATCGGGGCGTCAGCCTGCCCTTCACGCAGCGAAAGTGCCACCACGGCCATGTCATCGTTCGGCTTGCCATTGTCCCGCTCGATCACCGTCTGAAGCAACGTGTCGGCCAGTACCTGGCCAGGGGTGCCCCGGCCAAAGTGATCGGCGCCGTACGCTTCGAGGTCCAGCGGACCCAACGTCCCACGTCGTCCAGAATGCCAAATCCCGTCGGTGAACAGCAGAATCTCGAGTCCGCTCTCCATCGGGAGTTCCGTCACTGTCGGTTTTGTCCACCGGTATCGTCCAATCGGTCCCGAAAGCACCGGCAAAACGCTTGGCTCGCCATTTCTCCCTATCAACATCGGCGATTCCGCATTGCGGGTGATGACGATCGTCCTGGTCTTGAGGTCGATCGACAGCAGGTCAAGCGTCGCCGACACCTGGCCATGCCGGAAGGCGAAAAGGTAGTCATGAGTGGCGCGAGCCACCACTCCGTCCCGAACACCTTCCTTAACAAGGGAAACCGCCTTGCTCGAGAGCAGGAGGCTCAGGGTTTTCGCCGCCCTGCCCGTCCCCTGTCCATCAATCGACACCACCGTGAAACCGCCACTTGGGCGCTCGACCAGCTCAACTGTGTCACCGCTCTCCCTGCTCGCGTACTTCTCGGTTTTCGCCACTCCAACATCTATTACCAACGAGGCCGCCACAAGGATCCTTCCATCGTGCATCCAGGAGCCACTGACATGAATCATAGACCCACCGCCGACCCATCGTCCGGCGACCTTAACCGGTCCCAAACGCGCCATGCCACTTTCGAGCCACACGATAAGCGAACTTATTGTGCCATTCCTTGACAAATTGCAGCGTTATCGGTACTCTAACTATAGAACTGGTTTTGAGAAAGTCTGGTCTTCATCGAAAGACTTAACTTTCTGAAATTTCGATAGCTTACGACTTGAAACGTCATGTTCCCTGGAGCATGAACCGAACGGTGGCTCTGAACACGGAAGGAAATGCACATGCGCGGCGTCAA
>CAZUPA010000118.1:6190-9638 GCA_964622205.1 uncultured Sphaerobacteraceae bacterium
ATCGACTGAATGTCGTGTCCGATCGAACTCCCGCTAATGTGAAGCTCTAGAGCCGTCCAAATGTGCGGGCGCCGGTAATAGCCGTCGCTATGGAAAGTGGGCCACAACCGCATATAATGTTCCTGTGAACGTGCAGGTCGCCAAATGGCTGTCCTGCGTTCATGTTGCGATTCATCACACGCAATGTGTACAGGAGCAGGCGGTGCCGGGTCCGTGATCAATTTTCCGCTTAGGGTCAGAATTTGGCTTGTAGGGCTGTGCGCGGTCGCCGCCATGTCCATTGGCGTCGGGCTTCGCACCTCGGATCCGCTTACCCTGAGTGATGGTTTCGTAGCCCTCTCCCTTCTCCTCGTCATCCTCGTCATCGAACGGCTCGACGTCTCCATCCCCATCTCGTCCGGCACACTGCGAGTTTCCGCCGGCGCACCGGTCGCGCTCGCCGCCGCCATGCACTTCGATGTCGGCCTCGGCTGCCTCATCGTGCTCACCGCCCACGTCCTCGACTCCGTGCTGGCCCGCCGCGATCCTATCAAGTCCGTCACCAATATCGCCACTTTTGTCACGGCCACCGCCGTCGGCGGATTTGTCTATGCCCAAATCGCCGATTTGTCAGCCTCGCCAATCGGCTCCGCCATCAACCTGGTCGCGTCCCTGGCCGCGTCGGCCGCCTTCGTTGCCGTCAGCACCGCGTCGGTCGCCATGATTGTGGCGCCTATCATCGGCATGCCGATGTCGACGCTCTGGCAGTCAACCGTGCGGCTCTCCGCCATCGAAACCGTCACCTTCCCCGCCATCGGGGGCCTTGTCGCCCTGGCCGCCTCCGAAAACGCCTTCGCCGTCCTCCTGCTCGCCTTTCCGCTGCTGGGACCGCAGGTCGCGTATCGCACCCTCGTCCGGGCCCAGCGCAGTGTTCGCGACACGCTGGAGAGTCTTGCCGACGCCGTCGAACAACGGGATCCCTACACGTCCAACCACTCGATCCGGGTCACGGAGACCGTCAAGCGCATCCTCCACGAAATGCCCGACATCCCCTACGAACTCACCGAGACCATCGTCCAGGCCGCCCGTGTCCATGATATCGGCAAGGTCGGCACACGCGACCTTACGCTCTACAAGGCCGGCCCCCTTACCACCGAGGAGCGCGTGGAAATGCAGCGCCACTCCGAAGTTGGCAGCGTCATCGTCGCCCGCACCGAGGAATACCGGCTCACCGCCGAAATCATCCGCCACCACCACGAACACTGGAATGGACAGGGTTATCCAGACAAGCTCGCGGCCCACGAAATCCCGCTTGGTTCGCGCATCATCGGTGTCGCGGATGCCTTCGATGCCATGACCACCGACCGGCCGTACCGCAAAGGCATGCCGGAGCAGGTCGCCATCGAGGAGATTCGCCGGAACAGCGGCACCCAGTTCGACCCCGACGTTGTCGCCGCCTTCCTCCGGGCGATGAACGTTCAGAATGCTTCCACCAGCATCGCCCCGTCTCCCCAGGCCATGGCCTCCTGACCGGACATTTCCGGCATGAATTCCTCGCTCGATCCGATTGAGCCGCGGCGCCATCTCGCCGCACCGCGCTGACCAGAAAGTCCAACGGTGCAAGTACTCACATTCGATTTCCACAACACGCTGGCGAACTGCGATCCCTGGTTCGACCTCGAAATCCGCGAACTCCCATGGGCCGTCATCGCCTTCCTCGACCTCGACCCTGGAAAACACGCCAGATCGGACATCGAGCAGTCCTACCGCTCTCTTCGCCTCGGCGTCATTGAGTCCGGCGACGAAATCGACGCCTACACATCCGTCGCCACGATTCTCGACCAGGCCAGCATCCCGGCCACCGCCAGCGACATTCGCCGCGCCATCGACTCGCTCATGCGAGAGGCGGTGCTGGCGACCGATCCCGTACCGGGCGCCGCCGGCACCGTCCATTTTCTGCACAGGCTCGGCATTCGCCTGGGTGTTGTGTCCAGCGCGGTTCACCATCACACGCTCGACTGGATCATCGACCGCATGGGGATAGCGAACTGCTTCCATCGGGTGATCACCTCCTCCAGCAGTGGCTACTACAAATCGACACCGGCGATCTACCACGCCGCTTTGCGCGATCTCGATGGCGACGCCCCAACCAGCGTCCATGTCGGCGACTCACTCCGCTGGGATGTCGAAACCGCCCAGAAAGCCGGTCTCAACGCGGTCTGGTACAAGACGGGCCGCCGCGAGGTCTTCAACGCCTCGCCCAGCACCGCCGTTCCCTCGCTCACCCTGGAATCGATGGAGAACGCCGGTCCTGAACTGGCGGGCTTCCTGAACCGGGTGGCGGGCACGGCGTGACAAACTCCACCCCGCCACGCATCGATATCTTCACCCTTTTTCCCGGCATGTTCTCCGGACCGTTCAGCGAGAGCATCATTAAGCGCGCCGTGGCCGCCGGGAAGGTCGAGATTGGCATCCACGACATTCGCGATTGGACGACCGACAAGCACCGCACCGCCGACGATACCCCGTACGGCGGCGGCGCGGGGATGGTGATGAAGGCTCCACCCATTGTCGAAGCGGTCGAAGCCGTCCTCGGCGACGACCTATCCTCCGCCTGGATCGGAGTGATGGCGGCGGGCGGTGAGCGCTTCACACAGGCTCGTGCCCATGAACTCGCGAGCAAGCCACGCATCGCCCTGATCTGCGGCCACTATGAGGGTATTGACCAACGCGCCATCGACATCCTCGGCGCCCACGAAGTCTCCATCGGCGACTTCGTCCTCACCGGTGGCGAAATTCCGGCCATGGTCATCGCCGACACGGTCATTCGCCTCATCCCCGGCGTGATCGATGCCGGAAGCGTCACCGAGGAATCGCATACCGGCGGCGAGGACCAATTCGTCGAGTACCCGCACTACACCCGGCCCGCGACCTATCGCGGTCACGAGACGCCCCCGATACTCTTGTCCGGACACCACGCCAGAATCAATGCATGGCGCCGCGAGCAGTCTATCCAGCGAACGGCTCGCCTCCGCCCGGACCTGATTCCCTCATCCGGGCAACCAGCCCTGGAGGAATCGACCCATGGCGACGATCGGAACGAGCCGGCCACCAGCTAACCCGCGGCGCCGGACGTCCTGTTCATCGCGCCGAGTACCCGCAGGCTCGCGAAGTCCCGGTCACTTGCCAACCGCAGGTAGGCCAGCAACGCCTGGCCTACCTGGCTCCGAACCTCCTCGTCAGGTTCCAGCTTGATCACTCCCGCCAATCCATTCCGCGCCAGAGTCCTCACATACTTCTGGGCATTCACGGAAAGGGTGGTTCCCGACCGGTCCAGGTACGCGCATTCCGGGCACAATACCCCGCCCATCCCCGGCGAAAAGACATTTGGGATCGCCTCGAGTTCCCGCTGGCAACTCGCGCACTGGAGTACATCCGGCTGGTAGCCGGTCGCCACCAGCATTCCCAG
>CAZUPA010000119.1:0-9612 GCA_964622205.1 uncultured Sphaerobacteraceae bacterium
CGCACGGTGTCGCCATTACTGAAGGCGCCGGTGGCCGGCGGCGGGGTTGGCGTTGGATCCGGTGTCGTGTTCGTGACGGCGAGGTATTCGCCGGCAGCCCAACCCTTGCCATAGGGCGTGTCGACCTGATACCAGGTGTACCCGTTCGCGATGGTAGGTCCGCCGGTGACGGTGCAGCGGGTTCCGGTCGGCATGGTGACATAGACCGTACTGGCGAGCGCGGGGGCGCTACGGAGGTAGAGACCGGCCGTAACGACGACCTTCGTGCCCGGTGCGTGCCCCGACGCCGGAGGAGGGGTGGGAGAGGCGGTGACCTTCGTCAGGCTGATCGTGGCGGCCCAGCCGATACCCGAGGATGTGTTGAGCTGGTACCAGATGTAGCCATCGGCGGGAACCGGCCCGGCCAGGACGGTTCCGGTGGCGCCGGGCTGCATGGTCGTGATGATTCGCCCTCCGAGATTGGGAGCGGTGCGGAGATTGAGCGCCGATGTCACGCGCGCCGTGTCGTTGACCTGGAACGTGGCTGGCGTGGGCGTGGGGTTGGGCTGGGTGGCGCCTCCAAGCATGGCCGCGACAGTCGCGAAACCGTATCCCTTTTGCTGGAGCAGCGAAATGATCCGCGGGAGGGCGGGGCCCTCCTGGGACCCGCTTCCGACATGCATGAGGTAGATGTAGCCGTTGCCGTGGTTGGCGTTCACGCGATTGACGATCTGGTTGGCGGTGAAGCCATTCCAGCCCATCAGGTCGATCGACCACAGGAGGCACTTGCTGAACCCGGCGTTGCCGAGATCGGCCAGCACGCCGTTGTCGTAATCGCCGTAGGGTGGCCGGAACCATGGTTTGGATGAGACGCCCGCGGCGTTGACGAACGCTTCCTCGGTGCTGGTGAGTTGGGCTGTGCGGGAACTGGTTGTCAGCGCGCTGGTGGTGGCCGACACGCCGGTGAAGGACGGGTGAGAGTAGGAGTGATTGACGAGTTGGTGCCCCTCGTTCACGATGCGGCGGACGAGGGCGGGATAGGAGACCGCGAATTGACCTGTGAGCGGAAAGGTGGCCTTGATGCCGGCGTCTTTCAGAATGTTGAGGATCGACGCGCAGTGACCGGAATCCGAGCCGCCGTCGAAGGTGAGGGCGACGATGGGCCTGGTAAGGGGGCCGCGAAAAATGGTGACGGCCGGGTCGGCGGCGCGGCTGACCGTGGCGGTTCCGATTGCGCCAGCGGCGGCCACGGCGCCCAGCACGAAACCGCGTCGAGATACTCCAGGTCGCTGGTCTCTGGCGTTCAATTCCCCACCCCATTCGCGGTTTACGGTCGTCACGGCCGTCGGTGCCGGAGCATCGCGCGGGGGTGAGCGGCCGGGAGGCGACACGCCACCGGCTCCCGCACGTTCATGCAGGGGGCTGGCGATCAGGCCACGAGTGAAGTGTGCTCACGGCGCCGACGATAGTCCCGGCTTCCACATACTCCCGTTGTCCCAATGACGCCACTGTATTCCAGCCAGGGTTAGGGGTCAACTGGTTGCGGAAAGGTGTCCGGAACGGCTGAGCCAGTGATACGGAATCCGGATGGAAGCAATGTATCTCTGCCTGGCGGCGGTGGTCCCGGAGGAGTCCGTCCTGACCTGGGATTTTGCCAGCAACACTGGGCGAAGGCACGCGATTCGCCGCTATCAGATAGTTGCGGTCCTGTTTGCTGGATCTCATATGAGAGCCGTGAAGCAGCGTGTGGAGGTGAGGTTTGGCCGTCGAGTGCCAGGGACGCCAAAACGGCGGTTTCCCAACCGGGAAACCGCCGTGCGGTGCGGAGGCGCGACCTGTGTGCCAGGGGTTAGCCTTCGCTCTCCTCCTCGACGGCGGCGGTGGCCGCTACTTCGAGGGCGGAGAGCGCGTAGTTGTCGATTTCCTGCTGGAGCGAATCCCGCAGGTTGATGAGATCCACGAGGTCCAGTCCGGCGATGACGGCATTGGACGTCGCGTCGCCGTCGTCCTCCGAGTTGGGGACAACCCGGAACTCGACTTCGATCATTTCTTCGCCATCGAACTCTTCACCGGTCGGCAATTCATCCATATAGATGTTATATGTGTCCATCGTTCGCTAGTGCTCCCTAACGTGACGGGCAATTCCGACCTCGACCGGCCCGTTCCTGACAAAGTGCAGACGCCTTCACCTGTCGCTAGGTGTTCCTGTTGGCGTCTCAGGCCAGTCTACCACCGACCGGGGCTGGCAAAGGGGTCAACGCGCGGAGCCTGATCGCCGGTACGGTATGATGTTGCGAGCGTTTCGTGGCTCCAACGAGCGGCGAGAAACCGGCGCGCCTCAACGGTGCGGCGGCATGTTTCCCGCATCCGATCAATTCGTTCCCTCAGGTGTAATGTCTTCATGAAAGCTCGTTCCGACCGTTCTCGCGCGCCGCGATCGACCTGGACACGCCGGTCCCTGCTGGGGGTTGGCCTGACGGGAGCCGCGCTGAACGTTTCAGGCTGCGGTTTTGGCGATGATGAACCCGGCGCGGAACCGACAGCCGAGCCCACGGCGCTACCCGAGGTGACCCAGGCGCCTCCCAAACCGACCCAGGCGCCAATCGAGTCGCCGGTGGCGGGTTACCTCGATCCCGAACGCTGGGCTGGGCGGTCGCTGGTGGTCACGAGTCCCGCCCTGGGCGACACGCTGGATGCCATCAACGAAGCGTTCCTCGATGCGTTCGCGGCGGCGACTGGGGCGGCGGTTCGCCATCAGGAGCTTGGCCGGGACGGGATATCCGGCTTGACCAGCCAGGTGGACGCGGGCGAGGTGGTGTGGGATGTGGCGTTGATCCCGACCGAAGATGTGCTCATCCAGGCGCGGGGCGGGTACCTGACCGCGATCGACTACAACGTGGTGGACAAGACGGCGCTCTACCCTGAACTGACGATGCAGCACGGCGTCGGGGCCAGGCTGTACTCGACCGCGATGGTGTACCCCGCGCAGGCGGAGGAGCCTCCCTCGGGCTGGCAGGATTTCTGGAACCTCGACCTGTTCCTGGGCACGCGGGCGTTGCGCCGCAGCCCGGTTGGCACGCTCGAATTCGCGCTGCTGGCCGATGGGGTGCCCATGGACGAGTTGTACCCGCTGGACACGGCCCGGGCGTTCGCGTCGCTGAATCGCATTCGTGACGCCACGCAGTTCTATGAGGATGGCAAGACCCCGGTGGAGTTCGTCCGCACCGGGCAGGCCGGTCTCGCCAGCGCCTGGAGCGTCCGCACCGCGTTGCCCGACGTGCGGTCGCTGGTGAAGACGCAGTGGGCCGGGGGGATGTTGGGAGCGGACTCGTGGGTGATTCCGCGGGGGGCGCCCAACAACGACGTGGCGATGAGCTTCCTCAACTTCGCGACCCGGGCGGTGCCAACCGCCAATTATTCGCGGCTGGAGAACTTCGGGCCGGTCAATCCCGGCGCGCTGGAGCTGCTCAGGGCCGACATCGCCGCCGCCGCGCCAAATGGGCCGGGAAACATGGAAGGACAGTTCTTCCAGAACTGGGCCTTCTGGACCGAGCAGGCCGAGCCACTGACCGCCCAGTTCGAGCACTGGCTGCTCAACCCGGTCGGGAGCCCCACGGCTGAAAGTTGACGTGTAGCCTGACCAGGCGTGGAATCAATGCCACGTTCGCCACCCGGGTGACGCTATGGTGTGTGCGTGCCGGCGGGCACACGCTCGCCGGTTGAGCAAGATTCCATCGTGAAGGGACAGCCTGATGTCAGTCGTGAAGATCAACGCGATTTCCGTGCCGGAAGGCGCCGGGCCGGAGCTTGAAAAGCGGTTCGCGGCGCGCAAGCACGCGGTGGACCAGTTTCCGGGCTTCGAAGGCTTCCAGTTGCTGCGGCCGGTCGCCAACGAGACCCGCTACTTCGTGGTGACGCAGTGGGCGAGCGACGAGGACTTCGAGCGGTGGCGGAACGACGGCGCCGCCCGGTCGCACGCGGGTCAGGGCGGCGGCAAGCCGGTGTCCTCGGGCGCGGACCTGCTGGAGTTCGAGGTGGTGGATCTGGGCGAATAGGCCCAACACCGCTCAGAATCCGGCGGCGGAACCATCGGCGCGAGGATCCGCGCCACCCATCAATACGCCCGACTCGTGGTTGATCATGATCGCCTGGGCGTGACCGGCGCCGGTATTCCAGGCGTCGATGAGCGTTGGCCGGTGACCGCGAGCGGCCATTTGCTGGACGCTGCCCTCGGGAAACCCCATTTCCATCAGCAGACCGCCATCCGGATGGGCGGGGAAGAGCCAGCGGGGCGCCTCGATGGCGGCCTGCGGCTCCATGTCGAAGTCGACCAGGTTGGCGACCAGTTGCATCTGCACCAGCGCCTGGGCATCCCCGCCCTGCGTGCCGAACGGCCCCCGGAGGACGGAGCCCTCGAACAGCATGGATGGCATCAGCGTGTGCATGGTGCGCTTGCCGGGTTCGAGGATGTTGACCCGTTCGGTGTTGAGCGAGAAGGCCGACCCGCGGTTCTGCAAGAGGATGCCGGTGTTGCCCGCGACAACCGCCGAACCGAACGCGCCAAACAGGCTCTGGATCTGGGACACGGCGTTGCCGTCGGCGTCCACGGCGCAGAGGTAGACCGTATCTCCCTGGGAGTGAGACGGGTTGGACATCGCCCAGCCGGGATCGTAATCGGCCCACAGGCCATCGATGGTCTCGTCGGAAAGCAGGGTCTTGATTTCGGGGTCTACGAAGGCCGGGTCGGTGATCCGCGCGTCGCGGACCCGGTACGCCCGGGTGGCGGCTTCGACCAGTGGGTGCAGGTGGGCGTGGGCGCCCCAGGCGGAGCCAGGGTCCTCGCGCTCGGCCATCCGGAGCCCCATCAGCCCGGTGATGCCCTGCGAGTTGGGCGGCATGGTGCCGACCGTGACATCGCGGTAGGTGGTGGAAATCGGCGTGACCCATTCGCCCGTGTAGGCGGCGAGATCGTCGAGACTCAACCACCCGCCGAGGTCCGCGATGGCGGCGGCGATCGCTTCGGCGATGGGGCCGGTGTAGAAGGCGTCCCTGCCGCCGGTGGCGATTATTTCGAGTGACGTGGCGAGGCTCGGGAACCGGATGGTGGCGCCCGCCTTCGGTGGCGACCCTTCGGGATAGACCAGCGAGCGCAAGCCGGGCCAGTTGTCGATTAGCGTCCGCTGGCCGGCGAACACGGCGGCCAGGCGCGGCGAGACCGGGAACCCATCGCGGGCCAGGGCGATGGCCGGCGCCAGGAGCCGACTCATTTCCAGGCGGCCGAACCGCTCGTGGCCGGTGAACCAGGCATCGATCGTGCCGGGAACGGTGACCGCGAATGGACCCTTGCCCGGCATGCGGGTATAGCCATTGTCGAGCAGCCACTGGGCGTCCGCGGCCAGGGGCGCGGGGCCCGACCCGTTGAACCCATGGGTTTCGCCGGTCCTCGCCTCGAAGGCCATGAAGAAGCAGTCGCCGCCGATCGCGGTCTGGTCGGGGTAGATCACGGTGAGGACGGCGTTGGCGCAGATGATGGCATCCATCGCCGAGCCGCCTTCCTCCAGCACCTGCAAACCGGCGGATGTCGCCAGGTAGTGGGGCGTGGCGATCATTCCGTGGGTGGCGAGCGTGGTTGGGCGACTGGCGGGCATTGATGGCTCCTTGCGGGATGTTCCGAAACCGGTTGGGCGGTTCAACCGTGATAATAGGGTAGGATCATCACCGGTGGAACCGGCGACGGTTCGGCGGATTCCGAGGATGCGGGCGCCAGCGCTGGCGCGCAGCCGCACCCCGAGAGGAGAAATGATGTCGCGATTTCGACAAGCACTCGGTGTGGTCCTGGCGACCGCGCTCCTGACCGCAAGCGCCGCGAACGGGCTGGCCCAGGAGGCGGGAGGCCAGGATGTGGCGCTCAGGGGGCAGATGGCCTCGATCACGCTGGACAGGACCATGCTGCCAGGGGGATACACCTTCGTGGGTGAGACGTTCCTCTCCGCCGATCAGGTCGCCAGTGGCGATGTGTCCGCCGGCGAACTGACCGGGGCGGGTTTCGTTTCCCAGTACGTGAGCGTGTACCAGAACCTGGATAACGGCAACGAAATCCGGTCGTATGTTTCCGCCTGGACCGATGGCGAGGCGGCCGGGACGGGGTTCGAGATTCTCGAGGACGAATCACGAACGCAGCCCGACGGCACGTTCGAGGATGGCGACGCCGGGGTTGGCGAATCGCCGGGCGAGACGACAACTGGTTCGTGGTCGGAGTCGGGCACGACGATCAACAGCGTGGATGTCACCTTCCGGATCGACCGGTTCCTGGTGGGAACCGCGCTGACGACGCGCGACGGTTCGGCGGCGGACGCCGCGACCGCCGGCACGCTCTCGGGAACGCTGGAAGCGCGGGCGACCTCGGCGATCGGTGGCGAGAGCCCGGATGGCACGGACCTCGCCCTCGTGCCCCAGGCGTTGCCGCTTTCCACGCTGGCTCCCTCGCTACAGGCGGGCTTCCTGGGTGGACCGGATGTCGAGCAGATGTACGGCCTGCAGGGATCGGCGCTGGGCGGACTGACCGCCTCCTGGAATGAAGTCGTGGCGCTCGCCGGGGACGGCACGGCCGCGCCGTACGTCTCGGTGGGACTCACCTCCTTCGGATCCGCCGAAGGCACCCAGGCCGTGATCGATCAGATCGGCGAGTTGTCGCCATCGGTGACGGGGTCGGAGCAGGTGGAGGGCTACGCGGTGGAGGGCGCGACCGCGTCGGCCGCGTTCCAGTTCCCCAGCCCCGCTTCGGGATCGGATGAAGCGGACAGCTTCCGGATCGTTGCGATCGTCGATGCGACGCTGATCGTGATCGACGTGCAGGGCGCGCCAAGCGGGGATGTGGCCCAAACGACCGCGGAGACCCTGATGACCGCCCAGCTTGGCTGTCTTGGCCAGGAATCATGCGAGGCGCCCGGGCTTCCGGAGGAGTTGACGGCCGCGTAGTTCGGCTCGCGTTCACGACAACACCCCCTTCGCCACCATGACGAAGGGGGTGTTCGTTGTCTGGATGGAGAGTGCTTACGGTTCGGTGGCTGGCGTCGATGGAGGCGTGCCGAAGACCAGTTCCGCCGTGCGCGTGGCCTGGAGATCGTCCATCACCGATGTGCGCTCGGCGTCCAGCCGGCGGCCGCGCTCGGCGTCGCGGGAGTCGCCGGTCGAGCAGCCCGTGACGAGGCCCGCGTTTCCGCCCGCGAGCAGGAGGCCGCCAAGGAGACGGCGGCGGGAGATCGTCTTGCGGGCGTGCCTACGTGCCGGGTTTTCGGTAGGAACCAAAGGCATCCTGATACTCTTCCGCGACTTCCAGTCCTGACTTGTGGACGTAAATGCGAGTGGTTTGCGGCGATGCGTGGCCGAGGATCGTCTGGACCGTGGATTCGCGGACCCGGCGCCGGACGAGTTCGGTGGCGAGCCCGTGCCGGAACGAGTGCGGCGTGACATCGCTCTCGATGCCGATGACCTTGCAGAGATCGGCGACGATGTGCTCGACCGTGCGCGGGCTGATGGCGTTTCCGGGCGTGCCGGCCTTGTCCCGCCCGCTGAAGGCCGGAAACGTGCCCGAGCCTCGTAGCTGATCGCCACGACAGGACCAGTAGGCGACCAGGGCATCGGCGGTCGCCGCGTCGAAGTGAACGGTGCGGCTTTTGCCGCCCTTGGCCCGGTAGATGCCCGCCGTGCCGTTCTCGAGGTCGACATCGCGGCGACGGAGGGCGCATAGCTCGGAGACCCGTACACCGGTCCGGAACATGAACAGGATCATGGCCCTGACCTTGAGACGCCGGAGTTCGAGGTGCGGTTTCTCCTCCCGGGGGCCGGTGGTGACAAACTCGACGATTCGCTCCAGGTCGGCCATCTTTACATCCGGCGGCGGAGGGGTGAACCGGGGCATCATGGCGGCGATGCGGACGCGCAGGCGATCGGTCGAGAGGGTGGGATGCAGGTCGTAGGCGGAGATGTAGGCGCAGAACTTCCGGACCGCCGCGAGGTTGTTCTGGGCGGTCCGCATTTGCGAGACCTCCTCGGGCGTGCGAATGTCGGGCGGAACGAGCATCGCCGCGAACGAGGTGACATGGTCGGTGGTGATGTGCGTCACCGGGGTGGTGGTGATGTCGATGCCTTCATGGCGTGAGAGATGCTCGGTGAACTTCCGGATACCCTGGCGGTAGGTGGTGCGAGACCGGGGGGCGAGCCGGAGATCTCCGAAGAAGATCTCGATGGCGGCGTCGATGGAAATGGGTTCGCCATCGTTGGCTGGCGGTCTGGGCGATTCTGGTTGGGTGACCATGCTTCCTCCTGACACAGATGTACGTACACATTATACGCACGCTTCGGAGGTGGGATGGTCTGGGTTAGGAGGTTTCTCGCGTGGTGGTGGCGTAGCGCCTGGCCAGGTCGGGAAGCGAGCGGCTGAACTCGCCATTGGCGACGACCCTGGTGACGCCAGCGCGCTTGGCGGCCTTGAAGCCCTCGATATCCGTGTGGGGGCCGAAGGCGAGAATGGGGACGCCGATCCCGATGGCTTCGGTGACCTGGTCCCAATCGACCGGGAAGTTGAAATCGACGATGCCCAGGCAGGCTCGCTGGTCTCCCTGTTCGAGATGGCGGGAGAAGGTGGCGGCATCCTGGGCGATGGCGACGGAATACCCGAGCTGGCGGAGGGACGTGCGTATCCGCATGCCAAAGAAGAGGTCCTTGCTCAACACGGCGACGAGACCGGTCGTGGACGGGGAGGGATGGACGGGTGAGGTGGTCGAAGCGCCGTTGTTCACGAGGTGTCCTGATCCATTGGCGCGGCCGCGGAGCGGGTGGAAAGGGTTGCGCCGGCGAGAACCTTCCCTTCCGTGAGTGTAGCGGCCATGCCTAACCTCGTCCATTGGGGCGCCGGCACATTGTGAAGTGTTTGACGATCGTCATTCGCGCGTTCACGATGATGGGAGCAGTTTCCGGAATCCGCCCAGTAGGTGAGCCGGACCGTGGATATTGAAGCAGTTCTGTCACCCCGATCCGGAGGAATCGTTCCATGAAGTCGTTCCTGTCATCCGAGCACCTCGCGGGCATGAGCGCCAGGCATCCGTGGCGGGTGATCGTGCTGTGGCTCGTGGTGCTGGCCGGGTTTGGCGCCCTGGCGGCGGCGAACCTGACCGGTTCGTTGACGTCGGACATGGTGATTTCGGCCGATGTCGAGTCGATCGAGGGATTCGAACGCCTCCAGGACTCCGGGATCGAAGACGTGGCGCCGTTGAGCGAGACCGTGGTCATCTGGTCGACCGATGGACGGACGATCGATGACCCGGCGTTCAGCCAGCGGGTTCAGGAAGTGACGGATGAGGTGCGCGCCCTGCAGGCGGCGTGGGCGGAGGAGGATGGCCTGGAGGTCAACCTGGCCACGGCCGTGATCTCCGGGGTTGGCGATTACCCGCCGGTCTTCAGCTATCCGGAGCTGGCGGCATTCGGGCTGCCGCAAGCCGAGCAACTGGTGTCCGAGGATCGCCAGTCGGCGCTGGTGGTGATCGGGCTGCCGTCCGACGGCGAATCCGGCGCGCGGATGCACGAGTTGTACACCCACGTCGACGCGCTTTCCGGAGACGGGATCGAAGTCGC
>CAZUPA010000120.1:0-9527 GCA_964622205.1 uncultured Sphaerobacteraceae bacterium
GCCTTGAACCGTCCAAGCCCACCGGGGGCCGCCGCGACTTCATCGAACGTCTTCTCAGGCTGCCCGGCTGGGTCCTCTTCCGCGGCTCCGTCAGGTTCACCGGGCTTGACTGTTTGGCTGGCTTCGGTCCTGACGGGCGCCGGCTTCGCCTCGCGCGGGCGGATGATGCCGGCCGCGCCGAAGAACCTCAGGTACAGTCCTGTCCAAACCATCATCAGCACGGCGACGACCGCATAGGCGATCAGGACGACCTCAAACCCTTGATCGTCGGAAGGGTTCCAGAAGGCGGTTCCGATCGTCACGAGCATGAGGAGGATGCCCGCCAGTGCGAGCGCCGCCCCGCAGGCGGAACAGAACCGAGCCCAAGCCATCCGGGAAACCATGTCCCGGGCGCTCAGCACGTCGCCTTCGGCGGGTGAACGGTCGCGAATCCGTGGTCCGAGGTCGCGAAACAGCCAGCCTCCAAGGGCCAGTGTCGCACCGGTGCCAAATCCGAACAGAATGTAATCCAACGCGCCTTACCTGTCTGATGCGCGCGTCCACGCACGTCGAGGCGTCCAGCTGGGAAACATCCCCTCCGCCCCCATCGGATGCCGCCCGGTCGGCATTTTCTCAACAATGCCGGGTCATTTACGTGCCATAGTCTACCGCTTGCATCCCACCACGACGAAGTTTTCCAGACGCCAGGAGTCCTTGGTCCCAACCTCCGATGTCTTTATACGGCGACTCGCGCGGCGGCATGGGTGTCGCATGACCGGGCCGTCCGATGTGCCGGAGTCACTCATGACAACGCTGGACGCGGGCTGATGGGTTCGCCTCGCCGATCATGGGCCGTCGCTGGCCACCACATGGCGGAGGTGGACGGAAAGACTTTGCGGAATCCGGATCAGGCGTCCTGGTTTCCGAGATATTCGATTAATGCCGCGTAACCCTGTCTCCCCCGGATGAAGTCCTCGATCCGGTACCACTCGTTCGGCGCGTGGGCACCGGCACCCGGAATCGCCCAGGCGTAGTTCACCGTGTCGATCCCAAGCTCGTCCTGGAAAATGCCGGTCGCCGGAATCGTGCCTCCCGCGCGGGTGATCACCGGCGGCGTACCGAATAACTCCGTCAACACCACTTCCGCGGCCTTATGCACCGGGTTGTTCCGGTCTACCGAGAACGGTGTCGCCGAGCCTGGCAGCCGCACGACCTCCACGGTCGACCCTGGCTGCCGGTTCCGCTCCACATGCTGGCGGATCAACTCGACCACGCCCTCCGGCGTCTGGTTTGGCACCAGCCGGCAAGTGATCTTCAGGTGCGCTTCGCTCGGCGTCACCGTTTTGATCCCGTCTCCCTGGAAACCGCCCCAGATCCCATTGAGATCGAGCGTTGGGCGACCCCACTCCCGCTCGCGCGATGTCCAGCCGGGCTCGCCCCACAGCGAATCGATCCCGAGCTGGTCCTTGAGCGCGTCCTCGTCCTCGGCCACCAGCGCGATTTCCTCGCGCTCCTCGTCCGTCAGGTCCACGACATTGTCGTAGAACCCCTCGATCGCGATCCGGCCGTCCTTGTCGTGGAAGGTCGCCGCGAGTTGCACCATCGCCTGCACCGCGTTGGGGACCTTCGCCCCGAACATCCCGGAGTGGAGATCGGTGTTGGCGGTTCGCAGGTTCACCTGGCAGCCGCCAAGCCCCTTGAGCGAGGCCGTCAGCGATGGCGTGTCCGGTCCGAACTGTCCGCCGTCGGCCGAAAGCACCGCGTCGGCCGCCAGCCGTTCCCGGTTGGCCCGCACGGCCTCCCGCAAGTTCGGGCTCCCGATCTCCTCTTCGCCCTCGAAAATGAACTTCACGTTGATTGGGGGCTTGCCGCCATTGGCCTCGGCAAGCGCCTCAACACCCTGAATCGCGGTGAGCAGGTTGCCCTTCATATCGGACGACCCACGCGCGTAGATCCTGCCATCGCGAATCGTGGGCTCGAACGCGGGCGTCTCCCACAGTTCAATTGGCTCCTCTGGCTGCACGTCGTAGTGGCCGTAGATCAGCACCGTGGGCTTCGACTCGTCCACCAACCACTCCCCGATCACTAACGGGTGCAGCGGCGTATCCACGATATCGACGGATGGAACACCCGCTTGCAGCAGGCGTTGCCGCACGATGTCGGCCGTCGCCCGCACGTCGATCGCCCGCTCGGGATCGGTGCTGACGCTGGGCACGCGTAACAGCGCCAGCAGTTCGTCGAGGTGCATGTCTTCCCGCTCCGCGAGCAGGGTCTTCCATGAAGTAGCCGCCGTCATCCGCCAGACCTCCGGTGAGAACCAATACGCTGCTCAGAGCGTCGGGCAAACACGCCGAAATGTCCACAACCCATTCAGCGTTGTCCGCCCCGGAAAGACTTGTTGCGACAACCCCTTGACATCCGCATTGCCCCTGCCTATAGTGTACGTACAGTTCCGGGGGTCGGACGGAAATCGACTCTCTCACTCGATCGCAAACTCACGGGAAACGAACTTGCGGGGAGTTTCCAGGGAGCCACCGATTCGAGGCTGACCATCAAGCCGGTTGCGTTGCGGGGCGTCAACCGGGGGAGGGGAAGGCACGAGGGAGATACGATAGTTCGGCCCATCGGAACCTGTGCTTTAAGGCCCTTCCTCCTCGATCCCTTCAGTCCGGCCCTCCACGTTCATTCAATACTCCACGGCCCACTTCCCCAAATCCGCCAGGTATGCGAAAGTGCCGGTCAATCTGGCCATTAGCCCATAGACGCACACCGGGGTGGAAAACATGGTGACTCGCTTCACGGCGGTCGTAACGTCAGACCGATATGCTGTCAGTAATGGATCGTTCGACCGCGAACTCGAACTGCTCTCCCAGTTTCCGGACATCGAAGTCGACCTCCGGGGAGAGCCGATTCGCACCGAAGACGAGCTCATCGCCCTCGGCAACGAGGCCGATGCCCTCTTCCTCAGCACACGGGACGCCGTGACTCGCCGCTTCTGCGAACAGGCGGGCAAGGTCAAGGTCGTGGCTCGCTACGGCGTGGGGCTCGACAACGTCGACCTGCCCGCCGCCGCCGAGCATGGCATCGTGGTCACCCACTACCCGCAGTACTGCACCAACGAGGTCGCCGACCACGCGCTGGCCCTGCTGCTCACGCTCAACCGCCGGATCGCCGAGCAGAGCGCCGACCTCCACGCCGATGCCTGGAACACCCACGGACGCATGACCCAGCAAATCCTCCGCGGTCCCATCGAGCCGCTTTACCGGCAAACCATCGGCGTCATCGCCCTTGGCAGGATCGGTTCGTCGGTCGTCGCGCGGCTCAAGCCTTTCGGCTGCCGGATCGTCGTGGCCGACCCGTATGTCGACGACGAGGATATCCGCGCGCTCGGCGCCGAGCCGGTCTCGCTCGATGAGCTGGTCAGCACCGCCGACATGATCACCATCCACTGCCCGCTTACACCCGAAACTCGCGGCCTGCTCGGGCCAGACCAGTTCTCCCGCATGAAGCCGCGCGTCTGCATCGTCAACACGGCCCGCGGCCCCATCATCAACCAGGCGGCCCTGATCGACTTCCTCAGCAGCCATCCAGACGCTCGCGCCGGGCTCGACGTGTTCGAGGTCGAGCCGCTCGACAGTGGTTCACCGCTCTACCAGATTCCCAATGTCCTGCTCACGCCACACTCCGCCTACTACTCCGAGCAATCGACCCAGATCGTCCGCGACCAGACGTTCCTTTCAGCCATCGCCGTGCTTCGTGGGTATCTGCCACCCGTCGTCGCGAACCCCGGAGTGCTCGACAAAGTGAAGTTGTCCCCCACGCTCGACTGACGTTTGCGGCGGGTGGATAGCCGGTACCATGCCATGTAGGATTGCGACGATAGGGAATCCGGTTCCATCGGAATCGTTTGCCGTTAGCGGAGTCTTGCATGGTCATCTCGCCCGAATCGACACCTACCAGCAGCAACGTTCAGCCGATCCGTCCCGGCGCGACGGATGGCCGTGCCGTGGACCCCGAAGACGCCATCGACGAGCGCCTGATCGCCGCCGCCCAGCAAGGGAACCTCGACGCGTTCAACGATCTCGTGACCCGTCACGAGCGCGCCGTCTACAGCGTGTGCTTTCGGCTGCTGAGAGACTCCGCCGCCGCGGAAGACGCCGCCCAGGACACCTTCATCCGGGCCTGGGGCGCGGTCGACAGCTTCCGGGGCGGCATGGTCCGGCCGTGGCTCCTGCGCATCGCCACCAATCGCGCCTACGACATTCTTCGCTCCAGGAGCCGCCGCCCCACCTGGTCGCTCGATGCCGAATTGTTCGAGTCCGAGCCTGAATGGACCACCCAAGGCCAGAGCGAGGCTCCCGACACCTTCGCCACCAGGACCGAACTGGCCCAGTCTCTCGAAACCGCCCTCGGCCAACTGCCCGACGACCAGCGTGTCGCCATCGTCTTCTCGGACGTGCAGGGGTATGGCTACGAGGACATCGCGAACATGACTGGCGTGGCCGTCGGCACCGTGAAGTCCCGCATCAGCCGCGGCCGTTCCGCCCTTCGCGACCTGCTCCGAAACGACACCACCAACCGGGAACTATTCGAGCGTTACATTCGTCTTTCTACAGAGGAACAGTAAGTAGGCTGATACGAGCTGTTCCGGCAATGAACAACACAACGTGCATACAGGATCGCCATCGATCCACGAGGCGCCACAACAGACATGAACAGACCGATTCCTATCCTTGATTTCCCGATCGAGCGGGGAGGGCTGATATGAGCACTCTCTCAAATCCAGCCAGCAGCGATTCGCTAAACGCATACGTCGATGGGACGCTCACCGCCGCCGAACGCGCGCGGGTCGAGTCCGCCGTCGCCGGTAGCCCCGCCTTGCGTCAGGAGCTTCTCGAACTCCAGGCCACCGCGACCCTGCTCAGGTCCCTCCCGGACCTGAAGCCACGCAGGTCGTTCCGGCTGGGCGAGGAGTACGCTCGCCCTGGGACCAGGGACCAGCCCGCGAATGTCAGCGCGATCGTCCGGTTGTTGCCGGTCATGCGCTCGCTGAGCGTGGCCGCGGCCCTTATCTTCATGGTCGTCGCCGGCGCGTTCTTCCTCGATGTCAACGGTGGCTCCGATTCCAACTCCCAGCAAACGCTTCAGCAACAAAACGTGATCATGGGCGTAACCGATTCCTCCTCTGGCGCGTCAGAGCATGCAGAGGATGCATCGGATTCGGATAACTCCGGAAGCACTTTGGTGGAACGAGGTGACTCCGCTTCCGCCAGCGATCAACCGACGGACGATCTGACCGCCATGGCGCCATCCGCCGAGGAATCGGCCGGGGGCACGACGGCCCAGGACACGGGCGCCTTCGGGGCAACCGTCACGGATGACCAGGATTACACGGGCTGGATCATCGCCAGCGTCGTCTTTGGTGGATTGGTGGTCGTCTTCGGTGGCGCCTGGTACGCCCTGGCTCAGGGCAATCGTACTCCAGGCGTCCGGTAACACAAGCAACAAGGTATCCGCTCGTCTCACCGGGACTGGCCAACCGCATCGCGTTGTCTTCGCCACCGCATCCTCTGGCGAGCACTCCGGGATTCGGCCCCGCCTACCCTGAATGCACAAGGAGATATGCCATGAACACCCGTCGGAGTACTCGAATCGGCGCCAGTGTTGGCGTCTTCGCCGCCATCCTGGTTGGGCTGTCGCTGCTCGTGTCGCCATTTGCCTCGGCCCAGTCCACGCCTGAACCCGGCGAGGAAACCCTCCGCACGATCACGGTCAGTGGCGTCGGCGTCGTCAAGATCGATCCCGACACCGCCAGCATCAATCTCGGGGTTGTCTCGACCAACGAGTCGCTGGAAGTCGCGCAGCAGGAAGTGTCCGAAGCTCTCGAAGCGACCACCCAGACCCTCACGGACCTGGGCATTCTGCCCGAGGACATCGCCACCTCGTCGTACAACATCTACCCAGTGGCCGAGTACGACCGCGATGGCAACTACGTTGGCATCGAGCGCTACGAAGTCTCGTCCGGCCTGACCGTTACGATCCGTGACATTGACTCGGTCGGCACCGTCCTCGACTCGGCCGTCGAAGCGGGCGTCAACAACATCTGGAGCATCAGCTTCTACGTCGAGGACCCGGCCGCAGCCGCTCAGCAGGCCCGTCAGCAAGCCGTTGAAAACGCGCGTGGCAAGGCGGATGAACTCGCGACCGCGGCTGGCATGGTCGTCGTCAACGTGGTCACCATCAACGAGACTTACGCCCCCGATCCCGCCCCGATGAGCTACGACCTCGGCCGTGGCGGAGCGGAGATGTCGATGGATGCCGAGATGGCGTCTCCAGTGCCTGTGAGCCCGGGCCAGACCGAGATTCGCGTCGAAGTCAACATCGTTTTCGAGATCGAAGCCGCCGCCGGATAGGCGTATCCGAACATCTCGTCAAAAGAGCAAAGAGGGTGACCCTTATCCGGTCACCCTCTTTGCCGAGTGGAACTCTCATCACGCCTGGCCAGGAGGCGCCTCCGCCGGTATGCCGGACCGTTCCGCAATGACATCGAGCAACAACGCGTATCCCCGCCGGCCCCGCAGGAAGCTCGCCACCGAATAGCGCTCGTTCGGCGCGTGCGCCCTGCTCGACGCTCCACTCCAGGCATACCCGATCGTATGGATGCCAAGCTCGTCCAGGAACACGGCGGTGGCCGGAATCGTCCCGCCCGCCCGCACCGGAATCGGCGCCTTGCCGTAGAGCCGGGTCAACGACTCGTTGACGGCCTGGTAGACCGGATCGGCGCGGTCCACCAGATAGGGCCTCGCGCCATCCTTCGTCCCGGAAACCGTGACGGTCGTGCCTTTCGGCCGGAATCGCTCGACATGCGCCTGGATCAGGCTGTCGATCTTCGCCGGGTCCTGGCCGGGAACCAGTCGACACGTCAGCTTGATATGCGCCTCGGATGGCGTGACCGTCTTGCTGCCCTCGCCCTGGAAGCCGCCCCAGATGCCATTGATATCCAGCGTCGGGCGCGCCCAGATTCGTTCCTGGGGCGTATAGCCTGGCTCGCCCCACAACTCGCCGAGCCCAAGGTCGCCGAGCGTCTTCTCCTCGTCCCATGGAACCGCGGCTGCCTCCGCCTTCTCGCCCTCCGTGAGTTCGATCACGCCGCCGTAAAATCCTTGCACCGCCACTCGCCCTTCCGCGTCATGGAACGACGCCACGAGTTCAGCCGCCGATCGCGCGGCGTTTGGCGCGATCGCCCCAAACCCGCCCGAGTGCAGGTCGGTGCTGGCGCCCCGCACCACGATCTCCATCCCGGTGAGGCCCTTGCGGGCGACCGTCTGCGATGGCTGGTCGTCGCTGAACTGGCCGCCATCCGCCGACAGCACCGCGTCCGCGCTCAGCAGCTCACGATGATCCCGCACGATTCCCCGGAAGGAAGGACTCCCGATCTCTTCCTCTCCCTCGAAGATGAACTTCACGTTCACGGGCGGTGAGCCGCCATGCGCCTTCGCGCTGGCCTCCACGCCGTGGATCGCCGTGAGCAGGCTCCCCTTCATGTCGGCGGCCCCGCGCGCGTACACCAGCCCGTCCCGAACCTGAGGCTCGAACGGCGGCGACTCCCACAGGTCCACCGGGTCTTCCGGCTGCACGTCGTAGTGCCCGTAGATCAGCACGGTCGGCAGGGCCGGGTCGGTCCCCCATATCCCAATCACGGCCGGATGCCCGCCGTCCTCCACCAGGCGAACGTCGGGTACGCCGGCCCGCTCCAGCCGTGTCACGATCCAGTCCGCCGCGCGCCGGACATCATTGGCCCTGGCGGGATCGGTACTGACACTCGGGATGCGCAGGAGTTCGAAATACTCGTCCATCGCGACGGTTTCGCTTGTCGCGAGCAAGGATTCCCAGGTCGTCATTGGTGTGTAGAGTCCTTGGTTGGGTGCCGGTCAATGCTCTTGCCTGTTCGCCTCTAGTCGTTTCGCCTGGGGAGTGGCCTGCCCACCGTGACGTTCGGCCAGGTCCACGAATGTGTCAATGTCGCGCCGTATGAGGTCGAGGCTGGATTCCCAGAATTGCTCCCGCCTGATATCGACATCGAACCGCGCGGCGAGTGTGGCGGCATCCGCATCGCCCGTATGTGTCAGGAAATCGTCGAACGCTGGCCGGAACGAATCGGGGTCAGCCTCGTAACGCGCGAACAGCCCAAGCGAAAACAGTAGCCCGAACATGTAGGGATAGCTGTAGAATGGCCTCGCTTCAAGGTAGTAGTGAATAGTGGACGCCCAGCTATGCGTGTCGTCCGGATGGTAGTCAATGGCATCGAGAAAGACCGACCGCCGCGTTTTAGCGGAAATCTGCTCGAACTCCTCCGCGGTCAGATTGCCTTTGGATCGCCGGTCGAACACCTGCTGTTCAAACAGGTAGCTCCGGTAGACTCCTGGAATCATGATTGTCGCGTCTGTCAGGGAGATGCTCAGGATTTCGAGGCGCTCGTCCTCCGGCGCATCCTGAAGCGCTCCCTTGCACACGATGCGTTCGCAGAACGTGCTGGCGGTTTCCGCGAGCACCAGTGGCGTGGTGTACCGGCTCCAAGGGTTCCGGCGACCGCGAACCCTGTTGTGATAAGCGTGCCCCAACTCATGGGCCAGTACGCTTGTCCAGTCGAATCCTGGCACGAAATTCAGCAGGATTCTGGAGTCGCCGCCGCCAACCGCCGCGGAATAGCCACCGTCTCCCTTACCGGCCCGGGGCGCGACATCGATCCAGCGCTTCTCGATCGCCTGTTTCGCGAGATTTTCCAGCTCGGGTGAATAGGTGGCGAATTGCTCCACCACGAACCGGGATGCACGCTCCCATGGCCAGCCAGCGGGCGCTTCAACGACAGGGGCGCGGAAATCCCAGGAGGCCATCCGGTCGAGACCAAGCAGGCCTGCCTTGGCCAGCATGAAACGCCGGAAGTCCGGGAAAATCTTCACGGCGGCGCCATGCATCGCGTCGAGGGTGGCCCGGTCGATGTGGTTGTCCGACAGGGTGAGGTCGAGCACCGATCCCCATCCCCTGCGCCTGGCGAGTGCGAGTTGGAAGCCCTTCACGCCGTTGAGGGCCGCGGTCAGGGGCGCCTCCCAGTGACGGTAGGCAGCCGTCTCCGCTTCGCCGGCCCGCCTCCGCGCATCGCGGTCGGTATCCACGTAGTACTTGCCAAGCTCACTCACCGGGATCGTCTCCTGGTGGCCGTCATCATGCTCGATGGTTGTTTCCATCTGATTCCAGATGGCGACGTACATCTGTTCCCAGGCTATCCCGCCAGCAAGGTTGAGTTCCGCGGCGATCTCTTCCTGCAAGGGATGCATGAGGTGAACGGCTTGTTCGTGTGCATTGCGCAGGAGGAATTCGTGGTCTCGCGCTCCCTCCGAAGCCTCGACAATCGCGGCCACATCCAGACTCCCGATCCAGGCGGTCAGCCGCGACACGAGCACGACGTGGCGGGAGAGGATCAGGTCGAGTTCACTCAGAGCCTGCTGGGCCGCGGTGTTCCGGATATCGTCGTCCGCGAGGCAGATCAG
>CAZUPA010000121.1:0-5597 GCA_964622205.1 uncultured Sphaerobacteraceae bacterium
ATCTGCTGCTGGCGAAGTTCCTCCGCCGCGGATCGCGAACGCTGGCCCTGGGATGACTGGCGGTGATGCTGTCCCCCACCCTGGCGTCGTCGCTGCTGGCCGTCTCGTTGGCCTTGATCTCCGCCACGATTTCCGCCCTGGGCAGGCTGAGCCCCCCCACCCTGGGCAGGCTGAGGACCCTCGCCCGGGGCATTGCCTGGCTGCTGCTGGTTCCCCTGGCCTTGCTGCCCCTGGCTCCCGCCAGATGGGCGCCGGCGCCTTCGCCGGTTGCCGCTCCGGTTGGATGGCTTTTGTTCGCCGTTCGCTTGATCCGAAGCGCCCTGGCTCCGGCCGTTATCGTTGCTGTCGTCCAATCAGGTGTCTCCCGCCACATTTGTCAACGCCGGGATCGGGCCAGGAACACAACAGGCACGTGGCGGGTGCGATGCTGGCGGCCATCCGTGCGATGGCGTCGTTGATGGTGGCTTGTGTACGTAGGCGACCGAAGTCCCAGGCTGCTCGAAAGTGATGTAACGGGCCTGGCCTCGATCGCGGTCGAAATAGGTGGGGAGGTCGCGCGGCCACGACGGCCGGGCACGTCTCCTCCATGAGTCGAAACACATCCGCTGAGTCATCCGGATGCCGGTCCATGTCGTTCGAGCCGCGGCGTTCAGCGCCGTTCTGGCTCGTCATCGTGACCGAACTGTTTCGAGTGGCGATCCGCCATGCAAGGGCAGCCCCCGCGCTCAACCGCGAGGGAACTCCAGCCGATAATGCGCCTCGAACCTCCCGGCTCGTGAGAGACCTGTCTGGTTCAACATGCGCGAGTGCTCACTACGTGTTAGGCACGGCGAAACTGGCTGCGCTTCCCGCGAACTCATTGTCGCGGCCGCTCCCCGGTTTCGCAGTGCTGGGTCAGGCACACCGCGTGTCGTGCCGCGGCAGTTCCAGGCTCGCGTGCGGTCATGCCATGAACCACATCCCATGTCGTCGTTCGCTGCTGCCGCGTAATCCGGCCGCGAAGGGGGGCCTGGGTCTGCATGGCATGGCGCCACCCCGCCGCGAGAACGACCTTGTCGCTATCGCAAAGTGTAACAGGTGCGGCGCGTCCGAATAATCGGCGCTAACCGAAAAGTTGCGTTATCAGCAGGTATATCAACCCAAGCACGATCAGGAAAACCGTGCCCCCGATACAACCAAGCGCCAGCACCGTTCCCATGCCGGTCGTATCGCCCAGCGCGGGATCCTGGCTTGGCGCCACCGCGTCCTTGCCAGTTCCGTCGATTTTCGCCACGGGCTCGTCAACCCCGGCCGGCGGGGACGGCTGTCGCTCCAGGTCGTCGGTCTGGTGGTTCTGGTCCGGTTCGGGCAAGTCGGGGAATCCTCTTCGTCTTCGATTAATCAGTCCGCCTGCCAGGCGGCAGGCACCAGTATAGCCGCCCTCAGCGTCCCGGCTTCCTGGTCGGCGTTTCCTTGTGAACCCCGTTCGCCTGGCTGTCCTGCAAGGCCCGGGTCAATGGCGTCCCCAACCCTGGATGCTCCCGCACCCAGGAATACCCCGCCGGATAGTCGAGGATCACGCCGCCCTCCAGGGCCAGCGTCCTGGTGCATACCTTGTCGAGGAAGTAGCGGTCGTGGGAAATCGCCAGGATCGTTCCACCGAATTCGATCAACGCATCTTCCAGCGCTTCCACCGAATCGATGTCGAGATTGTTCGTCGGCTCGTCGAGCAACAGGAAATTCGCCCCACTGAGGATCAGCAGCGCGATTTGCAGCCTGCTCATCTCTCCGCCGCTGAGTTCACCGCTCGGCCGTATGACATCGTCACGGTCGAACAGGAACCCCACGAGGAAACCGAGCGCCTGCTGTTCGTTGAGCGGCTTAATCCTTCGCGCCAGGTCGATCGGCGTCATCGACCGTTCGAGTGACTCTTGCTCCTGCGAGAAGTACCCGACCTTGATCGCGCTCCCCAGCCGCAGCGACCCCGAAGACGGCTGCTCGATTCCCTGCACCATCCGGAACAGCGTGGTCTTGCCCGCTCCGTTCGGTCCGGTCAGGCTCACCCGCTCCCCATGGCGGATCGTCAGGTCGAATGGCTCCATCACCACGTGCGTGTCGTACGACTTGGACAGGTCATCGGCATGAAGCACCGTTGTCCCGCCACGCTCCACGGAGAATTCGACGTCGATCACCTTCCGGGTCAAGACTGGCATCGCCGTCGCGTCGAGCCGTGCCCGTTCCTCCGCCACCTTCCGCCGCTGGTTTTCGGCCCGCGTCGCGAACTTCGGGTTCTGCCTCGCCCACTGCGTCAGTTGCTCGGAACTGTATTTGAGCTTCTTGAACTCGCGTTCCTCCAGTTCCCGCAATTGGGCCCGCCGCTCGAGCCGCTCCCGCTTCAACGTCCGGTACGCCGAGTAATTTCCGGGATAGGTCTGGACCTTCCCATCCTCCAGTTCGACGATCTCGTTCGCCACCTGGTCGATCATGTACCGGTCGTGCGTAATCAGCCCCACCACTCCGGGATACGCCGACAGGTACCGCTCCAGCCACGACTTCGCCGCCACGTCGAGATGGTTGTCGGGCTCATCGAGCAGCAGCACGTCTGGCTGCAACGCCAGGAATCGCGCGATCGCCACCAGCTTTTTCTCGCCGCCGCTGAGCTGTCCAATTGGTTGCCGCCACAGTCGTTCCGGCAGGCGCAATCCCGTCAGGAGATCGCCAATGACATCGCCTGGTTCGCGCTCGATTCCCGCGTCCAGTCGCTCCAGCGCGTGATTGTACGCATCGAGCACCTGGGCCATCTCGTCATCGTCCAGCGGCTCGGTCAGCTTCGCTTCGAGAACGGAGAGTTCCCGCTCAAGCGTCTCCGGATCCGCCGCCACGTCGCCCACAAGGTCCCATGGCGTGCGGCCGGCATCGAGCGCGTTCTGCTGCGTCAGGTAGCCAAGGGCCACCCCCCGCTGGTGAATGACATCGCCTCGCTGGGGAGAAAGCTCCTTCGCCAGCAACTGGAACAGCGTGCTCTTGCCACTTCCGTTCGCGCCGACCAGCGCGATTTTCTCGCCAGATTTCAACTCGAAGGTCACGTCGTCGAATATCTGGTTCCCACCGTGGGCGAAGGCGACATGCGATGCCTGGACAAGAACGGCCATGGGTCTGTTTGCCTGTCTGTTTGAGGGAATGCCTGGCGGCAACATCAAAATCCTGACGGGTCCACGCCAAAAGAGGCCTGATTCCTGGCCGGAATCAACATTTCCCTGATGGGCCTCCGGCATGGACTCCCTACGCTGCCTGGATGGAGCCAGGAGGATCACTCGTCCAGAGGACCACGGAATGACCCAGGAAATGTACTACTCGCGGCTGCTGCCGATTATTGCCATGATCCATGTCGCGCTGATGTACGTGCTCGACTGGGATTCCACGGCCGTGTTCGTTGGCGGCATGCTCGTCGGCGTGGTCGCGCTGGCCGGACGCTTCATCACCCGGCGCAACACGTAGCGGCCGTACTTGCCCGCCGGAATCCGGGCTTCCATCCCGCTGGCGTCATCCCTCGGCCTGAACCGTCGTGACGGTAATCTCGTCGTCCCCAAGCTGAATGCTCTGAATATCCAGTCCTCGCTCGCTGAAGTACCCGTTTATCGCGTCCTCGATAATGCCGGCCACCTTGCCGGCTGGCATGATGAACCCGAGCGTCGAGTTGTTGACTTCCATGTCCTCGATCCGGATCTCACCGTCTTCTGCGACCGGCCTTCCGGAATACACGAAGTCCTGCGTTCCCGACGTGAACCCGATCTGGATGCCCGTGCTGTCCACCGAGATCAGGAAATCGCTGGTGCTGCTCGAGTTGTCGATGTTTGAATCGAGATCGCGCTGAAGGTCGGACACCGAAATCGTATAGGTTCCCGCCTCCTGGTCGGCGCCCACGACGTCGAGTTGGTCGTCAAGCTGCTGGGCAACCTCCGTCCCCAGCGCCTCGGACACCGTGTCCGCGATCTGGTCCTGCAGGCGCGGTATCCCCACGAACCACAGCACCACGCAGCACAGCAGCAATAATCCCGCGATGGTCCCTATCGCGATCAGGCATCCTCGGCGATTCACGTAGTGTTTCTCCCCTTCACCGCGCCGGGTTCAACGCGTCGTTGCCGTCTCGTCTCGTAAGCCTACAACGCCACGGCGTTGGGGTTGGTTCCTGACACAGGCGCCGCCACGGTCAACGCTTCGATTGCTCCACCAGGTCCAGCCAGCCCGCGCCACCATGCCAGTTCTTGCCGGACACGATGTGCGACACCACCGCTCGTTCCAGGCTGGTCGCCTGCGGCAATTCGTCAATCTCCGCGTCCAGCATCCCGAACACGAATTGCTGGATTCCGCGATTGTTCGGCCCCGGCGTGTACGCATGCGTGAACCGGGCCTTGAACCGCATGATGTTGGAGTTTGGCGAGAGGTACTCGTCCAACTGCAAATCCAGCATCCACGACTCGCAGACCGCGATCCGCGCCGGGGTATCTGGGAAGTACCGGTCGAAGAACGGCTTCACCTGGGCGAACGACGCATCGCACGCCGCCGGGCTCAGCGGTCCCGAAAAATCGGTGATATGTACCGACAGCGCGATCTCGTTCTCGCCAAACTCCACGCCCGCGTCCGCCAGGGCCTCGCGATACCGCTCGCGAAGGTTCACCCGCTCGAACTGGAGGCGCCCCAGTTGATAGAGCTGGCCCCGCATGTGATGGGTCAACCACGTCGGCGTGTCGATTCCGCCCTTGCCGTGGTTCTTGCGATGCACGGACATCTTCCGGCCCAGGTCCACTAGCGTCCTCCGCGAAATCGGCTCCGGTATCCCCAGCTCTTCATGGAACCGCAGCGTGAACGGCCGCACCGCCAGTAGGACGTAGAAGTAGAAGTACCGCCGCAGTTCTCCCAGTTGCCGTGGCAGCACCGGGAACGGCGGCGACGCTGGAATCTCCCCGATCGTGCGCACCACTGAATGCGCGGCCCGTCCCAGCAACCACCACACGCCCGGCGTCCTGTCCTTCCCCGGCAACAACCAGATCAGCTTATCGATCTCGTCATGCGGCACGGCTAGGTCAAGAAACTCGATCGCCGCCCCGTCGGGAGTCGGCAAATGCACATCGAATGGTGGGTCGCCAATCTCGTCCAGATGCTCGAGCCAGTTCCGAGTCGGCTCCTCCGCCTCCAGGAGTTCCCGAATGTGCGCTACAGATTGTGTTCCCGGCAGCACCCGTGCCATGTCCCCGCCACTCCTCGCCTCGTACACACCAATCGCATGGTCCCGGTCACGTCGTGCCGGATGCATCCACAAACATACACGTCACCCGCCGCGGTCAACCGCAAGAAAGCGGCCTGGGCGCACACGCTCCCAGGCCGCGATCGGCGTTCGTCATATACTGGCCCGGCAAGCAGGCCAGGATTACCCGCTAGAGACCAGTCTTCGACTTCAGGTCATCAACCGCCTGGTCGGCGTCCGAGCGGATATCCTCCGCCGTGGCCTTCGCATCGGCAGCGGCGGCATCGGCCTGGGCCTTTGTGTCATTCACCGTGGAATCAGCCTTGGCGCTGGCATCGTCGACCGCCGACTCGGCGTCAGACTTCGCGTCCTC
>CAZUPA010000121.1:5697-9511 GCA_964622205.1 uncultured Sphaerobacteraceae bacterium
TCCGCCTGGGACTTCGCGTCGTCCGCCTTCGCCTTCACCTCACCAACCGTCTCGTCAACCTTCGACTTCACATCGCCGGCCACGTTTTCGGCCTTGCCGGTGGCGTCTTCGAACACTTCCTTGATCTTGTTAACGAACTTGTCCATTCGGATGTTCCTTCCGTCTTCAGTTGCCACGAAACGATACGGCTTGGGTTCCAGTGTAAACCCTCGCCACAATCTTTTCCTTAAGTCTCCAACTGCCCGGTTCTCCGCTGGTCCACGGCCCCGGTACAATCTCCTCATGGACACGCGCCTCTCCCGGTCAACCGGGGATTCGCCCCTCAAGCGGATGTACTGGATCATCTACTTCGTCCCGCCGCTGCTTCTCGGCGGTCTCGAAGTGATCCGGCTCATCCTTGGCGACGACCTCACCGAAAACCGCTGGATCTATTCGGCTTTCCTGCTGATCGCGCTCGCTGGGATGATCGCCTTCGCCCTGGGGATCTCCCGCTACGTCGAACGCATGCACTGGCGCCTGGTTCACCAGAACCATGAACTCCTGGCCCTCCATGAAGCCAGCATCGCCATTTCCAGCGACCTCCGCCTCGAACGCGTGCTCCAGGATGTCGTCAACGAAGCCAGCATGCTGGTCGGCGCGCGGTATGGCGCCATCTCCTGCGCCCGTGAATCTCCCCATCTCGAAGCGTTCGTGACCTACGGCATCACACCGGAGGAACGTGACCTGATCGGCCCGGCTCCATCTGGCCACGGCATCCTCGGCATCCCCATCGCCTCGGGCGAATCGCTCCGGCTGGAGAACATCTCCGCCGATCCCCGGTCCGCCGGCTTCCCGCCTCATCATCCACCGATGACCCGGCTGCTGGCCGTGCCCATCGCCACCAAGTCCGGCATCGTCGGGAATCTTTACCTCTCCGACAAGCACGACGGTTCGCCCTTCACGCCCACCGACGAGGACTCCCTCCGGCGCTTCGCGTCCCTGGCCGCGATCGCGATCGAAAACGCGGCGCTTCACGAGCAGGTCCAGGTCCTGGCCATCACCGGAGAGCGCGAGCGTATTGCCCGCGAAATGCACGACAGCCTTGCCCAGGTCCTCGCGTGGGTGAACACCAAATCCCAGGCCGCGCTCGCCTATCTCGGCCGGAACAACCCGGACGCCGCCCGCGGCCAGATCGAGCAACTCGCCCAGTCCGCCCGTGAGGCATATGTCGATGTTCGCGAAGGGATATTCGCCCTCCGCAGCGCCACGGTCACCGCCGATCTTGATTTCTTCGAATCGCTCGCGGGATACATCGATCGCTGGCGGGTTCAGCACGGCATCCCGGTCACCTTGCGCGTCCATCCGGACCTCAATCCCCACGGCCTCACGTCGCTGGCCGAGATCCACGTCCTCCGCCTGATCCAGGAAGCACTCACCAATGTTCGCAAGCACGCCCACGCGAGCGCCATCGCCATTGAGTTCATGCCAGCCGGGGTACAATGGCACCTCACGATCAGGGATGACGGAGTTGGCTTCGATCCAGCCGGATCCGCTCGCGGGGAGATTCCTCGATTTGGCCTGTCCACCATGCGCGAACGCGCCGAGGCCATCGGCGGAACATTCGAACTCACTTCCGCGCCCGGCCAGGGCACAACCATTGGCGTCACGATTCCAGTCGCCCAACAATGACGAGGAACAACGGCCACTATGAAACTGGTACTGGCGGACGATCACGCATTGTTCAGGGATGGCCTTCGCAACCTGCTCGAAGCCCACGGCCTCGACGTGGCCGCCGAAGCCACCAACGGCCGCGAAGCGATTGAGGTCGCCCGAGAACTCCAGCCAGACATCATCCTCATGGATATCCAGATGCCTGTCCTCAACGGGCTCGACGCCACCCGGCTCCTGAGCGCCGAGCTTCCCGAAATCCGTATCGTCATGCTCACCGCCTCCGACGACGATGCCGACATCTTCGAGGCCATCAAGTATGGGGCTTCTGGCTACCTCTCCAAGGACCTCGACGCCGCGCGCCTGATCGAACTGCTCGAAGGCGTGATGCGCGGCGAACCCGCCCTCTCGCCCGCCGTGGCCCGCAAGGTGCTTGGCGAATTCGCCCGCCCCGAAGCGCGCTCCAGCCTCCCACCCGGCACAAGCCTCACCGAGCGGGAACGCGAGGTCCTCACGCTGCTGGTCAGCGGCACCACCTCGAACCGCGACCTCGCCAGCGCCCTCTTTGTCTCCGAGAACACCATCAAGTACCACCTGCGCAACATCCTGGAAAAACTGCATCTCTCCAGTCGCGCCCAGGTGATCGCCTACGCCATGCAGCACCGCCTGGTGGATCCAACCTCCCAATAGACCCGGTACTCACCGGCGAGCTCCCGTTGTCGGGGAAGTTCCCGCGCGCCCCACCCGATCGGGCGAGCGAAAACTACCCGACTCCAGACGTGATTTCGCCCGGAATCGACCTGTCATGCCGGGTCACAGCGGCTACCATAAGTGCAACGCGGTGGTGGGCGCCAAGACCCGGAAACGGTTCCGGATCGATCAGGCGCTCACCCGGCAGGGCTCCGGCCCAGGTGGGAGAACAACACATGACCAGCGAACACGAGGTGACGCGGAACGTAAACACGGACGCTTTGGAAGACGAGACCTGGAAGGTGGCCGACGCCTCCCGGCGCCGCTTCCTCTCCGTGGCGAGCGCGCTCGGATTAGGCGCCGTCGGCACGGCGATCGCCCCGGATTCCATACGAACGTTCAACCGCGCCGCTCAGGCGCAGGCCCAACACGACCACCAGGTTGCCCAGGATCAGGACGAGACCTCCTGGGAAGATATGGACCGGATGCACGAAGAAGGCATCCTCCGCTTCCCGGCCGAAACATCCGGTCTTGGCGGTCAACCGCTTGAATACGAGATGGACGGCGATGTCAAGGTCTTCCGCCTGACAGCGGCCATCACGGAGTGGGAGTGGGATACCGACCAGTGGGTCGATGCCTGGACCTACAACGGCGTCGTGCCAGGTCCAGAAATCCGCGTTACCGAAGGCGACAAGGTTCGCGTCATCGTCACCAACGAACTCCCGGAGAGCACCTCAGTCCACTGGCACGGCCTCATCATCCCTAACGACCAGGACGGCGTCCCATTCATCACTCAACCGCCGATTACCCCTGGCCACTCGTTCACCTACGAGTTCGAGACCCGGCAGGGAAATCACGGCTCGCACATGTATCACTCGCACGCCAACTCCGCCCACCAGGTGCAGATGGGCCTGCTCGGACCGTTCATCATCGAACCCAAGAACCCGGACGACTACCCCGCCTTCGACAGGGAATACACGATGATCCTGAACGAGGGCCCGATCGCCGGCTACAGCATCAACGGCAAGGGCTTCCCGGCCACCCAGCCACTCGTGGCCACCCAGGGCGAAAAGGTTCTTATCCGCTACATGAACGAAGGCGCCATGATCCACCCCATGCACCTCCACGGCATGCCACAACGCGTGGTCGCCCAGGATGGTTGGGTGCTCCCGGCTCCATACTACTGCGATACCGTCAACGTGGCTCCCGGCCAGCGCATCGACGTGATCGTCGATGCCACCGAACTCGGGGTTTGGGCCTTCCACTGCCATATCCTCTCCCACGCCGAAAGCTCCCATGGCATGTTCGGGATGACCACCGCGATGATCGTCGAACCGGCGGAGGACGCACCTTCCGCCACACCAGAGGCGACTCCCGCGACGTAGTTCGGGAGCAGGCCATTCAGCATGGCTCATTGATCCTCTCACCCAATGAGGCGAACAGCGATATGGCGGTTGCCATATCGCTGTTTTGCGCC
>CAZUPA010000122.1:0-3222 GCA_964622205.1 uncultured Sphaerobacteraceae bacterium
CCCGCCTGAGCGGTGCGCCTACCCATTCGTGTTGCGGCAAACATGGCCATATGACATTATGCAGTCATGACAGGCGTTTTATAGCCCTTTCGGGCTCCATCATGTTGCGTGGGACCACAACGGCGTTCGCACAGGCTAGTAGCAGGAGTTCAACTCATGGACAGGCGTGACCTTATCAAGCGCACTGGCGCGGTAACCGCAGGCGCGGCACTCGCTGGCGGGTCGATCCCGGTGGCGGGACTCGGCGTGGCGGCCGTCGCCGCCCAGACCGAAGAATTCGATGTCTGGTCGACCTACACCGACGAAATCCGGACCGGCATCGTCGAAGACATTGGCGCCGCGTTCGCCGAAGAAAATGGCGTGACCTTCTCGCACCGGTCGTGGGCGCTCGAGGAATTGCAGTCCACGCTTCCCCGCTCGGTCGACAGCGACCAGGGGCCGGATGTATCGCAGGTTAACAATGGCGAAGCGCTGGCCGGCCCGATGATCCGGGGTGGCCAGATCGTGAGCCTGGCGGACTACGCCACCGAGTACGGCTGGAATGACCGGTTCGCCGAGAGCCTCCTCGCCCGCTGCATGTTCACCGCCGATGGAACCGTCTTCGGCGAGGGCGAGCTGTGGGGCCTGCCGGCCGAGTCCGAGATCGTCGGCTTCTACTACAACAAGCAGATTTTCGCCGATAACGGCCTCTCGGTTCCGACCACCTTCGTCGAGTTCGAGGAACTCCTCGCGGCGCTTCGCGCGGCCGGTGTCGAGCCGCTGGTGTTCGGCAACCTCGACAAGTGGCAAGCCATTCACCTCTTTGGCGAGATTCAGGGCACCAACACCACCCGGGAGTTCCTCGACGGCCTGATCTATCGACGTGGCGATGCTGACTTTACCGACCAGTCGATCCTCGACGCCGCCAACAAAGTGATCGAGTGGGGCGAGGCCGGGTACTTCATGGAGGGCTTCGATGGCCTCTCCGGCGACGATGCCCAGGCCCTGTTCCAGACCGGCGTCGGCGGTGTTCTCCTCCAGGGGAGCTGGGCGGCTGGGGCAGTGCGCGACAGCCTTGGCGAGAACGCCGGCTTCTTCCTGATGCCACGCGCCACCGAGGATGTGCCCGTGCTGCA
Source organism: uncultured Sphaerobacteraceae bacterium (assembly GCA_964622205.1). GTDB lineage: Bacteria > Chloroflexota > Chloroflexia > Thermomicrobiales > UBA6265 > JACCYX01. The sequence goes on from CAZUPA010000122.1 coordinate 1,116, forward strand.
CGTCGGCGGCGTCGGTATCCCGTTCAGCATCACCACCAACGCGGCCGATCCGGCCGTGGCCGCCTCGTTCCTCGACTCGCTGGTGACGGACGAGTCGTTCGCCCGGTTCATCGAGTCCGGAACCCTTCCGCTTGGCGAAATCCCGGCCGATCTGATTACCGAGGGCACGGTCGATGGCGAGATGTACGCCGCCTGGAACGGCGCCCTGGCCGACGACGCCATTGGGCACTACATGGACTGGGCCGCGCCGGACTTCTACGATGTCATCACGGGGGCCCTGCAGGAACTGCTTGGCGGTCAGGTAACCGCCGAGGAGTTCCAGACCACGCTGCAGGACTTCTATGCAGCTTCCTTCGAGTAGCGCCTCGATACCTGACCAGGAGCCGGCCATCGCGGCCGGCTCCTCGTCGTCCCGGGGGGGACGCTCCGGTCACGGCTGGGAGCCATACCTCTACCTTGCCCCGGCCCTGATCGTCTTCACGCTCTTCGTGGCGCTGCCCGTCGCGGTCGCGCTGTACCTGAGTCTCACCGCCTGGAACGGCGTATCGTGGAACACCGCGACCTTCGTCGGCCTCGACAACTACGTCGATGCCTTCAGCGAACCCCGGTTCTGGAACGCCTTCCGCAACAACCTCGTCCTCATCCCGTACTTCGTCATCCTGCCCACCATCCTGGGCCTGATTCCGGCCGCCCTGGTGCATCAAATGCAGATTCGGGGCTCGGGCATCTTCCAGGCTGGCCTGTTCCTGCCCTACATCATGCCGGGGGTGTTGCTCGGCGTGGTCTGGCGCTGGATGCTCAACCCTGTTTTCGGGCCGGTCAACAGCGTGCTCAAGGACTTCGGGTTCAGCCCGCCCACCTGGCTGGCGGACTTCACCTGGGCGTTGCCGACCATCGGGTTCATCGGCGCGTGGGCCGCGTACGGTTTCTGCTACGTCGTGTTCGTGGCCGGTATCCAGAAGATCCCCAGCGAGCTGTACGATGCCGCCCGGCTGGATGGAGCCAATAGCTGGCAGGAGTTCCGGGCCGTGACCCTGCCGGGCCTGCGCCGGGAAATCGCGGTCGTTCTCTCCGTCAACCTGATCAACGCCCTCCGCGCCTACGACGTGATCAAGGCGACCACCGATGGCGGACCCGGCGATGCCACCTCGGTGCTTGCCCTCTACATGATGAACAGCGCGTTTGGCAGCAACCGGGCAGGGTACGGCATCGCCATCGCCATTTTCCTGGCGCTCATCACGCTCGTGTTGTCGCTGCTGGTGCTGAAACTGTTCGAGGACCGCGATGATTAGGCGAAGCGCTGTCTACCTGTTCCTGATTATCGGTTGCGCGGTGGCGATCGTGCCGTTCCTGATCACGTCACTGGCGTCGATCAAGACGATGCCGGAAATCGTGCAGGACGTCTTCGCCTTCCCGGAAAGTCCGGTCTGGTCCAACTATGCCGATGCCTGGCGGATCGGCCGCTTCGACCGCTTCTTCCTCAACAGCACGGTCGTGGCCTTCGCCGTGGTCATCCCGTCGGTCATATTCTCGGCGATGAGCGGTTACGCCTTCGCCCGGTACCGGTTCCGGGGCTCCACCGCCTTGTTCGCCTATCTCCTGCTCGGTTTGGTAGTGCCGCTCCAGGCGCTCGTCATCCCTCTGTTCTACCTGGTGCGGGAACTGAACCTGCTCGACTCGCTGTGGGCGCTGATCCTGCCCCAGATCGCGCTGTCGATGTCCTTCGGTACGTTGTTGATGCGGCAGGCGTTCGCCGGAATACCCCGAGACATATCGGAGGCGGCGACGCTGGATGGCGCGAACTCGTGGCAGACGCTCTGGCAGGTGATGTTCCCCCTGGCCCGTCCAATGATCGGCACCCTCGGGCTCCTGTTCTTCATCTGGACCTGGAACGAGTTCCTGCTGCCATTGGTGGTCAACATCGATCCCGATTACCACACCCTGCCGGTGGGCATCCTGTACTTCCAGCAGCGGTGGACCTCCAACGTGCCGCTGGTGGCGGCCGGGGCGACGATCATTTTTTTGCCGCTGGTCATTATTTTCCTCCTCTTCCAGAAGCAACTCATCGCTGGCCTCACCGAAGGCGCGCTCAAGGGGTGATGCCTGG
>CAZUPA010000122.1:3322-9492 GCA_964622205.1 uncultured Sphaerobacteraceae bacterium
ATGCCTGGTCCCGGCCATTCGGCCAGTCCCCCTATTGCCCTACCGCAAAGGTTGTGGTTTGGTGTCCCCATAATGCTAGGGACATTTGTCACGTGGAGGGGACCCGTATGCGCGCGCGTCGTTTATTAGGTACATGGCTGGTTGTGCTGGCCATGGTGTTTGGATCGTTGGTTGCTCCAGTGGTCGCCCAGCAGGCGACACCGTCAGCCAGCCCGGTCGCGCCGGAAGCGACGCCGGTGACCGGCGACGAGACGGCAACTCCGGGCGAGGTCGACCTCGATGTCCTGTTCATCGGGGCGCACCCGGATGACGAGGCGTTTGGCCTGGCCGCCTACGGTCAGTGGAACGAATTCGATGGCATTACCACCGGTGTCATCACCGTCACCCGCGGCGAGGGTGGCGGCAACGCCGTCGGCACCGAGGAAGGCCCGGCGCTTGGGTTGCTCCGCGAGGCCGAGGAGCGCGACGCGGTCAGCGTCGCCGGTATCGAGCATATCTACAACCTTGACAAGGTCGACTTCTACTACACCGTGAGCGCGCCGCTCACGATCCAGACCTGGGGATACGAGGACACGCTCGAGCGCGTGGTGCGCGTGGTGCGCGCCACCACCCCGGATGTCATTATCACGATGAACCCCGCCCCGACGCCGGGTAACCACGGGCATCACCAGGTCGCGGCCCGGCTCGCCATCGACGCGTTCGACGCGGCGGCCGATCCCGACCGCTTTCCGCACCAGATCACCGATGAGGGATTCGACGCCTGGAGCGTGGGCAGCATCTACCAGAACGGCGCGGCGGTCGAATCCACGCCCGGTCCAGACTGCGCCACATCGTTCGTGCCCGTCGATCCGACCCAGACCATCTTCGGCGTCTGGCAGGGGACCATTTCCGAGACCAACGGCGGCCGAAGCTGGGGTGAGGTGGCCCGTGACGGCCAGCGAACCTACGCCTCTCAGGGATGGGCGGTCTTCCCCGATGCGCCGTCCGACCCAGCCGAGATTGGCTGCAATTACTTCACCCTGATCGACACCCGGGTCGCGATTTCCACGAACCCGGATCGCACCACGGCGATGCTCGAGAATTCGGTCATCGAGAACAGCCTTGGACTGCCGCTCGGAACCCAGTTTTACCTCACCACCAGCGCGTTCGACGTGCTGCCCGGCAACGAGTTCACGGTCACGGCCACGGCCCGCGTTCCTGAAGGGTTCGATGTGTCCGCCTCGGCCTTCGACCTGATCGCTCCCACCGGCTGGGAAGTCGTCGAAGCCGAGGCACTGGCCGAGCAGCAGGCCGACCCCGAGGCTGGACCGGCCTACACCGTGGCCGAGGACGGCACGCTCACCCAGGACTTCACCATCATTCCCGCCGCCGACGCCCAGGCGGGCACCCGGTACCGGATCGGCGCGTCGTTCGCCGTCGACGGCGGAATCGGCGTCACCAACGAAGTAGTGCAGATCGCTCCGGCCGTGTCTGGCGTGCTCGCGCCGTTGCCGGAAATCGCCCAGTTCCAGGAATGGGTGGAAGAGACCAGTCAGCCGCAACTGAACAGCCTGATCCTGCCGGTCGCCGCGATCGGCAGCGGCGGTTCGACGGTGCTCGACGTCAATCTCACCAACAACACCGCGGAGGCGCAGTCTGGCGCCGTATCCCTGGTCCTTCCGGATGGTTTCACCGCCGACCCAGCCGAGGCCACGTACGAACTCGGAGCCAACGAATCGGTCGCCGTCCAGTTCATGGTCACCAATACCGATGCCTCGCTGGCCACCTCCAATGAGGGCGGCGAGGGCGGTACCTACGCCTTCACCGTCACCACCGAATCCGCCGCTGGCTCGTCGACCACCAACGCCGGGCTGAACCTGGTTCCGGTTGCCTCCGTGCCGCAAGCGGGTGCGGACATCGCAGTCGATGGCACGCTGGCCGATGGCGAGTACACCGGCGAAGCGCTGGACCTGAGCCGGATCTGGGAAGGTCAGGAACTCGAGGGCGAGGGCGATGCCTCCGGCAGCGCCTGGGTCGCCTGGTCCGAGGATGGTATCTACGTCGCCGTGCAGGTACACGACGACACGCTTGGCACGGTCCTGACGCCAGAAGACGCCAAGCGCCACTGGCGCACCGACTCGGTCGAAATCGCGATCGATCCGCTCGGCACCGCGCCGAATACCTCGGCCACCTTCAAGGTTGGCGTGTTCCCGACCTCGACGGACGGCTCGCCGCGGGCGTACCGCGACGCCGATGCCTGGCAGGGACCTGTCTCCGAAACCGCGCCCGGTTTCGAGGTTGCCAGCACGCTGACCGAGCCGTACACGGGCTACGTGCTCGAAACGTTCATTCCGTTCGAGTCGCTGCCCGCCGATATCGACCCGAACAACGCCGCGCTGAACATCTTCATCTACGATTCGGATACGGAAGATCTCACCGGCCAGACCCGGCTCGGCTGGTCTACCTGGAACGGCGTCCAGGGCGATCCGTATCGCTGGGGCCAGATCACGCTCGAAGGCTTCGAGGGCGCGGACGCGTCCCCGGTCGCAGACAGCGCCACGCCGGTGGCCGAAGGTGAAGGCGCCGCCCAGCTCGACGAGCCGATCATGCCGCTCGACGTTGCCCAGAGCACGCAGTCTCCCCTCTCCATCGCCCAGTCGGCGGCGGATGGCGTGCCGCTGGCGGGCCGGACACCGGTACCCGATGGATTGGGCCTCAACTTCCTCCGGGAACCGACGCTGGCCGGAACCAACCTGATGGTGGCCTTCGAGGCCGCCTCCAACGGCACGCTCAACTACTTCCTCGTGCAGGACGATGGTGCCATCGTCGATCAGGGTCAGGACGAGATATTCATTGGCAAGAAAGAGATCACCATCGGCGGTCTGAACATCACGGGTCCGGCCACGCTGCTGATATCTTTCGAGACCGAAGCTGGCGAGGTTCAGGCGTTCACCTTCCCGCTCGGGGGATAAACGCACGCCACGCCACACAGGCACACGATGAACCAGGGCCGCCGGAGTTCGAGCTCCGGCGGCCCTGGCCGTTTCCATGCGACGGCTCCGGCGCCGGTCGGTATACTCGTGTGGCGAAAACGAGTGCTGGCAAGGAGTACGAGGTCATGACTGAATCCCCGCCAAACGATGTCAAGGTGAACGACTCACTGGAACAGGTTGCCAGCGAAGTCGTGGGCTGTCCCCTGTGCGAGCTTTCACGTTCCCGAACTCATGCCGTCCCTGGCGAGGGCAATCCGAAGGCCCGCGTAATGCTGATCGGGGAGGGGCCAGGATATCATGAGGACCAGCAGGGCAAACCGTTCGTGGGCGCATCGGGCAAGTTCCTTTCCGAACTTCTCACCAACGCCGGGCTGTCCCGCGAGGAGGTGTTCATCACCAACGTCGTGAAGTGCCGCCCGCCGGGCAATCGCGACCCGCTTCCGGACGAAATCGCCGCCTGCCAGCCGTACCTGAAGCGCCAGATCGCGCTGATCGATCCGGACGTGATCGTCACGCTCGGCCGGTTTTCGATGTCGCAATTCTTCCCTGGCGCGCGGATTTCGAAGATTCACGGCCAGCCGAAGGAAATCGACAACCGGCTCTACGTTCCCATGTACCATCCCGCCGCGGCGCTCCACCAGGGAGCCTTACGCGCCACCATCCAGGAAGACTTCGACAAGTTGCCCCGCCTTCTCGCCGACCGGGATCGTGCCCGGGAAGCCTCCCATGAGCGAGAGAACAGGCACAGCCAGTCCACCCTCTTTTAGCGTCCGGGCAACCACTTCCAGACGGCGGACAGACCGCCCCTCGTGACCAACCGGCACGAGGGGCGGTCCTTTCTCAATCGCATGTGTATAATGTACGTACGCTCTTGATGGGCTCCTTTGACAGATGCGGCACTACTCGCGGGCGATGTGGCTCGCGTGCGTTTAATGCGGAGCGGTGGATGGCCACGCAAACTCGGGTCCAATCTGGCACATCGCGATCCCGGTCGACCTCGTCGAAGGGGAAGGCGCGAAAGAAGCAGAAGCAGTCCTTCGTGACGCTCTGGTCAGTCAGGCTGCGTGGCTTCTTCCGCGGCATGGTTCCCTCCATCACCATCTCCGACCGCCTCAAGCGGGAAATCGCCGGCATCCTGCTCGTTCTCGCCGGTCTGCTCAGCTCGTGGGCGCTTGGCCGCGGTTCCCAGGATGGCGAGGTCATCTCGTGGTGGGCGGATGTGCTGCGCGATACCCTTGGCGCCGGCGCGATGCTCGTGCCGCTGTTCGCCGGGCTCACCGCGATCCGGGCGTTCTCCGGCGACGATGGTCCCATCCTGCTCTTCCGCCACTATGCGGGCGGCTTCCTCTTCATCCTCGCCACGCTGGGCCTGCTCTCGTTTGGCGGCTCGGATGCCGCTGGTTCGATTGGCATGATGTTCGGCGATATTGCCCGGGGAGCCCTCGGAAACGTAGCATCTGGCCTCGTCCTGTTCGCCGTGGGGACAGTCTCCGTCTTCCTGCTCGCCGATACCGACCTGATGTCACTGGAACGCGATGTCCGTCGCCTGCTACCGAGGCGGGCGTCGAAACCCAAGCCAGTCGTGGCGGCTCCGATTACCGTGTCGCCACCCAAGGCAGCGAAGAAGCTGGCCGAGCCGAAGGCTGTTCAACCGGTCGAGCGCGTGATCAATATCCCGAAACGGGCCGCCAAGAGCGAATCAAAGGCGAAGGAGTCGCCGGCCGGGCCCGCCGCTCCGGTCACAGGGGACGACGGCAAACCGCTGCCTCTGCCCGATATCCGGCACCTTGCCTACTACGAAACCATCGCGCCAAACACGGCGGACCTGGAGGCCAAGGCCCGCGCCATCGAGGAGACGCTCTCCAGCTTCAAGGTCGAGGCCACGGTGCGTGAGATCAACCCCGGCCCGTCCGTCACCCAGTTCGCCCTGGAACCGGGCAACGGCGTGAAGGTCCGCCGCATCACCGAACTCCAGAACGACCTCGCCCTGGCGCTCGCCGCCCAGAGCATTCGCGTTGAGGCGCCGATCCCGGGCATGGCGCGCGTTGGCCTCGAGATTCCCAACCCGGAGATCGCCACCGTCGGCCTGCGTGAGGTGATCGAATCGCCCGCGTTCTCCAAATCCAAGTCGAAGCTTCCGCTGCCGCTCGGCCGGGACGTGAATGGCCGCTACGTGGTCGGCGACCTCGCCAAGATGCCGCACCTGCTCATCGCGGGCGCGACCGGCGCCGGAAAGAGCGTTTGTCTCAATGGCATCATTAGCACGTTCCTGATCAAGTTCCGCCCTGATGAACTGCGTCTGCTGATGATCGACCCCAAGATGGTCGAACTCACCATGTTCAACGCCGTCCCGCACCTCCAGTGCCCGGTGGTGACGGAGATGGACAAGGTCGTCGGCGCGCTGCGGATGGTGCTCAAGGAGATGAACCGCCGGTACGAGTTGTTCAAGAAGCTCGGCGTGCGCAACATCGATGGCTATCGCCTCCGTACCGCCGACGAGCCAGAGTACGAGAAGATGCCCTATATGGTCGTCATCATCGACGAGCTTGCCGATCTCATGATGACGACGCCCGACGACGTGGAAACGCTGCTCGCCCGCCTCACCCAGATGGCGCGCGCCACGGGTATCCACCTCATCATCGCCACCCAGCGGCCCTCGGTGAACGTGCTCACCGGTCTCATCAAGGCCAACGTCCCGGCCAGGATCGCCTTCGCCGTCTCGTCCATGATCGACAGCCGCGTGGTCCTCGACATGCCCGGCGCGGAACGCCTTCTGGGCAAGGGCGACATGCTCTACCTTCCGCCCGACGCCGCCAAGCCAGTCCGGGTTCAGGGCGCCTTCATCGACGACGACGTGAAGGCAATCGTCGATCACTGGCACGCCGTGTCGCCGATTCCGCAGTACGACCCGGAATGGATGGAACTCGAAAGCACCAATCCCGAGCGCGGCGAGGACGAGGACGCGGGCGAGGATCCGCTCATGACCCAGGCGCTCGATGTCGTGCGCTCGCAGGGTTCCGCCTCGGCGTCCATGCTCCAGCGCCGCCTGCGTATCGGCTACAACCGGGCCGCGCGCCTCATCGAACAGATGGAAGACGATGGCGTGATCGGCCCTTCGGATGGCATCCGTGGCCGCACCGTCCTCATCGGCGACGATTAGCTTCATCAGGGTACGGGCGGACGGGAAGCATCCTCGGT
>CAZUPA010000123.1:0-9096 GCA_964622205.1 uncultured Sphaerobacteraceae bacterium
TCTCCCCAGTTGAGGTTGCGGCGCCCAGTTTGGCGGCGTGCGTGGCTTTCGCGCACTGCCAGCGTGCAGCGACGTACCGGGCGACGACTTCCGTACTTTGTACGCATTCGTTGGACGAGCGCGATGGTGGGGGTCAGCCCTGCACAAGACGGTAATGCGTTGCCGTCGCGATCGCGGCCCGGCGCGAGTTCACGCCGAGTTTGTTGTAGACGTTGGCGACGTGGCGCTCCACCGTGCGGACGGAGAGGAAGAGTTGGTCGGCGATTTCGGGTGCCGTGTAGCGCTGGGCCAGGAGCGCGAGTACATCGTTCTCTCGCGGGCTGAGCGCGACGGGTGGGCGCGGCGGAGAGCTCCCTGTCGTGCCCGGAGGTGGTTTGCCGGTGGCCAGGGCATCCGCGACAGCGATTGCCTCGGCGAAGGCGTCGTCAAGCGACAGGCTCATGCCAGACTCGATCTCAGCCGAATAGCCGGACCCCAGGGCCACTGGTGATTGGGGCTCGGCCTGAGTCGGTGCGATGGTCCAGTCGCCGTCGAATGACGCGCCGGTGCGATCGGCAATGGCCTGGGCCATCCCGGCAATCCGGGCGGCCGACTCCGGATATCCGCTGCCCGCCACGAGTTTCCAAAGGCCCGCAAACGGGAGACCGGCCTGCGTCACGATGCCGGATTCGCGATAGCCTCGGAGTGACTTCCCGTAGTGTTCCGCCGCCAGTCGGATGTCGCCGTCCTGCCATGCCAGCCGACTCAGCCGCAGGTGCGTTTGCCCGATTCCGAGCTGGTCCCCTTGCCCCTCGAACATGGTGAGCGCCTGACCCAGGAGCGCGATGCCGCGCTCTCGATCGCCTTTGCCGAGCCACAGGTCTCCGAGGTCGGCTAGCGCCGAAGCATGGAGATCCAACTGCACCGAAGTGTGGAGGCCCAAAGGCTGTTGATGGGAGTCGATGAGGGAGATGGTCTCCTCCAGGAGTGCGATTGCCTTCGTCTCCTGCCCCTCGTGATCGTGCAGCACGTCGGCCCACATGAACAGGGTCTGGGCAAGGCGGTAGATGTCTCCCGTTTGGCGGATGAGCGGCACACTCGCGGCCAGGAGCGAGCGTGCCTCATTGGCTGCGCCTGTGGCCCAGAGGAGATAGCCCAACTCGGACATCACCCTCGACCGAGGGCCGGGCGGGGCAGCTTCGCCTCGCGCCAGCGCGCCGCGCAGCGCCGCGATACCTTCGGAAATCTGGCCGCGATAGTACCAGTATTCGGACAACTTTCCGGCCAGGCGCAGTTCTCTCGTCGCATCGCCGATCTCGATGAAGTGTCGCAGGGCGGCGATGCAATTCGGACGCTCGTCTTCCAGGCGCTGCAGCCAGTACCGCATTTCCGCGCCATAGAGAACCAACTCGATGCGCTCGGCGAGGTCCAGGTAGTACGCGGCGTGCAGTTCAGCGATTTCTTGCGCCTCACCTTGCTCCATCGCCTGTTGCCACGCAAATTCGCGGACAGTCTCCAACATCGCGAAGCGTGCATCCTTGCCAGGACGCTGGACGCGGCGCAGCAGGCTCTGCTCGACGAGTGCGCCAAGGCGTGCGGTCACAACCACGGCTGGCGTGTCTGCAATGGCGATGGCGTCGTCGTGGTCGAATCCGTCGACGAAGACGCCAAGGCGGCGAAACAGGGCCTGCTCCTCTGGGGCGAGAAGGTCGTAACTCCAGGCAATCGTATCCGCTACCGTTCGCTGCCGGTCGGGCAGGTCGCGCGGCGCATGACCAGGGGTGCGCATCCGGTCCGACAGTTGCGCAAGCAGGTCTGCTGGCGGGAGCAGCGCCGACCAGGCGGCAGCCAGCTCGATGGCGAGGGGCAGGCCGTCGAGGCGTTGGCAGATTCCGGCGATGGCCTCCAGGTTGTCCTCGGTTTCGGCGAGCGCTGGGTCGACGGCCCGGGCGCGCTCGATGAAGAGTTGGCTCGCGGCGGATTGGATCGGCACGCCAGGCAGGTCGTGGGTTGGCAACGGGTCCACCGGCAGTCGCCGCTCGCCCCGAATTCGGAGTGGAATCCGGCTCGTGACGAGGACATGGAGGTCGGGACATCTCGCTATCAGATCGGCGATGCGTGGGGCGGCCGCGATGATCTGCTCCATGTTGTCCAGCACCAGCAGCAACTCGCGCGGTCGAAGATACGTGGTGACCGCCTCGTCGATCGAGCGTTGTCCCGTTTCGCGAAGCCCGATGGCCTGGGCGATCGATTGCGAGACGAGATCGGGATTCCGTACCGGGGAGAGATCGACGAAGTACGCGCCATCCGCGAACACATCGGCCACGTCCGTGGCGATGCTTGACGCCAGGTGCGTCTTGCCCACCCCGCCCGGTCCGGTCAGCGTCACGACCCGGACGCCCTCCCGCAGCAACAGCCGTGTCGCCTCGGCACGTTCCTCCTTGCGCCCGATGAGGGCCGTAGGCGGGAGGGGCAACGCGATCCGGCCGGCGGGTTGGGCCGGCCGGGCGGGATTGCCTGAGCCGGAGCGCGATTGGTAGCCCGCCAGCGCCTCCGGGGCGATTCGGTAGACCCCGCCCTGCTTGGTGGCGGGCAGGTCACCGCGAGCGATCGCGCGGCGAACGGTTCGCTCGCTCACACCCAGCGACCGGGCCGCGTCCAGCGCGGAGAGCGGCCAGGTGTCCGGCGCGCCGGACAGGCGATTGTCCCTGGTATCGCGTGGGCCTTCGTCCATGGCTGGAAACTTGCACGGAAATTTCAATCAATCCATGGGCATTATGCCGGATTGGCCGTGTACCCGTCACCGGTGGGCATCTCCACGCCCCGCCTCCAACCGCCCTTGGCCTGTGCTAGCATGACCGTCCACCCATCGCGTCAAGCACCGGAGCACCTGGCATGACCTCGCCGCCAACGCCCCACCGGATCACCGTCAACGGAGCCGTCCACGACGTATCCGCCGACCCCGGCACGCCCCTGCTCTACGTTCTCCGCGATGAGCTTGGCCTCAACGCCGCCAAATACGGCTGCGGGTTCGGACGTTGCGGCGCCTGCGTCGTTCATCTCGACGGCCAGGCGGCATACTCCTGCATGGTCACCGTTGGAGAGGTTCGCGACCAGCATGTCACGACGCTGGAGGGCCTCGCCGAGCCCGGCCAACTCCACCCGCTCCAGCAGGCATTCCTCAACGAACAGGCCGCCCAGTGCGGGTTCTGCATCCCCGGCATTGTCATGACCGCCGCCGCCTTTCTCGAATCCAACCCACGCCCCACCGATCTCGAAATCCGCGCGGCGCTCGAAGGCTCGCTCTGCCGCTGCGGATCGCATGCCCGCATCCTCCGCGCCATCCATCGCGTCATCGACGCCCCAGCCAGCGAGGACTGATCCATGGCCAACCCCGCCCATCAGACCGAGCAGGATGTCCGAACCCGCGATACGGACAAGGCCGCATCCTTCCTCGAACTCACCGCGGACGGGGATGTGGTCGTCTACTCCGGCAAGGTCGAACTCGGAACCGGCGTCGCCACCGCCATCATCCAGATCGTCGCCGCCGAACTGAGGCTCCCGCTCGACCGGGTCCGGATCGAAATGGCCGACACCTCGCGCACGCCCGATCAGGGCACGACCTCTGGCTCCAAAACCCTCCAGGTCGCCGGACCGGTCTTCCGTCACGCCGCCATCCTCGCCCGCGAGGAACTGCTCGAACGCGCCGCCAGCCGTCTCGAAGTCGCCCCCGCCGACCTGGAGATCGTCGACGGCGCCATTCGCCCGGTCGACGGCTCACCCGTCACCGTTCCGCTCGCTGATCTCGCCGGCACGCCCTTCTCCGGAACCATTCCCGGCGACGCCTGGCCCTCCCACCCGCCGGTCCATGAACCGGTCGGTCGCTCCGCCTCCCGCGTCGACCTCCCGCCCAAGCTCACCGGCGGCGAAGCCTTCATCCAGGATCTCCGACTCGACGGCATGCTCCACGGCCGCGTCATCCGGCCCTTCGTTCGCACCATGAGCGGCTCCGGCCGCATCCTCGCCATCGACGACACCGCCGCCCGCGCCATCTCCGGCGTCACCATCGTTCGCAATGGCGATTTCCTTGGCGTCGTCGCCGAGCGCGAGTTCGACGCCATCCGCGCCGCCGAAGCCCTAAAGGTCACCTGGGAACCCGCCGAGCCACTGACTCCCCAGGCCTCCCTGCACGACCGGATGCGTGCTCAGCTGTCCACCGTCACCTACCCGAAGGACACCGGAGACATCGACGCCGCGACCAGCATCGCTGCCCAAAACTTCACCGCCACCTACACCTTTCCCATGCAGGCCCACGCCTCGATGGGGCCCTCCTGCGCCGTCGCCGATGTCCGGCCCGATCGCGCCATCATCCACACCAGCAGCCAGGGTGTCTACGCCCTCCGCCAGGCGCTCGCCCCGGTGCTGAACATGGAGGAAGAACGCATTCGCCTCATCTACCGCGAGGGCGCGGGCTGCTACGGTCACAACGGCGCAGACGACGTCACCGCCGATGCCGCGCTGCTCTCCCAGGCGGTGGGCAAACCCGTCCGCCTCCAGTGGATGCGCCGCGACGAGTTCGCCTGGGAGCCCAAGGGGCCAGCCATGCTCATCGACATGGCCGCCATGCTCGACACCGCCGGCGCGATCACCTCCTGGGAGCACGTCACATACACGCCCACACACTCCACCCGGCCCGGCGGCCAGCCCGGAAACCTTCTCGCCGGTCAGCAGATCGACCCGCCCGTAGCGCCCGCCTCGCATCGCACCGTCGGCGGCGACCGCAACGCGCCCACCACCTACGCCTTTCCCAGCGAGCGCGTGACCATGCACTGGCTGGCGGATTCGCCCCTCCGGCCCTCGGCGGTTCGCAGCCTCGGCGGTCTCCACAACACCACCGCCAACGAAATGTTCCTCGACCAGATCGCCACCGCCACCGGCGTCGATCCGGTCGAGCTACGACTCCGCTATCTCGACGATCCCCGCGCCATCGACATCGTCAACGCCGCCGCCACCCGCGCTAACTGGGGAACCGTGGCTCCCGCCCCGGACGGGCTGCTGGCCGGACGCGGTTTCGCCTACGCCCGCTACGAAACCGCCTACACCTACGTCGCCATGGTCGCCGACGTCACCATCGATCCCGCCACGGGCAAGGTTCGCGTCGCCCGTGTCACGGTCGCCCACGATTGCGGCCAGATCATCAACCCCGACGGTGTCCGCAACCAGATCGAAGGCAACATCATCCAGGGCATCAGCCGCTCCCTGAAGGAAGCGGTCACCTGGAACGACCACGAAGTCACCAGCCTGACCTGGGAGACTTACAACATCCTCACCTTTCCGGAAATTCCCGAGATCGACATCATTCTCATCGACCGCCCGGGCACACCGCCCTGGGGCGCCGGCGAGCCCGCCATCTGTCCGGTCACCGCCGCGATCGGCAACGCCATCCACAACGCCACCGGCGCCCGCCTCCACGACATCCCCTTCACTCCAGCCCGCATCCTCACCGCCCTCAAACGTACGTAGCCTTTCGTGGGGAATGGCCAACGATCGGCCATTCGCAATACCATGGGCGCGAACCCCGATCGTGAATGCCATTCCGGGGTCCACACGCATTCCACCTCACGGAGCCACCCCCATGGCCACACCACCCAACCGCTGGCGCCACGGCGACGCCTACGAACGCTACATGGGCCGCTGGAGTCGCCAGGTCGCCACCCAATTCCTCTCCTGGCTCGATGTGCCCCCGAACAGCCACTGGCTCGACATCGGCTGTGGCACCGGCGCCCTCACCGCCGCCATCCTCGCCAAGTCCAACCCGCCGCCGTGACCGGCATCGACCCCTCGGACAGCTTCCTCACCCACACCTTCACTACATTGGCGACGGCGGCACCAGGATTACCGGCGGTTCTTGGGGTGTGGATTGTGTGTGCGAGCGCGGCCGAGCGCCGGCCATCCCCCTCACCCATGAGGTCGTTCCTATACTGACCTTAACGTAAACACTAGACTAGGTGTAGCTCCACGCCTTGCCCAGAAGGTGCCTTACTGTATGGGCTGCTGTTGCAACCTCTTCATTTCCCCTCGCCATCGGAGAAAAGCCACTTGCCCCCCACTGATACTACCCAGATCGATCTTCCCCTCATTGTGCAGGGACCATGGACGCTGCAGGCCCGCATGGACGCGATCGACAAGGAATGTCGCCAGAGTTTTGAGCGTTATTTTGCGAAGGCGATGAAAGTCCGCAATTGGGTGCCCAACGAACTCCCCATTAAGGAAATGCATCAACGGGGATACATGCTCAGCGAAGACACCGTCACGATGATCCAGGCATATCTGGGGGTGGAGGAATACGTCGGCGACTATGTCCAGGATGGGCTGGAGATGTTTCACAACAACCGGGTCCGGCGCAACCTGCAACTCGCCTGGGGCATGGAGGAACTCAAGCACGGTTGGGCCTGGGAACTCGTCCTTCAGCACTCCGAGCGCCGCACGGAAACGCAGCTCAAGGAGTACATCGAGGAGGTGATGTCGCACAAATGGACCATGCGAGAAAACCATCCCGGGCTCGATACTCCCCTTGGTGTGTTGTGCTACGCCATGGTCCAGGAGCGGGCGACCTACTTCAACTACGACGAGATGCGAAAGCGTATTCGTCATGAGTATGAATTGCCCGAAAAGGCCTCACCGGAAGAGCGTCGACGCGGCTACCAGTTTGGAGCCGCGGGAGCATTCCAGATTGTGGGCCGGGACGAGATCGCCCATCACGGCATCTTCCTGGAAATGACCCGGATTCATCTCAGGTATCTCCCGGATCAAACGCTTGAGACCTTGCTCAAGGTCTTCCGTGGTTTCACCATGCCGGCACTCGACTTCATCCCCGATGCGTCATTACTTGAGGCTGCCATGAGGCGGACCAGATTGCACACGCCTCGCAAGCAGGTAACGGAAGTCAACAATCCGATTCTCGAAGCCCTGGGATTCGAGAACAAGCGTGCCCTTGAGCGTGGTGTCCAGGAGGCCAAGAAGTTGCCGCCCGGACTGGGGCCCGAATTCGTGAGCCTGTCGCGCTCAGGAGAATTCGTCCTGTCCCCCAGCCCGTGAACGACGGAGGAGTATCCGCACAGACTCCTCCTCAAACGTCCCTCTCCCCGCAAACACGCGGAAAGAGGGACGTTCTTCGTGAAAGCCAGGGATCAGTCCGTCAGCGGCACCGTCGATGGCCCTGGGCTGTCGATCATCAATACCGTCAACTGCAACCGCGACCGCTCCTGCGTCGACACGCTGTGCGGAACATGGGGCTCGATGTGGAACAGGTCGCCAGGTCCGATCACGAACGACTGTCCCGCGATCTCCACCGTCAGCGACCCCTCCAGTGCCTGCAGCAACACCGGCTGCAGAGCGGTATGCTCCCGTAGCACCGCCCCCGCATCGAACGCGAAGATCACCACGTTCGCCCCGGTGGACTTCAACACCGAAACCGGCTTCACCCGGCCATCCTCGTACTCCGCCATCGACGCCGCATTGTCCACGAAGGTGAACCGCGTCTCCTGCTCGCTCATTACTGCCTCCCCAAACCGCTGGCCACCATGCCAGCCTGTCTACCAACCGCCATGCGTGATGCAACCAAGTGTATCCCGCCCCGGCGCACCACCCGCCCATGCATCGGCGAATCGCCTCTTCGCCAGATCGAGTCCTCGCGGCACACCTCCGGCCGCTTCGTCAGCCTGGCATCACGGGATGGCTGGCGGGCGCCTCGACCGACTCACCGTGTCCGAGAATGCGGATCGCCAGCGACTCGCCCCCGGACCGAACCTGGTAGGCGCTCCCCAGGCCATGGACCGTCACTCGCCCGTTCGTCACCTCGATCGCGGTGTCCTCGTCCACCGCCCATCCGTCTACAACCAGGCCCGTCCGCACCGCATGGAGCAGACGCGTCGGTGTCCCGTACTGCGACGCGTGAACGTCCACCGCGAACGGCGCCAGGCCGATTCCCGGGCGGATATCCAGGTACTCCTCGTCCTCGCTCACATCTTCCGAGCAGATCTCGAGATCTGCCAACCCCTGTCGCAGTTTCCAGCCGCCGATGATCCCGGCATCCGGCGCGATCATCGCCCCGGCCGAAAACCCCGCGTAGGGGATCCCGCCATCGACCAGGTCGCGCAGCCAGCCGCCGGCCGCCGGCACGATCGCGTCGTGATACTCGGGCGTCAGGCCACCGCCCACCAGGATGCCCGCCGCGTCCCGCACGTCCGATGGCTGGAGCGGCCGGTCAGGCGAAACGAACACCGGGAATACCTGGTTGGCGCCCACGGCGGCGAGCGCCGCGGCCGACCGCGCGAAGTACTCGTCCCGCTCGTCGTGATCGAGCAGGACGCAGGCGATGGGCGCGGAGCCTCCGCCCGCCGCAGCCACGAACGGTCCGTAGGTATGCGAAAACCCCGGTTCCTTCCACCCACCGCCGATCAGGAAAACCGATCCATGCCCCACGGCTGATTCCTTTCAATGGTCCACCAATCTCTGCGCAGTGTAGCGCCCGGAAGGGTGGAACGGCGCGCCCGCCCGCAAACCTCCGGAATTGGCGACGCCGTGCGCTCCAGGGTGGACGGAGGGTGATCGTGAAAGGGCCGGGAATCCGGCGAATCAGCCGGAACGCTTCCCCACCGAAAGCCACTGCTTGCGCTCCGCTTCGGGCAGCTTGGCGATCGCCATCCTCAGCGTGATCCGGGGCATCGTCTCCGCGTGGGCCCGCGGAAACGCCGCCAGCGCCCCGGCGTCGACCTCGCCAATATCCCGCAATCCCGTGCCAACCGAGGTCCGGATCAAGTGCTCTGGATCGTCCACCAGCATCTCCGCCAGTCGCGGTGGATCGTCGATGTCGCCCGCCCGGATGATCCAGAGCGCCGCGGTGATCGCGGTCCGGCGCTCCCACCAGGCACCGGAGTGGGAAAGCTCGAACAGCGGTGGCGCGACTTGTCCAGCAGGTACCAGCCCACCACGCGCGGGGCCGACCGGTCGACGTATTGCCAGGTGTCGATGCGGTCATGTCGCCGGAGCTACAGCTCGTACCGGTCGCGTCGTTCCTCGTCCGGCACGCGTGTCGAACGCACCTGGAAATCGAGA
>CAZUPA010000124.1:0-5367 GCA_964622205.1 uncultured Sphaerobacteraceae bacterium
CACGCCATTAGCGCCGGAGGCGATTCGAAGGCAGGAAAGAGCGAGGGGAGCGCCGCCAAATGGCCGCGCTCCCCTCTTTTTCCGGGTATTCGATTGTGGCGCGAGTTACGAGCCGAGATACCTGAGGACCGCGTTGCCCATGGTGGCGATTCCGGCGCTCATGCCTTCCTCTTCCACGTCGAAACGGGGATGGTGATGGCCCCAGGTGATGCCGCGCTCCTCATTCCGCGTGCCCACGTTGAAGAAGCAGCCTGGCCGTTCGAGTGAGAAGTAGGCGAAGTCCTCGCCGCCAAGCCCGACCGGCGACTCGATGACGTTTTCCTCGCCAACCGCCTCGATGGCGGCCTCGCGGACCAGGTTGGTCATGGCCTCGTCGTTGACGATGCCCGGATACCCCCGGATGAAGTCGACCTTGACCTCCGCGCCGCCTGCCTTGCCGATGCCTTTGGCCAGCGCGATGAGGCGCTCTTCCTTGTTGGCCCGGACCTCGGGATCGAGCGTCCGGATGGTGCCGCGCAGTTCCGCGGTGTCAGGGATGACATTGAAGGCGTCGCCAGCAATGAAGGCGGTGGTGGAGACGACGGCGGCCTTGATCGGGTCGGTCTCGCGCGAGACCAGCGTCTGGAAGGCGTTGACGATCTGGGCGCCAATCACGATCGGGTCGATCGCCTCGTGCGGGGAGGCGGCGTGACCGCCCCGGCCCTGGATGGTGATCCGGAACCGGTCGGACGAGGCCGAACCGGCGCCCGCGCGCATCGCGATCTGACCGGCGGGCGTCTCGGAGGAAACGTGCAAGCCGAGCACGGCGTCGACATGCGGGTCTTCGAGGGCGCCGTCCCGGATCATGGCGATCGCGCCGCCGGGCGGGACCTCCTCGGCGGGCTGGAAGAGCACCTTGACTGTCCCCGCGAACTCGGCCTTGCGAGCCGTGAGCAGGCGCGTGAGGCCAAGCAGCATCGCGGTGTGCGCGTCATGGCCGCAGGCGTGCATTACGCCCGGCCTGGTGGACTTGTACTCGACATCGTTCTCCTCGAGGATCGGCAGAGCGTCCATGTCGGCGCGGACCATGACGACCTTGCCGTCGCCCTTGCCGCCCCGGATCAGCCCGGTGACGCCAGTGCCGCCGATTCCGGTCCGGATGTCTTCCACGCCGAGGCTGGCGAGCCGCTCGGCGACGAATTTGGAGGTCTCGTACTCCTGGAACGCAAGTTCCGGGTTCTCGTGGAGATGCCGCCGGTCGGCGATCACGCCTGGCAGGATTTCGTCCACGTCCTTCCGGAATTCGACCGCGGTTACCATGTTTTGTTTCCCCAATTCCTTACCAGAGGCGTGCAGCCAGCCAGCCCCCTTCGTTCCCCAGCGTTCAAGCCAGGCTCGCTGGTCCCGACGTGTTGCCCACGTTCTATATGCCTATCACGACTCGATCCCACGCTCGAGGTAGAGCAGCACCGCGTTCGCCATGGTGGCGATGCCGGCCTCCATGCCGTCCTCGTCGAGGTCGAAGCGCGGGTGATGATGCGGCCAGGTGATGCCGCGTTCCTCGTTGCGCACGCCCACCATGAAGAAGCAGCCCGGCCGTTCCAGCGCGAAGTACGAGAAGTCCTCGCCGCCCATCATCGGCGGAAGCTCCTGGAAGTGGTCCTCGCCAACGGACTCGATGGCCGCCTCGCGGACGATGTCCACCATCCGCGGGTCGTTGATCACGCTCGGGTAGCCGCGCAGGTAGTCGACCTCGACCTTGGCGCCCATCGCCTCACCAAGCCCGATCGCCACCTCATGCAGGCGTTGCTCAAGATGGTCACGCACGGCGGGATCGAGCGTGCGGACCGTTCCCCGCAGTTCCGCCGAGTCAGGGATGACGTTGAACGCCTCGCCCGCCAGGAACGCGGTGACGGTGACCACCCCGGACGCGATCGGATCGGTTTCGCGGGAGACGAGCGCCTGTAGCGCGGACACGATCTGCGAGCCGATGACGACCGGATCGACCGCGTTCTGCGGACGCGCTGCGTGGCCGCCCTTGCCCTGAATCGTGATCGTGAACTGGTCGCCGGAGGCGGAGGATGCGCCGGGCCGCGTGCCGATGACGCCGGTCGGCAGCTCCGACGCGACGTGGAGGCCGAGCACGACATCGACACGGGGATTCTCCAGCGCGCCGTCCCGGATCATGCCGACCGCGCCGCCCGGCGGGAGTTCCTCGGCGGGCTGGAAGAGGACCTTGACCGTGCCCGCGAAGCTGTCGCGGCGGTCGATCAGGACGCGGGTCAGACCGAGCAGCATCGAGGTGTGCGCGTCGTGCCCGCAGGCATGCATCACGCCCGGAACCTTCGAGGCGAAGCCGTGGTCGTTCTCCTCCTGGATGGGGAGGGCGTCCATGTCGGCGCGCACCATCACAACCCGTTCCGCGCCGGGGCCAGAGCCGGCGCCGCGGATCAGGCCGGTGATGCCGTTGCCGCCCACGCCGGTGGTGACATCCTCGACGCCGAGGCTGGACAGCCGCTCGGCGACGAAGGCGGCGGTTTGCGTCTCCTGGAAGGAAAGCTCCGGGTTCTCGTGGAGATATCGCCGGTCGGCGACGACTCCAGGCATGATTTCATCGATATCGGATTGCAGGGTCGCGGTGCTCAACGGCGATTGTTCCTCTCGTGCCAGTCGCCTGGCGCTAATCGTCTCCAAATCCCTGGGCAAGATACTTCACGACGGTGACCGCCATGGTTTCGAGCCCGACACCCAACGACTCCTCATCGATATCGAAGCGCGGGTGGTGATGCCCCCAAACGAGCCCGCGCTCCTCGTTGCGCGTGCCGATCTGGAACATCGCCCCTGGACGCTCCAGCAGGAAGTACGAGAAATCCTCCCCGGCCATGATCGGCGGTGGGGCTATCAGGCGATCCTCGCCAACGACCTCAAGGGCGGCCTCGCGGACGATCTCGACAGCGCGGGGGTCGTTGACCGTGGCCGGATAGCCGCGATCGTACTCCAATGTGATTTCCGTGCCGGTGGCGGCCGCGATCCCGGCGCAGAGTTCCGCGATCCGCTTCTCGGCCAGGTCGCGGACCTCGGGGTCGAAGGTGCGAACGGTGCCGCCAAGATGGGCGGTGTCCGGGATCACGTTGAAGGCGTCACCGGCCTGGAACTTGCCAACGGTGACGACGCACGCCTTGATCGGGTCCACGTTGCGAGAGACGACGGTCTGCAGGGCGACAACCAGATGCGATCCGGCGACGACCGGATCGATCGAGGTATGGGGCGATGCGGCATGACCGCCCTTGCCCTGGATGGTGATCTGGAACCCGTCGGGCGCGGCCAGGATCGGGCCTGGCCGGACGATGACGATACCGCATGGCACTTCCTGCGCCATGTGCAGGGCAAACACCGCATCGACGTGTGGGTCTTCGAGGACACCGGCCGCGATCATGCCCTGCGCGCCGCCAGGCGGGATTTCCTCCGCGGGCTGGAAGAGGAGCTTCACGGTCCCACTGAACTGGTCTCGGCGTCCCATCAGCGTCCGGGCGAGTCCAAGCAGGATGGCGGTGTGGGCGTCGTGCCCGCAGGCGTGCATCACGCCATCGGTTTGCGACTTGTACTCGACGTCATTCGCCTCGTGAATCGGCAAGGCGTCCATGTCGGCCCGGACGAGGACGACCCGATCCGGTCCATCGGCCGCGCCGCGCACCAGGCCGGTCACGCCGGTGCCGTTGATACCCGTGCGAATGTCCTCGACCCCGAGCGCCTGGAGACGTTCGGTCACGAACCGGGCGGTGTTGTGTTCCTGGAAACCGAGTTCCGGGTTTTCGTGCAGGTAACGACGATCCGCCACCAGCCCAGGCTGGATTTCGTCGACTTCCTCATGAAGTCCTGGCAATGTGGCCGCCATGCGGCGCTCCTTCCATCCTTACTGAGCGAATCCCTGGTTCAAATACGTGATGGCGCTGAGCGCCATCGTTTCAAGACCGATTCCGAGTGATTCTTCGTCGATATCGAACCGGGGATGATGATGCCCCCAGATCAGGCCCTTTTCCGGATTGTTGCTGCCAACCATGAACATCGCGCCGGGACGCTCTTGGGTGAAGTACGAGAAATCCTCACCACCCATCGACGGAGGCGGCGCGAAGACGTTGTCCTCGCCTACGATCTCGATCGCGGCGGCGCGGATCAATGTTGCCGCCTCCGCTGAGTTGATGGTGGCGGGCACGCCGTAGGTGTACTCGAAGCGGGCCGTGGCGCCCATCGACTGGCAGACGCCATTCGCGACTTCCTCGAGCCGGCGCACGATCAGGTCCTGAACCTCGGGATTGAGCGTGCGGACGGTGCCTTCGAGCGCCGCCGTATCGGGAATGACGTTCGCGGCATGCCCGGCGTGGAGCGAGCCGATGGTGATGACGGCGGGCTCGATGGGATCGACGTTGCGGGAGACGATGGACTGGATGGCCGCGATCAGGTGCGCGCCAACGACGACGGGGTCCACCGTGAGATTCGGGTGGGCCGCATGCCCGCCCTTCCCCTGGATTTCGACCACGAATCTGTCGGACGCGGCCAGCATCGGGCCTTCATTGATGACGATGGTTCCCAGCGGTTCATCCTGTGCCATGTGCAACGCGAAGCAGGCGTCCACATGCGGGTCTTCGAGCACGCCTTCCTCGATCATCATCCTGGCCCCGCCGGGACCGCGCTCCTCGGAAGGTTGGAACAGCAACTTGATCGTGCCGCTGAACTGGTCCTTCCGATCCGAGAGCACGCGAGCCAGGCCGAGGAGGATGGCGGTGTGCGCATCGTGGCCGCAGGCATGCATCTTGCCGTCGACCTTCGAACGGTACTCGACGTCGTTCTCCTCGTGGATCGGGAGGGCGTCCATGTCCGCGCGAACCAGTAGCACGCGGGGATCGCCCTGAGAAGGTTTCGCGCCGTGGATGAGACCGGTTACGCCCGTTACGTTGATCCCAGTGCGAATGTCCTCCACGCCGAGCGATGTCAGCCGGTCGATGACGAACGCCGAGGTGATGAACTCCTCGCAGCCAAGCTCGGGGTTCTCGTGGAGGTACCGGCGGTCGGCGATCAAACCGGGCATCAACTCATCGATCGTGTCGTGAATCGTGGTCGCGGTCACCATCGAGGGAAACTCCTTGAGAAGCCTTACAGCCCCTTCTCCAGATAGGCCAGGACGGAAACGGTCATGGTTTCGAGGCCGATGGCGAGGGAGTCCTCGTCGATATCGAAGCGCGGGTGGTGATGGCCCCAGATCAGGCCGCGCCCCTCGTTCTTGCTGCCGACCTGGAACATGGCGCCAGGCCGTTCCAGCAGGAAGTAGGCGTAGTCCTCGCCGCCCATCGACGGAGGAGGAGCGATGACGTTCTCCTCGCCGACCACGGA
>CAZUPA010000124.1:5467-9083 GCA_964622205.1 uncultured Sphaerobacteraceae bacterium
TTCTCGTGCAGGTAGCGGCGGTCTGCGACGAGGCCAGGGAGAATCTCGTCGATTTCGTTGTGAAGCGTCGTCGCGGTAACCATGTGTGCCTGTGTCTCCTCGAATGCATGAAGCCTGGCTGGGACTGGGCAAGCGCCCCATTTTTCGGCCATCCACCAGCCGCGGTTGCGCGGAACGGTCCGCGAACCCGTGATCGCCGCGAGATGTCTACTCACGCTGGCGAGCACCATACCAGACATTGAATCTGGCTGGAAAGAACGCGCCCAGCCCGGAGGTTGTCCTGGCGGCCGATGCCTGGGTGGTAGCATGAATGACGCCCAGGCGATCTGGATTCCGGCCACAGTCGTGGCGAGCCGGACGTCAACTTCGGCCCTGACGATAGGAGTTCCCAAGGTGAATGAAGAAGAGGCCACGCGGCTGGCCTGGGAAGCAATTCGGCAGGCGGGCGGCACCCGCTCCATCTATCGCAACCCACGACAGGCATTCAGCGCGCAATCGCGCCGCCTGATGGACATCGAGGACCAGGTGGTGGAAATCCGCTACGGCGAGATTTCCACGCCCGCCGTGGTCACCATCAAGGGATGGGTGTTCGAGATTCATGACGATGACATCGAACTGCTGATCCGCCCCCCGAAACCACGGTCAAGCCAGCATTCGTAGGCGCGCTCAGTGGGCAGTCCTTACACCGGGCGGACTGGCGGGGAAGGCCATACGCCGACCAGGCTGCTGCTGCCAGCCCGGTACACGGTGGTCGGCTAAGCCTTCCGTACTGGTGAATGGTGCGTTGTTCGTGGGCGAATAGGGGCCTCCGCACGGTTGCGTGACGACGGCTTCGGGAATGGGATGCCGGTGAAGCACCGGTAGGGGAGCCCTAGCAGGCCAGCGAGTACCGTGTTGGAACCGGGGTGTGGCCGGTGCATGGGCTCCCTGGCTGCGATGACGAACGTCGCCGCCGCGAGGGAAGGCCGTTCATCATTCCCCTTGGGGACGCGAGAGGCCCTCTACTCGCGCGCCGGCTGGGGCTACAGCCACCGGCTCGATGTGCCAGATCGTTTCGTCGCCGCCGTGCCAGACGAGCTCGGCCAGGAAGTCCGCGAGATTGGCCGCCAGCACGTAGTAGGCGTTCTCGTGGGGGCGGATGCGTTCGGTTTCGAGCCGTGTGACGACCCGGTAGCCGCGAGGCCGGGCGGCGTTCGCCTCCGGGAGCGGTTCGCCGTGCCGGTAGTGATACCGGCTGCCACGGGACACGCTGGCCCAGTCGACTTCCGCCCACCCGCTGCCGTCAGGATTGTCAGGAATCCACAGGTCGGGCCGATCGTGATTCACGGGCATCAACTCGCCTCCAGGCGCCGGTAGCGGCCCTCGTAGCTGAGGAGCGGATCGTCGGTGTCGGCGGCGATCGATCCACGCTCTATCTCGACGAACACCACCAGATGGTCACCGGCTTCGACGACGGTCGTGATCGTTCCAACACACCAGGCGAGGGCATAGTCGATGATGGGCACCCCGCCTTCCAGCGTATGCGGGATGCCGGTGAACCGGGCATCGGGTAGCGGAGCGCGACCGGCGAACCGCTCGGCCGGGAACTCGTGAGCCGCTTCGAGGATGCTCACGCCAAGCCTCGTGCCCTCCCCCACCATGTTGCGGAAGATGCCGTCCGCGATGGAGATGGCGAGCACGGGCGGCTCCAGCGAGGCGATCATCAGCGAGGTCGCGGTGATGCCGCGCAGACCCGTTTCCGGATCAGCCACGGTCACGATCGCGATCCCGCTGGCCCACCGGCGACGGAACCCGCGCACCAATTCACCCGGATCGCTGGTGTCGCGCGGCTGGCTTCGAGTACCGCCGCCGAAGACGATGCCGCCGCCGCTCCGATTCGGCTCCTGGCGTGTGGATGGCTGCTTACTCTCCGGCACGGCGGTCGAGGTCCTCCAGCACGGAGCGGGCGTACTCCACGATCAGTTCGAATGCCTGGTCCTGCTTGATCGGGCGAGCGCCAGGCGCGCGGTCGCGAACGACGATGTCGAGGTCCTCGTGCAGCCGGTAGTGGCGCCAGGTTTCCGAGCTGGGCTCCATCTCAATCTTGAGCGCGACGGCGAGGTCGTCGGAAGTGAGACCGTTGAGCCGCTCCCGGATGTCGTTGAGCGGCAGCCGGGCGGCCTTCAGTTGCTGGATGTACCGGAGGCGAAGCATGTGATCCGCGTCGTAGACGGCGGATGGGCCACGGCCATAGGCGGGAGGCAGCAGCCCTTCGGAGATGTAGTAGCGAATGGTCCGCGACGACACCCCCGACTCGGACTCGAGGTCGTCCATTGAATAGCGAAGCGGCTGGGGCCGCTCGTACCGGCGTACACTGCCGGGGGGAAGCCTCCGGTCGTTCTGCACCTGTTCTCCTTCGTCTCCACCCGGATGGCGCATCGGCCTGACACAAATCATGTGCAAGGCTACACGGCATCCGGCGATGTCTTCCCCGTAGAATACGCCAGGTCACCGGAACCGTAGACCATGAGTGGCGATTCATCTCGCCGATACTCCGCACATCGAAAGGACTTCCGGGTTCGAAATGGATATCGTCGCGATCGTCTGGTTTGGGATTTCGGGCGGAGCATTGGTGTTCGCGATCTCGCTGCTGTATCAGCGTTACGTCAAGAAGACGCCGCATGCCGTCCAGTCGCGCGGGTCGTTCGCGATGTTCGCCTTCATCATGGTGCTGTTCGCGGTCGGCGCGGCGGTCGCCGGAATCGCCTCGATTGGCTGAGGGTCCGCCGCAACCCGCCAATGATGAGTCCACCGGGTGGCGTACGTACATATGGCGCATTTATTCACATGCTACGGTTGGGTGTAGATCGTCTGGGGAGGCTGACCTGGACGGCGCCTCAACGTTGCACAACTCAATCGGCCGGAAGGATGGTTTGGACCCATTAGCGCTTCCCTACGAAGTCTTTCTCCGTTCCTTCGACGCCACGGCCCATACCTGTGGCTGGTCCTGCTGCTTGGCTTCACCGTCTATTTCGGAATGAGCCAGCAGGCCGAGCTCGCCCGTATCCGCGACACCATCCTCAACGCGCGACGCGAGTGGATCGCCGGGCTGGTGTTGCTTGAACTCGTGATCCTGGCGTTGGTGGCGGGCGCATACCGCGTGCTGCTCTCCCGCCTCGGCCACAACATCAAGCTGATCCCACTCGTCGGTGTGCATCTGAAGCGCGTGGTGGTCGGCACGGTGACGCCTGTCGGCGGCCCGTCCTCGATGGTCGTGTTCATCCATGCGCTACGCGGCCGTGGCGTAAAGCCGGCAGACGCCCTGCTTGCGGTGTCGATCAAGAGCGTTGTGGGGAACGTCGCTTTCCTTATCCTGTTGCTTCCGGTCGTGTTCGTGCAGGAGCGCACTCCTCTCCTCATGGCCTGTACGGCGGGCCTGATCGCCCTGGTTGGCGTGATGGCGTTCGCCCTGATCGTCACCCTGCGCCGCGCCAAGCCGCCCGCCTGGATTCTCCGGCGGATGCCTCGCAAGGCGCTCAGGTTCCTGGCCCAGGTCCGCGGCCACGATATTTCGATGCCCCAACTGGTTGGGCCGTTCGCGATCATGATGGCGACCAAGCTGTGCGGCGTGCTGATG
>CAZUPA010000125.1:0-7541 GCA_964622205.1 uncultured Sphaerobacteraceae bacterium
TGCGTCCACACGAACCAGTATCCGGAGAGCAGCGCCAGGAAGATCATGAACGTGCGGTCACGCAGCGCCATCCCGATCCCGCCAAGGGCCGACGTGGGCGCGGAGGCACCGGATGAGACCTTCATCCCCGGCAACATCAGCCACACCGTGACCGCCAAGATCAGGTACACGATGGCCCCGGCGTAGCACACCAGCTTGATGTCGTAGCGAATCAGGAACGCGCCGATCTGGGTCTCTAGCGTCACCCCGATCCCACCGAGCACGCCCAGCAGCGAGTAAATCCGGGGCCGGTCCTCCGGAAGCGCCAGGTAGGCGATCGCCGCCGCCCCGGAACAGCATCCCGCCGATGATGGGCGCCTTCGGACCGATCCGGTCGCAGATGACGCCGAAGACAACGCCCACGCCCTGCTGGGTG
Organism: uncultured Sphaerobacteraceae bacterium; assembly: GCA_964622205.1. GTDB lineage: Bacteria > Chloroflexota > Chloroflexia > Thermomicrobiales > UBA6265 > JACCYX01. The sequence continues at coordinate 416 of CAZUPA010000125.1, forward strand.
AACTGCCGGATCGCCAGCAGGATCCCGATCGTGGCCGCCGCCCAGCCAAGGCCATCGACGTAGTGAACCGCCAGCAGCGGGATGATGAGGTAGTAGCCGCCCCACGTGCAGAGGGTGGTGACATACAGCGCGAAGAGCCCGTGGGAGCGCTGCTGGACCGTCAGGTTGGTGCTGTTCGTCATCGCGGAGGAGGTCTTTCGGTGCGACTCTTCATCTGCCGGTCACTCTCACCTCATGCCGGGTTTCCGGCAACGCCCGCTTGCCAGCGCCGCGGCCAGATGCAATGCTGCCCGCACCAGTGATGCTCACCGCTGTTTTCGCGCGAGAGGGATCGACATGCCCCAGGACTTTCCCCGGATCATCATCGTGCTCGGCCAACGCGTCTCGTGGCCCGAGATGCTGGCCCGCACCCTCGAAACCGAGCGTCTCGGCTTCGACGGTCTCTATCTCGTGGACCACTACTTCGGCCGTATCGACCTCGACGAGCCGACCCACGAAGGCTGGACCATGCTGGCCGCGCTCGCGCCGTTCACCCAGCGCATGCGGCTCGGGATGATGGTCTCGGGCAACACCTATCGCAACCCCGCCTTCCTGCTCAAGCAGGCGATTACGGTGGACCATATCTCCGGCGGGCGGGTCGATTTCGGGGTCGGCGCGGGGTGGCAACAGCGCGAGCACGAGGCCTACGGTTTCCCGCTCCCACCGCCGAAGGAGCGCATCGACCGGTTCCAGGAAGCCCTTGAAATCTGGGACGCATTGCAGGCGAGCGACCGAACGACGTTCGAGGGCGAGCACTACCAGTTGCTGGATGCTCCCTTCCAACCCAAGTCGCTCCAGTCGCCGCGCCTGCCGCTGCTGATCGGCTCCACCGGGCCCCGGATGATGCGGCTCGTCGCCCGGCACGCGGACATCTGGAACGTGATCGCCACGCCGGAGGATGGCGCGGCCCTCAACGCGCGGATGGACAAGCTTTGCCAGGACATCGGCCGCGACCCTTCAACGCTGATCCGGGGCGTCAGCCCGTCGCTGAACCTGCTCGAATCGCCCGAGGCATTCGCCAGTGGCGTGCGGGCCTATGTCGACGCCGGATTCCAGGACATCTGCATGCCGTGGCCGCGGGTCGAGGCGGAGGTCCCGGTCTTGCGTGAGGTGGCCAGGACGATCCTCCCCACCCTGCGCGGCCAGCCAGCGCCGGTCTCTCCCGTCGGGAAACCATCGAAGCCCGCGCTCACGCCGGTGCTCGAGGCTGGCGACTCCACCATCGAGGCAGTCGTCAACGCCTTCAACGACGAGCCCGCTGGGCGCTTCCTCCGCTTCCTCGCCACCCATCCCGGGGAGCGGTTCGCCGGCGCGAAACTCCAGGAACATCTCGGGCTGGATGCGCACAAGCAGGTCACCCGGGCCGCGATCGCGGTAGCCGCGGCATTCGCCAACGACGGGCTGGACCGCCCCTGGGAAGAGGCGCAGAGCGGCTACCTGATGTCGCGCGATGTCGCCGCCCGGATCATGGCGCTCATTCCTGGCACGCCAGGATCGGATTGACATCCCAACGACCGCGGGTGGGGAGTCCCGAAGGACGCCGGGCTCAGTTCCCGGCGGTCGCCCCGGCCGGAACGGTGATCACCTCGATCTCGGGCTCCGGAGCGATTTCCACCGCCTCGATCCGCACCTCTGAGAACGCCTTCCGGTTCAGGAACAGCCCCACCGCCGAGACCGCCGCCACCGCCAGGAAGAAGCCGCCCACCAGCGGCTCCACGCTGTGTTCGCTCCCGAAGTCGTACGCCATTCCGCCGAGCAGGTTTCCGAACCCGCCCCCGATCGCCAGCGACATCATCGCCACCCCGAAGTAGGTGCCGCGCATCGCCGGGCTCGCCAGGTTGGCGGTCACCGTTTCCTGGCCGGGTCGCGCCAGCACCATGCCCACCGAGAACACGCCCGCCGCCAGCAGCACCCCCGGCACGCCTGTCGCCAGCCCGATCACACCCAGACCCGCGCCAAGCAGCAGCGTTCCCGATGACAGCAGGTCGATCGGTTTCCACCATCGCTCCAGCAGGCGCGGCAATACGAACCCCAGTCCGATCATGATCGTGGTGTTGACGAGGTAGATCCACGACACCGCCCGATTGGTCCCGGATATGTCCGTCGCCGCCAGCGTCATCGAGAGGTGGAACTGCGACCACGAGAACCAGAACCCGATCAGGAGCACCACATACTTCATGAACAGACGGTCGCGCAGCACATCGCGCATGCCGCCCCTCGACTCCGCCCGCTTGGTCGATACCGACAGCCGCGGCAACGCAATCGCCACCACGATCCCCACGATCACGTACCCGGCCGCGCTCGAAAGGCACACCAGCCGGAAGTCGTAGGTGATGAGGAACGCGCCGAGCTGCGTGCCCACCACCATCCCGATCCCGCCGATGACACCCAGCAGCGAATAAATGCGTTGCCGGTCCTCCGGCCTGACGATGGTCGCCAGCGCCGCTGAACTCGGCGATTCGAACAACGCGCCGCCCATCCCGGAGAGCACCATCGACACCAGCATCATCGAGATCGATGTCGAGAAGCCCATCGCCGCGAAACCAACTCCGCGAACCAGCATCCCGGCCACCATGAGAGGCTTCGGGCCGATCCTGTCCGCCAGTGCCCCAAAGGCGAATCCCGTTCCCTGCTGGCAGAACTGGCGGATCGCCAGCATCAGCCCCACGGTGGCGGCCGCCCACCCGAAGTCGTCCACGAAATGCACGGCCACCAACGGGATGACGAGCAGGAATCCCGCCCACGAGATGAAGGTGGTGAGGAACAGCGTGAACAGCCCGCGCTGGCGCTGGCTGGCGGACAGTGGTTCGATTGATACGGCGGCGGCCATAATGAGTACTTTCCGGCGCAAGCAGGGCCAGGCGAATTGCTCAGGCGATTGTGGGCCCAATCATTCGTCCGGGCAATGGCCGCATCACGCCAATGAATGCGTCACGGGAGCGATCCGGTTACCTCATGTTCGATCCATGGTCACTCTTCGCCGTCATCGATGTCTTTGGCGTCTTCGTCGGCGCGTTCACCGGCACCCTCGTGGCGTACAGGCTCGGCTACGACATCACCGGCATCTGGACGCTGGCGCTCGTCGCCGGGTTGGGCGGCGGCCTCATCCGCGATCTGTGCCTTCAGGTCGGCCCACCGCTCGCCCTCACCGAGCCCGCCTATCTCCCCACCGTCGCCGTCGCCACCTTCGCCGGCGCATTCTACGGCGGAAAGGTCGACAGCACGCGGAAAACCATCGTCTACGCCGACTCGGTCGCCCTCATCACTTTCGCGGTTGCCGGCAGCCTGCGCACCATGAACTACGAGATCGGGATGTGGCCGACTGTCCTGCTGGGCGTCATCACCGCCGTTGGGGGAGGGGTGATCCGGGACGTGCTCACCGGCGAGACGCCGATGATCTTCCGCCGCGCCGAACTGTATGCCCTCTCCGCGCTCGGCGCCAGCATCGCCATGGTCATCCTCCACGAACTGGACAGCCCGCGCGGCATGATGGTGATCGCCGGGTACATCGTCGGTCTCTCGCTCCGCCTCGGATCGCTCCGCTACGGCTGGCATTCGTGGGCCCCGCCCACCTACCGCCGCGACGACTACCCGCCACCCCGCCGCTGATCTCTCCGGCAAAACATCGTATTCCGAGGCCGGCCGGACTGTTGGCACGTGGCAAGGCAAGACGTAATGACCTGCCGAAAGGCCAGCCAGGCGCCTGCTGTCGGCATGCTGGGCTGGCGCCAGAGGTGACGCGGACGCACCGTTCGTTGGCTCAGGCTAGACATGCGACACCTACTAGACCTCGTGTCCTCCCTGGAAGAGGGCATACACGGCCACCACCGCCAGATGCTCCGCCGTTACCCGAGAGGCTTCGCCAGCGGTTCGATCGCCGCCAGTTCTTCCTCGCTCAGCGCCGGGAACGACAGCGACGCGACATTCGCCTCAAGCTGTGACACGCTCGACGCCCCGATAAGCGCGGACGTTACCTGCGACATCCGCAGGATCCAGGTCAGCGCCAGTTGCGCCAGCGACTGGCCGCGGCTTTCCGCGATCGCGTTCAGCGCCCGGGCTCGTTCCAGGTACTCCGGCGTAATCCGATCCGCGCCAAGCGTCGGGCTGGTCGCCGCCCGCGAATTGGCCGGAATCTCGCCATGAAGGTAGCGATCGGTCAGCAATCCCTGGGCCAGGGGCACGAATGCGATGCTCCCGATGCCGTGCTCGTCCAGCACATCGACGAGACCGTGTTCGATGGTCCGATTGAACATGTTGTAGGCCGGTTGATGGATGAGCAGGTGAATCCGGTGCTCCGCCAGGGCCGCGGCCATCGCCCCGGTCTGCTCCGGCGAGTAGTTCGATACCCCCACGTACAGCGCCTTGCCCGATTGCACCGCCGAGGCCAGCGCACCCGCCGTTTCCTCGATCGGCGTCTCCGGATCTGGCCGGTGATGATAGAAGATGTCGACATAATCGAGACTCATGCGCTTGAGGCTGGCGTCGAGCGAGGAGAGAAGGTACTTTCGCGAGCCATGGTCCCCGTACGGACCGGGCCACATGTCGTATCCGGCCTTGCTGGAGATCACCAGCTCGTCGCGGAACGGCCGCAGGTCGCGTTCCATGTGCCGCCCGAAGTTGGCCTCGGCCGCGCCATACGGAGGTCCGTAGTTGTTGGCCAGGTCGAAGTGGGTGATGCCCAGGTCGAATGCCCGCCGCAGGATGCCCTGCTGCGTCTCCAGCGATCGCGCGTCGCCGAAGTTCTGCCACAGCCCCAGCGAAATCGCCGGCAGCAGCAGGCCGCTCCGGCCCGTTCGCCGGTAGGTCATCGAGTCGTAGCGTGCTGGATCCGGTGAAAAGGTCATGCCCATCGTCTCCTGTCGTGTGGATCGTGAAGCCCGCCGCCGGGCGGACTCGACCGCCTAAAGCTCGCGGATGATCGGTACCCGCAGCACCATCCAGATCGCGACGACCAGCGCCAGCGTCGCGCTGAACCCCACCGCGAACTGTGTGTTGACCAGGTCGGCCAGGGCGCCAACCGGCAGCGCCGCCACCGGCAACAGGCCGAACCCAAGCGAATACGCGCCCAGCACCCGACCCCGAATATCGTCGGTTATCCGCATTTGTACAATCGCCATGTTGGTGCTCAGCATGATCGCCGCCACCAGGCCCTCCACGAACAGCAGCGCGAAGGTGATCGCCGGAACCGTCGAAATCGCGATCCCGATCACCGAGATCGCCACCACGATTAGCAGGTAAGGCTGATATCTGGCGGTGCCGGGCCCGATTGGTCGTTGCGCCACGAACAGCGCCCCAATCACGGATCCGATGCCGGAGACCGCCATCAGGTAGCCCAGGCCGCTCGCGCCAATCTCCAGGATGTCACGCGCGAAGATATTGAGGAACTGCACGAAGGGCAGGATCAGGATCGGCGTGACGAACCCAAGCGCGAACAGCGCCCGCAAGTCTTCTCGCCCCAGCACGAGCGAGAACCCGCTCACCACCCTCGCCATCCCCCTGGGACCGCCCTGGGAGGTTTCGCGAGGCGGTATCCGGATCAGGGTGGCCATCACAAACGCGGTGCCCACCATCAGCGCCTGGATCAGGAACGACCCGCCGGTCGAGACGAAGCCGATGATCGTTCCGGCCAGCGTCGGTCCCACTACCCGCGAGAGGCTTTGCCCCGCGCTCATCAACCCGATCGCGTTCGACAGCTCGTCCTTGCTCACCAGGTTGGGCGCGATCGACTGCTGCGTTGGGAACATGATTGCCTGCAGCCCACCGGTGACGAACGCGAAGATCGGTAGGTGCCACGGTTGCACGTAGCCGGTCAGCACGTTGATCGCCAGAAGCAGCGCCGTCGCCGCGGAAGTTCCCTGGGCGATCCGGTAGATCAGCCGCCGGTCGATCTGGTCGATGAAGCTGCCGGCTGGAACCGCGACCAGGATGAACGAGAGACCGGCCGCGAACGCCACGATACCCACGAACAGGGGAGAATCGGTCAGTTCCAGCGCGATCCAGCCCATCGCCACCTGCTGCATGAACTGGGCCGTGCCGACGAACAGGGTCGAGAGCCACAGGAGCCGGAAATCCCGGTACTTCTTCAGGGCGTTGAACGCCCCGCCGGATTTCTCGGGTCTGGGAACGTCGCGGAGAGGCGTCGCGATGGCGCCGCGTTCGGCATCGGCTTCTGTCATGGGAGTAGTGTCACGCTTCCTGGCGAATGGGGTCCCGGCAAGCAACGGTAATGGAGGGCGCAACCTGAGTCGCGCCCTCCATTACCAATTCCTTCCGAATTGTAAGCCGTACCGGCCGATCCGGCACCTGCCCGTCTACGGGGTGAAGGTAAAGCCCCGCCACTGGTTTCCGCCGCTCGTCGCCGGGAATGAGGTTCCCGCGATCGACACGTTGCCGGTGAACGGGATCGCTACCCGGCTCCAGTTGCCGCCGTCGGCGGTTTCCCAGATCGTGATGTGCAGGTGGGGCGTGCTGCCCGCGCCAAACTGCCCGGCCGGAGCGATCGTGCCCAGGTATTGCCCCTGCGAAATCGTGTCGCCTTCCTGGATGCTCGGATCCATCACCACGTGGAAGAAGGCGAACGCCAGTCCATCGCCCATGTAGATCGATCCGCCGCCAGACGCTTCGTCGATCCAGCGCATCGTGCCGCTCACTGGCGAGTACACTGGCTGGCCCGCCGTACCGCCATCCGACCGCACGAGGTCGAGCGAGTAGTAGTACTGCCAGCTTGACGAGCGGTTCTGGTGGCTGCTGCCGTTGTAGCCCTGCAGCACGCGCCATTCACCACCTCGAACTGGCCAGGCGAGCAGCGAATCGGATGGGCCCGGTTCTTCCGGCGCTTCCGGACGTGTTTCGGAGAGGAACTCCGAGGCGATCCAGCCGGCGCCAGCCGCCGCCGTCACCTGCGAGAAGCCGTTCGCGGTCACCCCGGCGAAGCTCAGCTCGGTGCCCGCCGCGATCACGGTGATGACGCCCGATGCCGCGCTTGATTCCGACCGCAGGTTTACGTTCGCCGTGGTCCAACGCGCGACCGGCTCCTGTGGCTCTGGTTCGGTTGTAGGTTCCGGCGTGGTCGTCGGTTCAGGCTCGG
>CAZUPA010000125.1:7641-9057 GCA_964622205.1 uncultured Sphaerobacteraceae bacterium
GGCGTGGTGGTGGGATTCGGGTTCGAGGGCGCTTCGGCGCCGATGAACTCGGCGGCGACCCAGCCAGTGCCGAAGTCCGAGGTCACCTGGGCGAACCCGTTCGAAAGCTCGCCGGTCAGTTCCAGCCGCACGCCGATCTCGAGGTAGGTGATCGAGTCGAACCCGGTGCTGGGACCGCTTCGCAGATGCACCGTGTCGATCGTGTATCGCGTGCCGGTCTCGCCCGGCGCTTCGGTTGGAGCCCCGGTCGGAGCCGCCGTCGGCTGAGGGTTCACCGGCGCGTCCGGGGACGCCGGGCCGATGTACTGGGCGTAGACCCAGCCGTCGCCATGGGCCGATGTCACGCTGGCGAAGCCGTTCTCGACCTTGCCTGTCAGTTGCATCTCCACGCCCACCACGAGCGAGGCGATGGACGAATACTCCGTGCCCGGACCCGACCGCAGATTCACCTGCTCCAGCGCGTACCGGGTCTCGCCGGTCGGCTCCTGGGGGGCGGGCTCCGCCGGGTCTTCAGGTTCTTCCGGGGCAGGCGCCGGAGCGCTGGATGCGCCAAGGTAATCGCCGAACACCCACCCGTCGCCGCCACGCGCCGACACCGAAATCCATCCATTCCGGCTGCCGCCCGTCAGCGTCACGACGTCACCCTTGGCGAGGGTGGTCACCACCGCGTCCGACGTGCTGGCGCCCGCCCGCACGTTGACCGAGTCGTTCGCGACCGCCTGGCCGCTGGTTGCGGTGAACGTGGAACTGGCGGCAAGATAGGTGGCATCCATATAGCCGGTTTGCCCGCTCACCGACACCTGGTACCACTGGCTGCCGTCGTCCGCCGCGAACGGTCCGTCCAGCACCTCGACGCTGGAGCCTTCGGCGTACCGGTCGATCTCCGGGGCGTCGTAACCTGGTCCGCTCCGCAGGCGAACGTTGTCGCCCTGCGCGAATGCGATGACGGCGTTGCCGCCTGTCGTGATCGATTGGTCGGCGTTTGCCGATACCGGACCTAGCGTACCGGCCATCAGCAGCACGGCGATAGCGGGACCGAACAGGCGTGCATCGCACACCCGGTTGCGGAGCGTCTTCATGCCTTCCCCCTGGCGGGCGCCAGGGAGTGTCGCGGGCACAAGCCCTCTCCACACCATCTGGCAACTCGCCTAGTGATGTTTCTCTGGCCCGAACTCCCTGGATCGTGACTTCCAGTGGATCTCGGGCTGCTACAGGCGGTCCCACCCGGGCGCCTTGAACGTCGTTGCCGGTATGGAGCGGTGCTCACCCCAGCCACGTGACATCGGTCCGGTACAGCCTTGATGAGTCACGCCGTTCCCGGCTCCATCCCTGGAAATCGACCTCGCCAAGCCAGACCTGTGCTCGATTGTCTATGCTGAACGGTCACTCCCGCCAGATGTACGAACGCTTTTGTTC
>CAZUPA010000126.1:0-4284 GCA_964622205.1 uncultured Sphaerobacteraceae bacterium
AGGTGGGAATCTGGTCGAGTTCGCTGGCCGTGTTCACCGAGTCGATCGGGATCACCACCGGGCAGCCGGTGGTAGGATCGGTCGTGACCTCGGCCTCGATCTCGAAGACCGCGCGGAGCGTTTCCGGGGTCAGGACCTCGGCCGGTGAGCCGGTGGCCATCACCTTCCCTTCCTTCATGGCGATGATGGTATCCGAGTAGCGGGCGGCCATGTTCAGGTCGTGGAGGATCATCACCACGGTGCGGCCCTCCTCGCGGTTGAGGCGGTGGGCCATGTCCAGCATGTCCAACTGGGCGGAGATGTCGAGGAAGGTGGTCGGTTCGTCGAGCAGGATGACCGGCGTGTTCTGGGCCAGGCACATGGCGAACCAGCAGCGCTGGCGCTGACCGCCGGAGAGCGTGTCGATCTCGCGGAAGCGCATGTCCGTCAGGTTGGCGCGATGGAGCGCATCGTTGACGATCGACTCGTCCTCGGCGCTCCACTGGCGGAACAGACCCTGATGGGGAATGCGGCCGGAGGCGACGAGGTCTTCGACCAGGAAGCCGGAGGGCGGCATCTGGCCCTGGGCGAGCAGCGCCAGGCGGCGGGCAAGCTTGCGATGGGAGCCCCGGTGGACCTGGTCTTCGCCGAGGTGGACCTTGCCCTTGTTCGGCTTGAGCAGGCGGGCACAGGTGCGGACCAGCGTCGACTTGCCGCAGGCGTTGGGGCCGATGATGGACGTGACGCGGCCAGCCTCGATTTCGACCGAGAGGTTTTCGAGCACGATGTGCTTGCCGTAACCGGTGTCGATGCCGTTGACCTGGAACCCGTCGCCCTGGGCGGCGGCCGCCTCCCCGGCGTGGCTGTAGGTGCTGTGCGGCACGCAGTAGGGATAGTCGAGGACCGGGTGCGGGTAGACGTCGCATTCGACGCCATAGGTCTCCCACAGCACGGTTGGGTTGATGATCTCCGAGGGTGGACCCTCGTGAATGATCCGGCCATCGCGCATCGCCACGATATGGTCGCTGGCGCGGGCGGCCTCGTTGATGTCGTGCAGCACCATGACCACGGTGCGCCCATCCTCGCGGTTCAGCTTCTGGACGAGGTCGACCACTTCGAGCTGGTGGGAAATATCGAGGAAGGTGGTTGGCTCGTCGAGCAGCAGGAGCGGAGTGTCCTGGGCGATGGCCATCGCGATCCAGGCGCGCTGGCGCTGGCCGCCGGAGAGGCGGTCGACCGGGCGGTCGCGGAGTTCCTCCATGCCGGTGAGTTCGAGGGCGTGGTCGACCGCGATCTCGTCTTCCTTCGAAGGCGGCTGCATGAAGGCCTGGTGTGGGTAGCGGCCGCGGCGGACGAGGTCGGCGACGCTGATGCCGGGCACGATGACGGCCTGCTGGGAGAGGAGACCGAGGCGCTTGGCGACCTCGCGGGTGGGGTAGTGGTGGATGACCTGGCCGTCGAGCAGGACGGAGCCGCCGGTTGGCTTCAGCAGCCGGGCGAGCGATTTCAGCAGGGTGGACTTGCCGCAGCCGTTGGGCCCGATGATCGTGGTGATCTGGCCGTCGGGAATGGTGATCGAGAGGTCGTGGACGACCTGCGAATCGCCGTAGCTGAGATTGACCTTTTCGGAGAGCAATCGAGGCATGATTTACACCCGCGCATTCGATTTGTAGAGAAGGTAGAGGAAGTACGGCGCCCCGATGGCGGAGGTGACGACTCCGACCGGCAGGGTAACCGGGAGGTAGTGCTGCGAAACGACGTCGGCGAAGAGCAGGAAGATGGCGCCTAGCAGGCCGGTGAAGAGCATGACGCTGCTGGAGATGGGACCCGCCAGCATGCGGGCGACGTGGGGGACCATGAGCGCGACGAAACCGATCGGCCCGGCGATGGAAACGGCGACGGCGGCCAGGCCGCAGCCGACCACGATGAGGGCGAGCCGGGTGAGTTCGAGGTGCATGCCGAGCCCTCGCCCGATGTCGTCGCCGAGCTGGAGCACGCGGAGATACCACATGAGAATGACGGCGGCTGGCCCGAGCAGCAGGAGGCTGAAGCCGACGAGACGGACATCGCCCCAGGTGCTGCCATAGACGGAGCCCATGGTCCAAACGATGGCGGGCCGGATTTGTTCGATCGGGAACTGGAGCGTGACCCAGGTGGTGCCGGCGCTGAGAAATGCCCCAAAGCCGATGCCGACAAGGATGAGCCGGCTGGGAACGATGCCGCCCTTCCAGCTGAAGAGGTAGATCAGCGCGGCGGTGACGATCGCGCCGAGGAAGGCGGCCAGCACGAGCAGGTTGTAGGCGAGCCCGTAGGCGATCCAGATCACGGCCATCAGCGACGCGCCGGTGTTGATGCCGATGATGTCGGGCGACACGAGCGCGTTGCGGACGAGGCCCTGGAAGATGGCGCCGGACATGGCGAGCACCGCGCCGACCAGCAGGGCGGAGAACACGCGCGGCAGGCGGAGCGTGCGGACGATGAAGTTCTGCTGCTCGTCGCCGTTGTTGGCGATGGACTTGACCACGTCAAGGAAGGCGATGTGGTAGCTGCCCAGCGTCATCGCCCAGATCACGAGCAGGGTGAGCACGGCGGTGGCGATGAGGCACATGCTGAGCACGCGGTAGTTGACGCGCACCTGGAACCAGCGGTTGCGGACGGTGACATGGCCAGGCTTGCGGCCCGGATAGGTGAAATCGGTGGTGGCCATTTACATCGACACCTTCGCGCGCCGGGCCAGGTAGATCAGGAACGGCGCGCCGGCGATGGCGGTGACGATGCCGACCTGGAGTTCGCCGGTTTCGAGCACCACGCGGCCGAGGATGTCCGCCCCGGTGAGGAAGATGGCTCCGACGATGACGGAGTAGGCGAGGATCCAGCGGTAGTCGGGACCGACCACCGAGCGGACCATGTGGGGCACGGCGAGTCCGACGAAGCCGATGGGGCCGGCGGCCGCGGTGGCCGCGCCGGTGATGAGCACCACCAGCACGCCGCAGATGATGCGGGTGCGGTTGATGTTCATGCCCAGGGCCTGGGCGGTTTCGTCACCCATGCTCAACACGTTGAGCTGGTGGCCGATGAGCAGGCAGGCGATGGTGCCGAGGATCAGGAAGGGCGAGACGATCCAGAAGGTCTCCAGGGTGCGGCCAGCCACGGAGCCGGCCAGCCAGAACCGGGCGGTGTCCATGGTTTGCTCGTCGAGCAGGATGAGCGCGCTGGTCCACGCGCCGAGCAACGCGGAGATGACGACCCCGGCGAGCGTGAGCTTGACGGGCGTGGGGCCATCGCGGCCGGAGGCGCCGACGATGAAGACGAGCACGGAGGCGAAGAGGGCGCCGGCGAAGGCGAACCAGACGAAGCCCTGTGGGTTGGTGATGCCGAAGTAGTAGATGGCGGTGACGATGGCGAATGATGCGCCGCTGGCGATCCCGAGGATGGAGGAGTCGGCGAGCGGGTTGCGGGTGACGGCCTGCATGACACCGCCGGTGACGGCGAGCGCCGCGCCCACGCCGATGGCGATCACCGTGCGCGGGATGCGCATGGTGTGGACCACGAGTTGCTCGTAGTTGGTGTTGTCGTAGTTGAAGATGGCGTTCCAGGCGTCTTTGGTGGAGACGGGATGGGAGCCGAACCGGAGGCTGAGCAGGGCGACGGCCGCGATAAGGGCGACGCCGATCAGCAGGCCGATGCCGCGGCTGATGACCACGAGCGGTTGTGAGGCGTTTTCTTCGCTGGGTACGCGCGCCCGGTCTGGCGTGATGGCGGCCATGGGCTTAGGACCAGCGTGCGAGCGTGGCGCGATTCGCCGTGCCGGGTCTGAACAACGTCACCGGACCTGCCCTTCATCGTGCGGGAACATGCTGGGGAAACTCCATTGCCGGAACGAAGAGGCGTACCCCGCCCCGTATTCCGACCTGCTTCCTATGGATTGTCCGCTTGTGGGCTTGGAGGTGTCAAGGCGAGTCGATGCGGTTGTACCGGGGTTGGGCGGAACCGGCCTGGTGGATTGGGCGGGATGACGGGGATTTCGCTATGGTTTGGCAAGCCGGCGAATGTGTTTCGCGGCATTGGGCGGCGGGTTCGCGAGTGCGATTCGAGGAAGACGCATGGAGCAATCGGGCGGTGGGGACTGGCATCCGTCCCGGAACGACATCGCGCTGTGGTCGGTGCTGAGCCTGGTCCTGATGGTGATTGGGCTGATGGTGTTCGCCGGGGCCTGGTCATCGCGCTGGGGGGAGGCGAGCGTCGAGTTCACCGGGCTGGAGATGCTGGCGGCGCTTGGGGTGACGCTGGCGCTGGTGGTTGGCC
>CAZUPA010000126.1:4384-8973 GCA_964622205.1 uncultured Sphaerobacteraceae bacterium
GCCGCGGTATGGCGTCACGATGGTGGGCGGGGTGTTGCCCGCGTTCTACTGTGCCTGTACGGATACGCGGTTTTCGCGCGGTCAGTTCGCGGTGATCCTGCTGACGCCGTTCGTGGCGCTGACGCTGCTGTGCCTGGCGGCGATCCTGGCTGAAAGCTGGGGGGGGGTTGGTGCTGCCGGCCGCGATCCAGCTCAGCGGGTGCATCGGCGACTTCGCGATGGTGGCCATGGTGGCGCGGCGGCCGCGCGGGACCACCGTCGAGGACCTGCCCAACGGGGTGCGGTTCCATCCGGCTGGTTGTAACCGGATTCTGGAACTGGCGTTGCCCGCACGGTGGGCAGGTTCAGGACCAACGGCATGTTGACTGGGCCATGGCGCGGGGCATGATGGAAGCAGGGACTCTTTTTGCCTGAAAGCGCGGTCTGTTTGGAGACCGCCACGTGCCAGGGGTGCATCATGCCTGCCGATAGCCGAACCTTGTTTGCCGGTCGATTTGGACGAAGCGCGAGCCGCCGCTCCGTGCTGGGCGCGATGGTCGCGGGGAGTGCGGCCGCGATGGCCGCGCGAATGGCCGGCCCAGGTGTCGCGCGGACGCCGCAAGCGTCGCCGGTCGCCACCCATGGGCTGACCGTGCGGAAGAACGCCGCCAGCATGAGCGACGTGGAGAAGTTCGATTTCGTGAACGCGGTGAAGGGGCTGAAGAAAAAACCGTCGCCGTGGCTCCCGGCGATGAGCACCTACGACACCTTCGTGCTGTGGCACCGCGACGCGTTTACCTGCGGACTGGACGCCGCGCACATGGGACCAGCGTTCTTTCCGTGGCACCGGCAGTTCCTGCTGATGTTCGAGCAGCAGCTCCAGACGGTGGACCCATCGGTGACGCTGCCGTACTGGGACTGGACGGTGGACAACCAGGTCGATTCGTACCTCTGGCAGCCGGATTTCATGGGCGGGGACGGCAGCCACGCCGACAACGAGGCCGTGATCGATGGGCCGTTCGCAAAGGGCGGTTGGGAACTGACGGTGTTCGACCATGGCGACGAGCACCAGATTCCCTGGATCACGCGGGACCTGGGCATGGGTGGCCTGGCGCCAGACCTTCCCACGTCGGAGCAACTGGAGCAGGCGCTCTCGATGCCCACCTACGACACGGAGCCGTGGTCGGCGATGTCGTTCGCGTCGGAGAGTTTCCGGAACTTCCTGGAAGGGTGGCGGGATTGCGTGGCCGAGATGTGCGGGCCGGTGGATGGCACGGGCCCGGTCTGCACGGGAGACCACGCGATGCACAACCGGGTGCATCTGTGGGTATCCGGCGAGTGGGCCTTCGCGCACGAGGCGGCGATGGGCGATGGGGAGCACGGCCACGATGCGACCCCGGCGGCGGCCGACGACGACATGGTGATGGGGACGATGGCGGCGAACAGTTCGCCCAATGACCCGGTGTTCTTCCTGCACCACGCCAACATCGACCGGATCTGGAACCTGTGGATGCAACGGCATGGCCAGAGCTACCTGCCGGAGACCGGCGGTCCGGTGGGGCACAACATCGACGATGCGATGTGGCCCTACAGCCATATTGGGATGGCGGTGACGCCGCGAATGATGCTGGACAGCAAGAGCCTGGGGTACGTCTACGATACCGACGCGGGCTGAGCCTGGCCTATCGGGCAACCAACGGGGATGGTCTATTCGCCATCCCCGTTGTCGTGCGCGGGATCAGACCCGGGCGAGGTGGGTTTCTCGGAGCCCGGTGGAGTACTTGGGGCCGTAGCCGGCGAGGCGGTCCTGGCGTGCCGGGCTTACCATGTACGGGGCTACGGCTCTGGCGTCGGAACACGCATCATCCATCGCGATGACCAGCGAGCGTCTGTAGCCCCTTTTTGCGCGTGCATTCATCCGGATTCCGTATGACGGGCGGATGGTCGCCCTCGCGGGATAGGGATTTGGGCGACGGAGAGAAACGAAACCGCCTGGCGAATTTCTCGCCAGGCGGTTTGCGTTGAGACGGGTATTGGGACGGTTGGAACGCCTATGCGGTGACTTTCTGGCCGTACGGGCGAGCGGCGCGGGCATTGCGGAGGGCGACGGCCCACCATTCGAGGAGGTCGAGCTGCACGCGGGCGGCGGTATTGACGCCATCAGGGTCGACTGGCTTGCCTTCTTCGGTGAACTGGCCGCGGGCCATGTGGAAGCTGACCGTCTCGCGAATGGTGGTGGCGTGGAGCTCGGCGAAGACGACGCGGAGCGGCTCGACGGAGCGAAGGCCGCCGGACATGCCTCCGTAGGAGACAAGCGCGACCGGCTTGCCAGCCCAGGGCGCCTTGATCGAATCGATCGCGGTCTTCAGCGGGCCGGGGTAGGAGTGGTTGTACTCGGGGGTGACGATCACGACCGCGTCGGCGGCCTCGATGCGCCGCGAGAAGTCCTCGACATCGGCGGTGACGGACATGTCGTCCGGGAAGGCGTAATCGGCGAGGTCGATGACGTTGACCTCGTATTCGCCGTGCTGGCGGGCCTGTTCGGCGTACCAGTTGGCGACGGTGGGGCCGAAGCGGCCGTTGCGGACGCTGCCGAGGATGATTTCGAGCTTGAGTGGTTCAGCGATGATGGACATGGATGTGGCGCCTTTCGAAACGCGAGATGCGAGGGGAGACGCCAGCCCGGCGTCGTTACTAACCATAGTTTAGTAATAAATCATTAGTTGGTGCAAGGTGGCATTCGGAGTGATGACGTGATCGCGGGGTGATTTGGGCGGACAACAGTCGAACCTGGTGTGCTCGGGGCAAGCGGTTCGCCCGCGGTTCGACAGGTCCGCCCGTATATGGTGAGAGGCGCCGAATTGGTTGCGATTGTCAGGGGGCCGCGAGCCGGGGGAGGGTCAGCGATTCCAGCCGAAGGCAGTGAAGAGGGTTCCGGCCTGCCAGGCGGCGATGGCGAAGGCGACGTACGGAATGGTGTTCGAGGGGAGGCTGGCGACGGGGAACCAGCGGAGGTCGTCGCATTTGGTGGGTTCGCCATTGGCGATGTCGCCAGTCCAGCGGCTGGCGGTGAGGAAGTAGTCGATGCGCTCGCTGTCGTCCGAGAGGCGGTGCATCACCTGGACGACGCTGGTGGCGGCGGGATCGAGGTCGATGCCGGCTTCCTCGCGTGCTTCGCGACAGGTGGCTTCCAGGACGGTCTCGCCGCCGTCGAGGTGGCCCGCGATGACGCTGTAGTTGCCATCCTCGTAGCCAGTGTTGAAGCGCCGGAGCAGGAGGACCTGGTCATCGCGGTTGAGGAAGAGATGGACCGCGACGGGCGCGGTGAATCGCTCGCTGGGTGAAGGCATTGGTGAGCTGGATCTATACGCTGTCGGGGGAGGCGGAGCGGGCGGAGCTGGAGAACTTGCGCTTCCAGAAGAACCAGACCACGGCGCCAATGATGGCGATGTACATCGGGTATTCGAGGTAGTCGACGACGACGCTGACTTCCTCCCAGTTATCGCCCAGCCACCAGCCGGCGACGATGAGGATGGTGTTCCAGAGCCCGCTGCCGATGGCGGTGTAGATGATGAAGCTGTGGAGCGGCATCCGGCGGAGCCCAGCCGGAAGGGAGACGAGGCTGCGCACGATGGGGACGAGGCGGCAGATCATCACGGCCTGGTTGCCATGGCGGTCGAACCAGTCGTTGGCGGTGTCGAGGTCTTTCTCGCTGACGGCGAACCATTTGCCGTAGCGGATGATTAGCCAGCGGATGCGCTGGTCACCGAAGGCATAGGCGACGTAGTAGAGGATGAGCGCCCCGGTGACCGAGCCGAGGGTGGCGGCGACGATGACGGCGGGGAGCCAGAACCGGCCTTCTCCGGCGAGGAACCCGGCCAGCGGCAGGATTGCCTCCGACGGGATCGGCGGGAAGACGTTCTCCAGCACGATCATGAGGAAGACGCCGATATATCCGGCCGACTCGATGAAATCCTTCGCCCAGTTGGTCAAATCACTCAACAAGCCCAATGGAGGTACTCCCTGCATGCGGATGGGTGGAACGCGAGGACGCCAGTGGCGTGGGAGCGAACGGCGTCGGGCAATAGTCTAGTTCAGAAGCTGCTCTGGAGTCGTGGCGAATCCGTCGCGGGAGTATTGCGGCCGGCCCGGACCGAATGTGGTCCCGGCCGGCGACATCTGGAATGCGTGATGGCGTTAGCGGGCGACGTGGTCCCACTTCGCGAATTCCAGGCCCGGAGCGGAAAAATCGGCGATGGTGATCATCGCGAAGGTGAGCACCATTGAACCGGGTTCGAGGTGGCCGCCCATGGCGATCTCGGTGTCGGAGAAGGTGACGTGGGCGTGTACGCGGCCATCAAGGATGGCGCCGGTGATGGTGAGGATGTCGTATGGCCCCGTGCCCTTGATGAAGGCGTTCTCCGGCGGCATGACCGGCGTGGAGACCACGTGGAAGTGGTAGCTGCTGAGCGAGCCGACCCCGGCGAGGATGGCGCCCTGGGAGATGCCGGCTTCCTTGACCGCCTGTTCGATGCCGTGGAGGAGATCCTGGCCGGGATCGAGGCGGACCATGATGTGGCGGTTGGCGATGAGTTCCTGGACGATCACGA
>CAZUPA010000127.1:0-8906 GCA_964622205.1 uncultured Sphaerobacteraceae bacterium
GCTCGGCCCCACTGTCACCACCAGCGACCTCACCTTGTCCCTCCCCAAAGAGCCCAACCGCGCCACCCGCCAAAGTTATGGAGTGTGGGATACAATCAACGATTGAATAGGGCCAGCCGCTTCCACCGGAGAACCACCAGCACATGAGCAGTCGCTTCCTTGAACTCGTCCACGCACGCCCCGTCATCTACGACGGCTCCATGGGCGCCACCATCCTCAACATGGACCTCACCCCCGAGGACTACGCCGGCAAGGAGGGCTACAACGACTACCTCGCCGTGGTCAAACCCCGCGTCATCGAGGAAATCCACGCCTCCTTCCTCGAAGTCGGCTGCGATGTCATCGAAACCAACACCTTCGGCAGCAGCACCATCAAGGCCGAGGAGTATGGGCTCGGCGAACAGGCCTACGACATCAACCTGGCCGCCACCCGGCTCGCCCGCAAGGTCGCCGACGAATACAGCACCGCCTCACGGCCCCGTTTCGTCGCCGGTTCCATCGGCCCCACCGGCCTCCTCCCCGCCTCCGAAGACCCCATGCTCGGCAATCACCGCTTCAGCGAGGTGAAAGACCTCTTCATCCCCCAAATCCAGGGCCTCGTCGACGGCGGCGCCGATGTCCTCATCATCGAAACCGTGCAGGACATCCTCGAACTCAAGGCCGCCATCCACGCCGCCCGCGAGGTGTTCGCCGAAAAGCAGCGCGATATCCCGATCCAGGCGTCGATCACCCTCATGCCATCGGGAACGATGCTGCTTGGCACCGACATCGCGGCTTCCCTCAACATCCTCGAACACCTCGGTGTCGACATCATCGGCCTGAACTGCTCAACCGGTCCCGACTACATGCGCGAACCCGCTCGCTACCTCGGCGAGTACAGCACCAAACCGGTCTCGATCATCCCCAACGCCGGCATCCCCATCAACGTCAACGGCAAGGCCTCCTTTCCCATGGAGCCCGAACCGATGGCGAAGGGCCTGCTGGAAATGGTCGACGAGTTCGGCGTCGATATCGTCGGTGGCTGCTGCGGCACCACTCCCGATCACCTCTCCGAAGTGGTCAACGCCATCCAGCGCACCACCGTCGTCGCCCGTCCATCCAAACCTCTCCCCCAGGTCGCCAGCATGATCCGCGCCGTCGACCTCCAGCAGGAACCGGCCCCAACCATCGTCGGCGAGCGCGTCAACACTCTCGGCTCCCGCAAGGTCAAGCGCCACATCCTGGCCGACGATCTCGACAGCGTGCTCGAAGTCGCCACCAGCCAAATGGAGGAAGGCGCGCACCTGCTCGATGTCTGCGTTGCCCTCACCGAGCGCATGGACGAGCGTGACACCATGCGCAAGCTCGTCAAGAAACTCGCCCTCACCGTCGAAGGCCCGCTCGTCATCGACTCCACCGAAGCCGATGTCGTGCAGGACGCCCTCGAGCAGTATCCTGGCCGCGCCATCATCAACTCCATCAACATGGAAAACGGCCGCGGCAAGATCGAATCGATCATGCCGCTCGCCATGGCCCACGGATCGGCCGTCGTCGCCCTCACCATCGACGAAGAGGGCATGGCCAAGACGCGAGAGCGCAAGCTCGAAGTCGCGAGGGCCATCCACGAGATCGTCACGAAGGAATACGGCCTCGCCCCTGAAGACCTCATCTTCGACGCTCTCACCTTCCCGCTCACCACCGGCGACCCCGAGTTTGTCGATTCGGCCATCGAGACCATCGAAGGCATCCGGTTGATCGAGGAAGCACTGCCAGGCGTCATGACGACCCTCGGCGTCTCCAACGTCTCGTTCGGCATCAATCCCGCCGCCCGCAAGGTCATCAACGCGGTCTTCCTCTATCACTGCATCAAGGCCGGACTCGACCTCGCCATCATCCACCCCTCGCACGTCGTGCCGTTCGCCGAAATTCCCACCGACGAGCGCGAACTGGCCGAAGACCTCGTCTTCAACCGTCGTCCGGATGCCCTCCAGCGCGTCATCGAGTTCTACGAAGGCAAAACCGAGGACACCGGCTCCGGCGCCGCCGACCCGATGGCGGAGATGAACGTCCGCGAACGCCTCCACTACCGCATCGTCTTCCGTAAGAAGGACGGCATCGAGGCCGACATCGACCAGGCTGTCGCCGAAAGCGGGGACGCGGTCGAGGTCCTGAACAACGTGCTGCTTCCCGCCATGAAGGAAGTCGGTGACAAGTTCGGCGCCGGCGAGCTCATCCTCCCCTTCGTGCTCCAGTCGGCCGAAGCCATGAAGAAGGCCGTCACCCAACTTGAGAACTACCTCGAGAAGGTCGAAGGCTCCACCAAGGGCAATGTCGTCCTCGCCACCGTCTACGGCGATGTCCACGACATCGGCAAGAACCTCGTCAACACCATCCTCTCCAACAACGGCTACACCGTGCACGACCTCGGCAAGCAGGTGCCGATCAGCAAGATCATCGACAAGGCTGTCGAGGTGAACGCCACCGCCATCGGCCTCTCCGCCCTGCTCGTCTCCACCAGCAAGCAGATGCCACTCTGCGTCAAGGAACTGCACCACGCCGGTCACTCGTTCCCGGTCATGATCGGCGGCGCGGCCATCAACCGGCCCTACGCCCACCGCTCGCTCTTCGTCGAGGAAGACACCGCCTACGAACCAGGCGTGTTCTACGCCAAGGACGCCTTCGAAGGCCTCTCGCTGATGGACCGCATCATCGTCCCCGAAGAACGCATCCGGCTGGTCACCGAAACCATGGAGGGCGCCCGCAAGACCCTCAACAAGCCATCGCGCGAGTCATTCATCGCCCCGGCCTCCGCCTCCGACACCACCCGCTCCGCCACCCCGGTCGTCGAACCTCCCGTCGCGCCCTTCTTCGGCGTGAAGGAGATGACCGATTTCACCCTCGCCGATGTCTGGCCCCACCTCGACCTGAAGACCCTCTTCCGCCTCCACTGGGGCGGAAAGGGCCTGAAGGACGAAGCCTGGGAGGCCATGCAGCGCGACGAGTTCCTGCCACGCCTCGCCGAAATGCAGGCCGACGCCGAAGCAAATGGCTGGCTCCAGCCCCGCGTGCGCTACGGGTACTTCCCGGCCAACAGCGAGAAGAATGACCTGATCGTCTTCGACCCCGAGGACCACGACCGCGAACTCGTCCGCTTCACCTTCCCGCGCCAGCCTGCCCGCGACCGCCTCTGCCTCGCCGATTACTTCGTGCCGCTCGAAGACGGCCGCAAGGATGTCGTCGCCTTCCAGATCGTGACGATGGGTTCCGCCGCTTCCGCCCGCACCGAAGCCACCCAGGCCCGTGGCGACTACTCCGAGAGCTACTTCAGCCACGGCCTGAGCGTGTCGTCCGCCGAAGCCCTCGCGGAAATGGTCCACCAGCGCATTCGCGCCGCGCTCTCCATCGGTGAGGAAACCGGCAAGCGTTACTCCTGGGGCTACCCGTCCTGCCCCGAACTCGAACAACACCTGCTGGTCGACCAGTTGCTGGATGTCGGCTCGATTGGCGTCACCGTCACCGACGGCTTCCAGTTCGACCCCGAGCAGACCACCGCCGCCATCGTCGTCCCGCACCCGGACGCACGCTACTTCGCGCTCCTCCACACCGGCGGAGACCCGGCCGCCGTCACCGCCGCCGACTGATCCATCGGCTCAACGGTTCTCACTACTGCATCACCCGTACGACCCCTGTGCTAGAGCAAGACGACAGCACAGGGGTCGCACATCTGTCCAGAAGGCACGACATGGACTCGTTGGCTGCAACCACCATTGCCTCGGATCCAGAACGTTCCGATCGATTCCGGGATGCTGGTACCACCACGCCCTGGCAAAGTCCCTCGGCCTCGATGCCATCTATACCTTCGACCACAAGATGGACCGGTATCCGGGAGTCGAACGCGTCGCTCCCTGACGAACCATTTCAATGCCGGGTAGCCGTCTACCTTTCGTCCCCCGCGTCGCGATACCGGGAGCATGTACTACATCGCTGTTCATGTAGTACCATAGTGAATACGTTTAACTCGTGATCGGATACCGATATGCTGTCGACCAGGATGACCCGCAAGGGACAAGTAACTATTCCCGCCGAAATCCGCGAACGACTCAATCTGCACGAGGGCGATGTACTGCTGGTCTGTGAAGACGGGGGCAAAGTAATTCTGGAGAGTCAACTCGAAGAACTTCGTCGAACTTCCAACAGAATCGCCAACCTCATGAAAGGTGTACCGTCACTTGAGCCCGGCGAAATGCGGGAACTCGCCGCCAAAGCCATCGCTCAGGAAAACCTCGAAACGCTCAAGCAAATCGAACATGGCCAGAAAGCTAAGCACGACAAGAGAATGGCCGAGTGACCGCGGGTTTCATTGACACCAATATTGTCATTTACCACCTGGCCAAGAATCACCCAGACCATTCACCTCGCTGCAGTGAGTATCTCGAGCAACTGTCGCTGGGCAAGCGCTCGGCAGTGAGTTCTGTCACTGTGGTTGTCGAAGCAACGTACATCCTTGACAAGTTGTTTGGGTTGCCGCGCGCCGACATCGCTCCAGCACTCGCGGCAGTCGTGAAAATCGCGGAGATCCAGTTCGAGCACCGGCAGGCAATACTCGACGCCCTGGTTTTTTGGTCCGCCAACAGCCCACTTTCGTTTCCGGATTGCTACCACCTTGCCCTGACGAAATCACTGGGCCTTGATGCCATCTACACTTTCGACCGCAAGATGGACCGCTACCCCGGCATCACTCGCCTCGAACCCTGACTCCACACACACTCGACCTGGCCCCGATCGGAGCCAGGTCGAGTGACGATTCCCACGATTCGGTTCAGGCCTGGCAGGTCACGGACGCTTCAAGCGGTCCCTCGATCGCGATCGGCCCGTCCGCGCCAAGGTCGATCCGCAGCACCTGCCCTTCCCCGGCCATGGCGCCGAACGCTGGAGTCGCGACATAGAGGGCGCCATCGGCTCCAAAATCCATCTTGACCGGAAAGTCGAGGCCGGTCACCACCTCTTCCGCGGTGTCTGGACCCGTCTGGCGCACGACCTTGCCGGTGCCTGGCGCCACGAACGGCGGATCGCCAATGTTGCCGGTGGCCATTTCCAGGGCGAGCAGGGCGCCATCAGCGTCCAGCGCGATATCCGTCACGGCGGTCAAACCGGTCCACACGTCCGTCACCTCGCCTTCCGGCGAAACGTGAACGACACGGGCCGAGCCGTCGGTGAAGGGGAGAGCCGACAGGAATCCAACGTAGACGCCACCTTCGGGCGCCAGCACGATGCCTGTCGGCGCCACATTTCCGACCACCGAGAGGTCAACAACCCGGCTGATCGCGCCATCGGGGGTCACGGTCAGAACCTGCTGGTGGTTGGCCTCGGACAGCCACAGCACTCCGTCGCCAGCGATGATCGAGAATGGCTCGGCATCGGGTGAAACCGGTTCGTGAGGTGTTTCCACCGGGTTCTCACGGACCCAGGCGCTCGTGTCGGCGATCAGGACGAAACCGCCATCGGCATTGATCTGGTACACACCGTTCGGAAAGTCAGGATTGCCATAGGCCTCGCCACCACCCGCAACGATGCCATAGAGCTGGTCATCGAAGATGGCGACATCGTCGAGGCCAAAGACCCAGCCGAGTTCGGGAACGCCACCGGATGGGAACCCCGTGGCCACGACGGCCGGGCAGCCATCGGCGATCCGGGCGACACTGGCCGTAAGCGTGCCGGTATACACGACATCCGCCCCTGTCACCTCCGGCGTTCCTTCAGCGTTGACGCCACCCTCCCCGGTCGAAATTGCGTCCCCCGCCACCACGCCATCGCCACCCAGCCCGATGTACATCGTCCCATCTTCAGCCCAGGCAAACCCGCGAGGGTTGGTCAGGCCGCTCGCGAATACCGACACGGCGTCCGCTTGAGCAACCGCCGTCGCGAGACGTGCTCCGGCGATTGGGCCAATCGCGGCCGCGGCCGCCAATCCGGTCAGGACCCGTCTTCGATCGATTCGCGAAGGCATGTGCGCATCCTTCCTGCTCTGGGGCCATCGGCTATCACCGACCTGGTGAGCGTGGCCACATGAACGAGGATGACGCGCACGCCAGGCGAACGCATCGCGCACATGCGCGATTTCCGCCATGCACATCGCTTACGTATTCCGTGCAATCCACGGGCCGTCAGGTAACCTCGTTGCGCACGGCCCAAACCGCCGCTTCCGCTCGCGACGAGACGCCCAGCTTGCTGTAGATGTGCCGGACATGAGTGGCGGCGGTCCTCCGGCTGATGAACAGCTCGTCGGCAATCTCCCGGTCCGTCTTTCCATCGACCAGCAGGCGCAGCACGTCCAACTCCCGCGCGGTCAGCCCATGCTTTGGAACCACCTGCCGGCGAGGAGGCTCCACGGCAAGCGCATCCGCGATCTCCATATCCCCTCCACCAACCCAACTCTCCGCCATGGCCTCGCCAATCTCAATCCAGGCCGGACGATATGGATACCGCTCCCTTAATGCGGATCGCAATGCATCCGCCGGTGGGCAGGGTTCCGACTCCCGAGCCCAGGGTTCAGGCAAGCCAAGCGCGCGCTGGCGGCTCATCGTTTCATACTCGAATCGATACCCAAACCGTGCGTGGCAGGCTTCGCTTGCGCCAAGGAATCGCGCCGCCATGAGGTAATCGCCCATGCCCGCCAATGATCCGCCAATACCTCCGAGGCAAAAACATACCGTGCGAGTGTCATGGAAACGCCACGCCAGCTCCAATGCCTGGCGATAGTGATGCAGCGCCAACTCCTGGTCTCCGCGGCCACGTGCAACATCCCCGAGGCAGGTGAGGACGTGCGTGCCATAGACGTGGCTGGAACCAATCTCCGCCCCGGCCGCGGTCTGGCGTTCGACAACTTCGCGGAACAATGCTTCCGCTCGATCGAGGTCACCCCTGAAGAAGTACATCATGCCCATTTCAATCTTGACCGTGGTGATGCAGTTTTGGGCCCAGGGTACTGACTCCATGGCGGTCAGGCGGTCGATTACCTCCAGATGGCATGCTTCCGCATAGCCCGGTTCCCCTATGGACCGCGCCGCGACCCCCGCCAGCACCAATCCGTAGATCCGGTCGATCGGTCGATCCACCTCTTCCGCCAGGCGAAGACTTTTTCTGGCAAGTTCCAGTCCGCCCACCGCATCGCCCATCTTGTTCGTAACCCAGCTCAGGGTAGCCAGGGCCTTCGCGCGCGTGGCCGCCTCAATTGGCGCCTCCGTATCCTCCGCCGGTGCCAGCCAGCGCAATCCCTCATTCCCATGTCCAAGCACGCACCACAACCCACCGAGAATCCCCGCCAGCCCCAGCCCGGCCTCCACATCGCCAGAAGCTTCGTGCCATCGCAGCGCCTCCCGGATGTTCGAGAACTCTCTTTCCAGTTCAGCCAGCAGCGCGCCCCCCGTATCGAATGGCATGAACCAACTCCACTGGCTGCGTTCGGCCACCTGCCGCGCCCAATCGGCATGGAGTCGCCTCACCTCCGGCTCTTCACCACCAGCCGTCAGGTGTTCGAGTCCAAATTCCCGGACGACTTCGAGCATATGAAAGCGCGTTTCCCCTTCGAAACCGGGCTGCGCCAGGATGAGGCTACGTGCCACGAGATCCTCCAGAATCTCCAGCACATCCCCACCGCCATTGAGAACGATCCCCGCCGCCTCGATCGTGAATCCGCCAACGAACACGGACAGCCGGCGGAATGCCGCCCGAAGCCGATCGTCCAGCAGCTCGTGGCTCCAATCGATCGCATCCCGCATGGTCCGGTGCCGGGGCGGCGCGTCGATCGTATTGCGAGCCAGTAGCGACAGGCGTCGTTCCATCCGCCGTAGCAACTCCGCCGGCGACACGGTCGTCACGTGAGCGGCGGCCAGTTCAATGGCAAGCGGAAGCCCATCGAGCGCCCGGCAAATCCCGGCGACGGACTCGATGTCCTCCGATGCGAGCATGATTCCCGGATTTCGCGCGACGGCCCGGTCGAGGAAGAGTTGTACCGCCGCCGGAAGTGGCATGGCGTCGTCATCACCGCCTGACTCCGGCAACGGCAGTGGCGACACCGGGAACACCCGCTCGCCAGTGACATTCAGCGGCTGACGGCTGGTTACCAGGATCCTCATACCCGGACTCCCGGCCAGAAGCCTGGAAACCACCGTGGCGGCGGCGATCACATGCTCGAAGTTGTCCAGGATCACGAATCCCCGAAACCCGCGCAATGGCGGGGGAAGGGGCCCTTCCTCTCCAATATCGAAGGTCTGGTCAACCTGGAATGCACGGGCGATGCCGGCCCCAACCTGAGAGGCATCCCTGATCGAGGCCAGGGGAATGAACCCCACGCCATTCGGAAGCTCGGCCTCCAGCTCGAACGCGATCCGGATGGCCAATCGCGTCTTGCCCACTCCCCCAGGCCCGGTCAGGGTCACCAGGCGAGCAGGTCCACTCCGGAACAGGTCGCACACCGCCTCGACTTCCCGCGCTCGCCCCACGAAGCTCGTCAGTGGCCGGGGAGCCGCCGGCACGGTGAGACGCAAATCACGAACCGGGGTTGGCTCTGGAAAGGGAATGGCGTTGACGGACGGGTCGTGCACAACTGCCTCTCTTGACGAGGAGTTTGGATGTTGGCCCAGTGTCATATTCCCGCGGCTACGTCCCTATGTCAATCAGATGCGATGGGTGCCCCCGTCACCACGGATTCCCCGGACTATGTCCATATGGGTGTCGCCGAAAACGTGGCGGCGCCCGGACGCTTGGCTACTCGAAGGCCCACCTGGTCTGGCTGGCGATCGGGCCCCGCCGGAAGCCGAACACCACGCTGGGCGCGATCCGGAACACGGCGGCGCGGTGTCCGCCCTGCTCGAAACCACCCTCCACCACCTCGAAGCGCCAGTCCTCGCCGTACTTGTCGAGATACA
>CAZUPA010000128.1:0-2479 GCA_964622205.1 uncultured Sphaerobacteraceae bacterium
GCCGGATTCCATGGTTAACGGATGACTTCCGGATCTTTGGCGAGGACAGGTAGCGATGAAAACCACCACGAAGCCCAGAGAAAGCCCCAGGAGTAATCCGTCCGATCCCGGTTGACCCGTTCGATATCGATAATATAATGAATCCGCGTTTCACGATTATCGATTTGTCCGCCGATGCTCGTTTCCAATCCCGGAGCAGACCCCCATGGCTTCCTCCTCTCCCCTCTCGATTACCGCTGGAATCGTCGGCCTCGGCCAGGGCCGGTCTCACCTGGCCGCCCTCCAGGCACTCGACGGGGTCACCGTTCGCGCCGTGGCCGACCTCAATGTCGAGCTTCGGTCCCGCGTGGCCCAGGAACGCGAGATCGAGCGCCAGTACGGATCGCTGGAGGAGTTGCTCGACGATGGTCAGATCGACCTCGTCGTGATCGCCACTCCCGACCATCTCCACGGCCAGCACGCGATACAGGCGCTCAACGCGGGAAAGCATGTTCTGAGTGAAATCCCGATGGCGACCACGATCGAGGAGTGCCGCGAAATTATCCGCCTCACCGACCAGACTGGCCTCAAATACGTGATGGGCAACCAGGTTCGCTACGCCCATTGCCTGCGGGACATTCATGGCCTGATCCAGCGCGGTGACCTTGGAGCGATCTTCTACGGCGAAGGCGAGTATCTCCACAACCTGGAATCGCTGATTGCAGCCAAGGGTGACGATCACTGGCGGGTGAATACGACCATTCCCCAAACCACCCTGCTCGGCGGCGGCCCCCACGCCCTCGATACACTCCGCTGGCTGATGGATACCCGCTTCACTCACGTCTCAGCCTTTCATGCCGACCACCAGACGTCGTGGGGCGAGGCCACGCATACGACGGTCGCCATCTACAAGGCCGCCTCTGGCGCGACGGCGAAGATCACCACCGCCTACGGCATGATCCGCCCGTATTGCCTGTACTACTCGGTGTATGGCAGCGAGGGGAGTTTCGAACGCACGCGGCAGCAGGGCGAAAGCCATGGCGAGACCACGAACTACCTCTACCATTCGCGGCTCAGCGGCACCGAACACATGATTCCGGTAACCCTGCCCAGCTTCACGAATCCCGCCGTGGCCCGGCGGGTTGGCACATTCGGACACGGCACCATGGAGTACGAACAGGCCCGCGATATGGTGGCCGCCATTCGGGACGATCGCCAGCCGCCACTCGGGCCGCGGGAGGCGGCGGCATCGATCGTGCCGCTGATCCGCGGGCTGGAAGCGGCGGATGCTGGCGGAGGCTTCCTCGACATTCCAGACCTGGGTTGAGCCAGAACGTCCGGGACCGCCATTGAATGCGCCGCAAGACGACGTCGCGGTTCGCGACTGGCGAGCAGGCGCTGATCTCTACGGGGCCGGCTCCCGCGAGACAGGCCAGCCCAGCCGGGCCGAGATTTCCGCGCTGGCGGCCATGACGAGGTTGGCGAGTTTCGTCATTTGGCCATCGGGCTCGAACTCGACCTTGAGTCCCGAAATACTCACGGCCGCCACGATCCGCCCACTTGCGTTCCGGATTGGGCTCGCAATGCAGTACACGCCGAGGTTCGACTCCTCGCGGTCGACCGCGTAGCCGCGCCGCGCCGCTTCCTCGATTTCGGCCCGCAGCCTGCCGCCATCGGTGGTCGTGTACTGCGTGATGGCCGGGCGTTCCTGGGCCAGGTAGGCATCCAGGGCCGCGGGTTCGAGCGCGCCCAGCAGCACCTTCCCCAGGCCGGAGACGTAGGCGTCTTCACGCTTGCCGATCGATGCCCAGAACCGGACCGGGCGATCCGGCGCGACCACCTCGATATGCACCACCTGGTTCTGGTCGAGAATCCCGAGGTTGGCGGTTTGACGGGTTTCGTTCGCCAGGCGGGACATGATCGGACGGGCTTCGGCCTCAATGGTGGTGCTTTGCAGGTAGACGCTGCTCAGCTCGAGCGTTTTCACGCCCAGCCGGTACCGTTCCACATCGGGCAGCCGCTCCACGTAGCCCCGCTCGGTGAGCACCGAAAGGATGCGGATCACCGTGGGCTTGGGCAACCCGGCGCGTTCGGCGATCTGGCCGATGGAGAGTTCCGGCTGGGTGGGCGCGAACGCCTCCAGGATATCGAGGCCCCGATCGAGGGCCCGAATCTGGTAGGTGACGCGGTCGGCGTTGGTTTCTGGTTTCAGTGCAGCCATGTATGACGTCCTTGCGGGAGATTCCGGGCTCGCGCCCTCCTGCCGGAGCGATATCCCGGCGGATTCCTTCAGCTACCGTACCCGAAAACGGTCGACCGCATCAGGATCGAGAGCCACCCCCAAACCGGGCTTCTCCAGTTTCCCAGCCCGCCCCCCAACGACCGGCAGGGGTTCCAGCACAATGTCGTGTTCATAAAAGAAGCAACTGATGATGTCGCAGGGGATGATGTCTGGCCGGATGCCGGGCGCGGCGGTCGCGAGGTGGATCATGGCGGCCTG
>CAZUPA010000128.1:2579-5406 GCA_964622205.1 uncultured Sphaerobacteraceae bacterium
GCCGGGTCCATCCCGACCTTGACCTTCATGGCGGTGAAACCCTGTTCGACCGCCCAGGCGGCGATCGCGGCGGCCTTCGCTGGTTCGAGGCCCGAAACGGAGTACTTGGTGCGAACCTCATCGCGTACCGCGCCACCCAATAGCTGGTAAAGCGGCAAACCGGCCACTTTGCCTGCAATGTCCCACAGGGCGAGTTCGACTCCGGCCCGGGTGAAAGGGTTATTCGCCAGCGTGGCACGCATCAACCGGGTCAGCCTGGTGCGGTCCAGCGGACTTTCGCCCACCAGCAGCGGGCTCAGGAGGTTGTGGATGAAGTGGGCCGCCGTCACCTGGTCCTCGCCACTCCAGAGCGGGGTACAGGAGACCTCGCCCAGGCCCGTGATTCCCTCGTCGGTGTGGACCTGTACGATCAGGAAAGGCGATTCGGTGTGGGCGCCACGCCCGCCGATGGTGGCCTTGTCGGGGCGGATGGGGACATTGATGGGGATGGTCTCGATCCCGGTGATCTTCATGCGGATGCAATCTCCAGGGGCTCCAATGGCGTCTCCATTCCACGTTCGAATAGCTGGGTGAGTGCCAGGCTGGCGATTCCATCGACGGTGCCCGGCCGGGGAGACTGGCGGGTACGCATGGCCTCGACAAATGCCGCCAGTTGATGCCGGAAGCAGGAGACGAACCACTCTTCGGAGATGATCACCGTCTCATGGCCGGTGGCGCACGCCAGATGCGCCTGGTGGGTCACGGGGTCGAACCAGGCCATGCCGTCCGGCCCTATGATTGTCCACTCGGAGGGCGGGAATTCAGGAAGGAACCAGCCGATTTCGACCCGCGCCCGGTGTCCGCTGGCGAAGTCGATGACGGCCCCGTTGAGATTGGGCCGCGGGAATTCGGATCGTGTTTTCCGGCCCCAGGCGGTGAGCCGGACCGCTGCGTCGCCATCCAGCAGGTACCGCAGGTGGTCCATGGTGTGGGCGCCATCGTGGATACAGGGAGCACCGTGCTCGAGCGTGGCCATGATTCGCTGGTGGTGCTCGGGATTTCCGGCCGGATCCCAGGCCTCGTCGAAGACGCTGATGCGGAAGTCCAGCGGCGTTCCCAATCGACCCTCCGCGATCCAGCGACGGAGCGCGCCAAAGATCGGCCCGTGCCGCATGACAAACCCTACCTGAACCAGACACCCGGTTTCGTGCTCGACTTGCCGCACGAGCCTTGCCTGGTCGAGGGTCAGGGCCATGGGCTTCTCGGCGAGCACATCCTTGCCGGCGCGCAACGCATCGCACGTAATCCGCGGGGTCACCCAGGGTGGGGTGGCAACGATCACGGCCGCCACGTCCCGGTCGGCCAGCAGGGTCGCCAGATCGGTGACCGCATACCCGCCGCCGGTGGCCGAGGCGGCTTCGGCCCGGAGCGGATCACGGTCACAGCAGGCCACCAGTCGCACATCCTCATTGGCGGCGATGGCTGGCAGATGCCGGCTCATGGCCACATCCCCACATCCGATGATGGCCATACCCAGTGGCGTGGTCACACCGGAACGCCGCGAGCGGTGAGTTGGCGCGATTCATCTGGCGTCAGGTCATCGAGCGTCACCGCGGTGTAGGTGCGTCCCCAGATGGTCTCGGCCGAGCCACTGGCGGCAATCCCTTCCGGCAGCAGGACAACCACGCGCGCCGTGGACCGGTCGGCCCGGATCTCATACCCATCGGGCGTGGCGGTGATGGCAAGCCCGCGACGGGCATCCGTGAAATCGACCCATGACTCGGCGCTGACGATCGGGACGCCGCCCTCACGGGCGGTTTTCCAGTTGCTTTCGATCAGGGGGCGGGAATACGTCGCGAAGCTGACTGGGTGGGAGTTGATGACGGTAGGTGTGTGATAGCGACTGATCGAGCGATTGATGATGCCGTTGGTGAACTCCCGCGCGCGGGAGTAGAGCCACCGCTCGCTGAAGCCGTGGGTATCGCTGACGAGGATCTCCTCGGTCCAGTGCGAAGCGATCTGGAGGTGATCGATGATCGTGCCGTCGGTGTCCACGAAGCGGGCCAACCGCCCACTGCCCGTGAGGTATCCCGAAAGGATCGGTCCCATGGCGAAGTAGTTGGCCTCGCCGCGAATACCCAGTTCGGCATGGAGATACGCCAGGTCCATGTAGCCCACCCAGCGGATGGCATGGTTGCGGATCGTCTTCACCGGACGGCCGAACTGCTCCTGGTGACGGGCCACGTTCTCGCGAACCATTTCCGGTACCCAGAAGCGTTGGGCTTCATCGGTGGCGGGACGGTTTTCGACATCGATGATCGAGGATGGGTGGACGGAGAAGACATGGCCGTCGCGCTCCCAGCGATCCATCAGGCCGGTGGTCAGCACCGTGCGATTCACCACGTAGAAGGTGCACCGTGCCTCGTACTCCTTCAATACGCTGGTCATGGTTTCGAACTGTTCAAGCGTCGACCAATCGTCGTCGCTGGTCTGGATGACCACGCTGCGCTGGTTGGCCTCCGGGTAGTACCAGAAGCGGGGTTGCGGCAGGAGCGTCTCCACCGCGCGGCCGAGGACGGCGGTAAGGATATCCGCCTGGGGGACCGTCGCCTGGCGCGGGTCGATCTGACCGCGAAAGAGGTCGCTCGGGCGCTGGATACGATCGAAGATTTCGTTTGGCATGTCGGCCAGGCCGGGATCGCCATGGCGCAGGCGGGCAACCGCCTTGGCCAGATCGAACCCGAACAGGATGACCTCTCCCGCGCCAACCCGGGCGTGCCAGATCGCCGGGGTCGCGGTGAACGGATCGCCCGGCGCCGCCACCGTGGCCAGCAAGGTGGCCGTCAGG
>CAZUPA010000128.1:5506-8846 GCA_964622205.1 uncultured Sphaerobacteraceae bacterium
GGTATCGCGCGTGATCTCGTCGATCATCGCGAACCCTTCGATCGCTAGAAGCTCCCGCAGGTAGTGGCTGTACCGGCTGGTGGGATCGGTTTGCTCATGAACCAGCAGCATGGACACGTGACCTTTCGGCGATGATTGCTGTCCGCGCTTGCGCGCGGGGCAAGTGGCGGCGGTTAGCCCTTGAGACCAGTGAACACGACACCCTGGATGAAGTAGCGCTGTGCGACGAAGTAGAGGACGACACAGGGAATCGCTGTCATCACGCTGGCGGCCATCAGCATCGCCCATTCAGTGGTTTCCACGCTCTGGAACAAGCGAAGCATCAGGGGCAGGGTGTACTTGTCGGTGCTGTTGAGATAGATGAACGGACCGAAGAAATCGTTCCAGTGGGCGAGAAAGGCGAAAATCGCAACCACGCCCACGGCGGGCTTGGATTGCGGCAGCACGATATGGGCAAAAATCTGCCAGACACTGGCGCCGTCCACCCGGGCGGCGTCATCCAGTTCGAACGACAATCGCATGTAGAACTGCCGCATGAGGAAGATCAGGAACGCCGAGCCCCCCAGCCACGAAGGCACGATCAGCGGCAGGAAAGTATCCAGCCAGCCAAGATGGCGGAACAGCACGTAACTGGGAATCAGCGTGACGTGATATGGAATCATCACCGTGGCGATGAGCACCATGAACAGGAAGTCACGGCCGGGAAAGCGCAGGCGGGCGAAACCGAACGCCACCAGGCTGGCCGAAACGACCTGCCCCAGGGTAGCCAGTGAGGTGACCACGGTTGAGTTCCACCAGCCGCGGCCGAACGGAATGCGACGGAACACCTCGGAGTAATTGCTCCACTCGACCGGCGCGGGTATCCACTCAGGCGGGACAGTGAAGATCTGCCCCTCGGTTTTCAGGCTCGACGACAACAGCCAAATCAATGGCATGGACAGCAGGATCCCGAACCCGCCAAGCAACAGGTAGATCCACCAGAACTGGCGGAGGTGCTTGCCAAGGGCTCCCTGGGGTGCGGGATGTCTTTCGGCGATTGGCTGCGTGTTTTCCAGATTGGCCTGCATACGTTGCTCCACATTTCCTCGAAGACCTGACAGGGGCTCGATCAACGCTGGCGAGTGTCACCCTCGTAGTAGACCCACCGGTTCGAAAGCCAGAACAGGAGTACCGTCAGGACCAGGATCACCATGAACAGGGCCCAGGCGATCGCCGAGGCATAGCCCATCCGGAAGTTGGAGAAGGCGTTCTGGTAGAGGTAGAGCACCACGAACAGCGTGGAGTACCGGGGGCCGCCACCGGTCATGATCAGCGGCTGGGCGAAGACCTGGAAGCCGGCGATCAGGCCGAGGATGAGGTTGTAGAAGATGACCGGGGTCATCTGCGGAATGGTGACCGCGCGGAGTTTGGCCATGTGGCCGCCGCCGTCCACCTCGACCGCTTCGTACAGATCCGAGGGAATTCCCTGCAACCCCGCGAGATAGATAAGGGTGGATCCGCCAACGGTCCAGAGGTTCATGAAGATCAGCGAGGGGAGGGCCCATTTCTGGCTCTGGAGCCAAAGCGGGCCGTCGATGCCGATGCGATCGAGGGCGCCGTTCAGCAGACCGAACTCGGGATTGAAGATCCAGAGCCAGAGCATGGTGGCGGCGACCAGGGGAACCAGGTTCGGCAGGTAGAATACCGTGCGCCAGAACCCTATTCCCTTGACCCTTTGGTTCATGAGCAGGGCCACCCCGAAGGCAAGCACCAACCCAACCGGTACGCTGACAGCGACGTAGGTGGCGGTGACCCGCATCGATTGCCAGAACAGCTTGTCGTTGATGAGCCGCTCGTAGTTGGCCAGGCCGGTCCAGACCGGTGGCTTCACCAACTGGTAGTTGGTGAAGCTGAAGTACAACGAGGCAACGATCGGACCCAGGGTCAGCGTCAGGAACCCGACGATCCACGGAAGAATGAAGAGGTAGCCAGCCACTGCCTCCCACTGCCGGTAGTTCAATACGCTGCGCTTTGGCGGTTCCTGGGTCGCGATCATTGATGTGTCCTTCCGCCGGACGGCGGACTAGAAGTCGCGGAAGGAGAAGATGTCGTTGACCGCGTCGGTCGCGCGCTGGGTGGAGTTTTCCACCGTATCCTCGCCAATCCACATGGGGCCAAGTTCATTGGAGACCGCGTTCAACCACTCGGCCGCATCCGGGGTGGTGTAGTAGTCGTGCCCGTAATTCCGGAAGTCGTTGATGACGATGGAGATGTCCTGCGGGGCATGGAGATCGAGGTACTCCTGGCTCTCGATGACCGAGCTGAATCCCGGCACGCCGAGGGTGAGCAGGGCAGCCGACGCAACCGGGCCGCCGAGGAACTGCAAGACTTCCCAGGTGGCATCCTCGTTGCTGGTGGTGCTGAGCATGGACCAGGCATTCGAACCCAACTGGACCGAGGTGATACCGGTGGTCGGATGGACCGGCATCGGAACGAAGTCCCAGTCGATGTCGGTTGTGCGAATCGCCGATTCTTCCCAGGTGCCGCCCATGAAGTAGCCAATTTTCCCGGAGAGGAAGGGGTTGTCCTGACCTTCGAAGGCGCCCGGGGTGGGCATCACGCCATGCGTGTTGATGGCATCGACCAGCCACTGGAGACCGGCCCGGGACTCTTCGCTATTGAGTGTGCATTCGTCGCGCGCGTCGTTCAGCACGGTGCCACCGGCGCCATGGATGAACGAGCAACTCCAGTGGGGAGGCGGCAGCGGGGCGACGAACAGCCCGTACTGCTGGTTGTCCGCGTCGGTCATGGCCTGGGCCGACGCCAGCAGGTCGTCCCAGGTCCAACCCGCTTCCGGCATCGACTGGCCGGCGGCTTCGAGCAGCCCCTTGTTGACGTAGAAGGCCTGGCCACCGGCATAGAGGAGGGCGCCATACATGCCGCCTTCCCAGCCCCATTCCGGTTCCATGTCGTACCAGAGGTCGCTGAGATCGACACCGTCCCGTTCGTAGAGCGGATTCAGGTCGACGAACATCCCGCGGGAGGCGCCAGCACCGATCCATTCGCTGTTGACAAGCGTGATATCCGGTGCGTTGCCGCCAGCGAACTCGGTTTGCAGCTTGTCCCAATACTGCTCGCCGGGGCGGAACTCGATGCTGGCATTGGCGAGCGTGCTTTCGGCGTTGAACGTCTCGATCATTTCCGTGACGAGGGCATCCCAGGTTTCATTCACGGTGTAACTGGCGATCCGCACATCGACCTTGTCCTGGGCCAGCCCCGATGTTGGAGTGGCGGCAAGCACCCCGGCCGCCAGCAACGGGGTGGCGGCGGCGGCCTTGGTCAGTTGGCGGCGATTGATCCG
>CAZUPA010000129.1:0-8824 GCA_964622205.1 uncultured Sphaerobacteraceae bacterium
TCGAACGCCTCGAACGGGTTCTGGAACACGATCTGCGCCCGCCGCCGGAACGCCTTCAGCTCGCCCCCGCCGATGCCAGAGACATCCTCGCCATCGAACACCATCCGCCCGCCGGTGGGATCCTGCAACCGCACCAGCATCCGGCCCAGCGTCGACTTCCCGCAGCCGCTCTCGCCCACCAGCGCCAGGATCTCCCCACGCCGCATTGAGAACGAGACCGCATCCACCGCGTGAATGTGGTGCTTCCGCCCCCGGACCATGTCGGTCAGGCCCCGCCGCACCGGAAACAGGCACCGCAGGTCGTCAAGCTCCAGCAAGGGCGTCAACTCGCTCATGACGCCACCTCACTCGCCAGCGAAAACTCGGTACACCGCACCGCGTGCCCCGGCTGTACCTCCACCATCGGCGGAGTCGAGGTCATGCAGCCCTTCGTCGCGTGCGGGCAGCGCGGCGCGAACCTGCAGCCCACGGGAGGGTTCGTCAGGTCCGGCAACGAGCCCGGTATCCCCCGAATCCGCTCCTTCTTCCCGCCCAGCCGCGGAATCGACCCGATCAGCGCCTTCGAGTACGGGTGCCGCGCGTCCGAGAAGAACACCTCCCGTGGAGCTACCTCCATCAATTGCCCGGCGTACAGCACCGCCACGATATCGGTCACCGCGTTGATCACGCCCACATCGTGCGAAATCACCATCGTCGTCAGGTCGAACACCTCTTTCAGCCGCTGGATTTCGGCCAGGATTTGCGATTGCGTAATTACGTCCAACGCCGTCGTCGCTTCATCGAAGATGACGAACGGCGGGTTGCACACCAGCCCCAGCGCGATCATGGTCCGCTGCATCATCCCGCCCGAAAGCTCGAACGGGTACATCCGCAACACTCGCGGCGGCAGATGCACCGCCTCCAGCACCGCTTCAATCCGTTCCTTCCGCCCCGATTCGCCCAACCCCGCCTCGTGCGTCCGCAGCACGTCGTGCATCTGGTCGCCAATCCTGTGTACCGGGCTCAACGCCGAAAGCGACTTCTGGAACACCATCGAAAGCGTGCTCCAGCGCCAGTTCCGGTTCAACTCGTTGTCGGAAAGCCGCGCCAGGTCGGTGCCGTTCGCGATGATCTGGCCCGATACCCGCGCGTTGGCCGGCAATAGCCGCAGTATCGCCAGCGCGATCGTCGACTTGCCCGAACCGCTCTCCCCCACCAGCCCGATGCTCGCGCCCTTCGGCACGGAAAACGACACATCGTCCACGGCCGAAACCAGGCCACGATCGGTCTTGTAGGTAATCCCCAGGTTACGCAGTTCCAAAAGGGGTGGTTGCTCGCTCATGCCTTCACCTTCCGGCTGCGTGGACTGAGTACGTAGGAAATGCCATCGCCCACCAGGTAGAAGCCAAGCACGGTGATGATGATCGCGATACCCGGCAAGACCGATACCCACCACGCGGTGGTGATGCTGGTCCGGCCATCGAAAATCATGCGCCCCCAGGTCGCCTTGTTCGGGTCGCCAAGTCCAATGAACGAGAGCCCCGCCTCGATCAGGATCGCGCCCGCCACGTCCAGCGAGGCATTGGCGATCAAGGGCTGGATCCCGTTCGGCACGATATGACGGAACAGGATCCTCGGCCGCGATTCTCCCAGCGCCGTCAATCCCTGCACGAACGCGCGCTCCCGGAGCGTTATCGTCTGCGCCCGCATCAACCGCGCGCTGGTCGGCCAGGCCGTCAGCCCAATCACTACCATCACGTAGAAAATGCCGGAACCAAACGTCGCCACGATCACGATGATGAGGAAAAACGCCGGAATGATCAGGAACATGTCGGTCAGCCGGCTGAGCAGGATATCGGTCCAGCCGCCGTAGAACCCGGCCAGCGATCCGACGATCACGCCGATCACCATCGAAATCGCCGCCGCCACCAGCCCAATCGAGAGCGATACCCGCGCGCCGTACACCAGTTGCGCCAGTACCGACCGCCCCAGGTGATCCGTCCCGAGCGGATACCCCTCGGTCCCAATCGGGGCCAGCCGCGGCCCACCCAGGGCAAATGGCCCATCCGGCGCGATCAACGGCGCGAAGATAGCGCATAGCCCCACGAACACCAGAATCGCCAGGCCAGCCGGCCCAACCCTACTGGCCACGAATGCCCGCCACACATCCCGAATCCGGGCATTCCGCCCCGGGGCCGGGACAGACAGTTCTTCGAATGCAAGGGGAGTTTCAACAGCCATCAGCGAAGCCTGATCCGGGGGTCGAGCAGGGCATAGACGATATCGGTGACCAGCACCGCCAGCGACACGGTGATCGCCAGGATCAGGTAGATCCCCAGCAACAGCGGATAATCACGCCGCAGCACCGCGTCGAGCGTCAACCGCCCAATACCCGGCCAGGCGAACACGATTTCGATCAGCGCCGCCCCGGTGAACAGGAACCCGAGGCTCAATCCAAACACCGTCACGGTTGGCAGCAGGCCATTGCGCAATGCGTAGCGGCGAAAAATCTTCCGCTCCGGCAGGGCCGCCGCCCGGAACGTGGTTACGTAGTCTTCGCGCTGCTGCTGAATCACGCTGGCCCGGGTGATCCGGAAGTACACCGGAATTTGCACCAGCGCCAGCGTCGCCACCGGCAGGATCATGTGCTCGATCACATCCAGGATATCGCGCCAACCAGTGTAGTCGGCCCGCACCGTGCGCATGCCCGAGGTCGGCAACCACCCCAGTTTCGAGGAGAAAATGACGATGAACACCAGCCCCAGCCAGAACGCGGGGACGGCAAACAGCGCGTAGTTCCCGATCGAGATCACGGTATCCGTCACCGACCCGCTCTTCTGGGCCGCGAACGCCCCGAGCAAGGTTCCGATGGCCACGGCGACAAACGCGGCGGTGACGGTCAGCAGCAGCGTGTTCGGCAACCGGCTCATGATCACGTCCAGCACCGGTTGCTTCAGGGTGATCGATTCACCGAGATTGCCCTGCAATACTTCCTTGACGTAGCGCCAGAATTGCACGTACAGCGGTTGGTCCAACCCATACCGGACCCGGATCGCCTCGATCTGCGCCTCGGTCGGGCTGTCGCGGCCGGCCAGAATGCGGGCCGGATCGCCCGGCGCCGCCCGCAGCAGAAAGAAGGTGAAGACCATCGACAACAGGATGGTGGGAACGATGGATGCAAGTTGGCGAAGGATGTAACGACCCATACGGCCTCAAGTCGATCAGGCAGGTGACAACGGATGGGGCCGGGTGACCTTCAACCACCGCCCAGAGGGGTCATCCGGCCTCGTTGTGGAGGTTCCCGCGGCAAGGGCTGAAACCGGCGCCAGACCAGGGTGGCGGGCAACCATCCCGGGATGGTTGCCCGCCTGATGAACTAGCCCTCGAGCTTGGTCAGGGTGAGGCGGTTCATGCCGACCTGGCTGGAGGCCGGGTCGTTCGGATCCAGCCAGAACCCGGAAAGGCGGCTGGTCCAGGCGCTGTAGTAGCTCTGCAGCGCCAGCAGCAAGCCCGGCAGTTCGTCGGCCATGATTTGCTGGGCATCGAAGTAGAACGGCGCCCGCTCTTCTGGAGTCGGCGCGGAATCCCCTTCGATCAGCAGGTTGTCGAACGCTTCATTCTTGAAGCTCCAGAAATTGAAGCTGCCCGCCGAGCCCCAGCGCACGGCCAGATTGGCCGGATCTGGTCCCTGGAAACCACCGACCGATCCAATGTCGAAGTCACCGGATCGAAGCTGCTCGTCCCAGGCCGCGAACTCGAGCGTCACGATTTCAATCTCGATGCCAATCGCCGCCAGTTGTTCCTTGACCACGGCGGCGGTGTCGGCGAGTTCCTGCCAGCCGGAGAAGATATGGTATTGCAGGCTGAAGCGGCTATCGCCATCCAACGGGAAGCCCGCCGAATCGAGCAGGGCGTTGGCCCCCTCAACATCGAAGGCTGGAGCCTGCGAATCCGGGTTACTGGCCCAGGCAATCACGGTCGGGTAGAAGCCGGTCTGCGGTTCGCCGTAGCCAGCAAGCGCGGTGGCGACGATCTGGTCACGGTCGATCGCCATGCCGATTGCCTGGCGCACCTCGAGCACGTCGAGCGGCGCCTTCACCGTGTTGAAGCCCATGTAGAGCGGACTCGGGTACATCTTGGCAACGGTGACGAAGTCGGTGTCGGCCTCGACGGTCGGCACCTGAGCGGACGGGATGCCGGCCACATCGATTTCGCCGTTCAGCAGCGCCTGTACCTCGGTGTTGGGATCGGGAATGATCTGGTAGATCGCGCCCTCCAGGTACGGACCTTCGCCGAAGTAGGATTCGTTGGCCTCCAGTTCCACGGTCTGGCCGGGGGTGTAGGAGACGAACTTGAATGGACCGGAGCCAATCGGGGCCATGTTGGCCGGGTTTTCGAGCCAGTCGGTGCCGTCGTCGTAAATGTGGGCCGGCAGAATGGTCACGCCGTACCAGGAAAGGAATCCGATGATGGACGACGACGGGCGGGAGAGGTTGAGTTGCGCG
Source organism: uncultured Sphaerobacteraceae bacterium (assembly GCA_964622205.1). Lineage (GTDB taxonomy): Bacteria > Chloroflexota > Chloroflexia > Thermomicrobiales > UBA6265 > JACCYX01. Next base: position 4,485 of record CAZUPA010000129.1, read on the forward strand.
GTGTGATCGTCGACCACATCGACCGTTTCAAGGGCGCTGATCAGCGCGGATGGGAACGTGGTCGGATCGCCCACGATCGCTTCGAGGGTGTACTTCACGTCGGCCGCCGTCACCGGCTCGCCATCGTGCCAGGTCGCCAGCGGATTCAGGGTGACCATGATCGACAAACCGTCTTCGGCAACCTCGTACCCGGTCGCGAGTTCCATGATTACGTTGAAGTCGTTGTCGAGGGAGAAGAGGGTGTTGTAGATGTTGCAGGCGATTGGCCACAGGTTATCGTCAGCGGTGGCGACCAGGTTGAACGAAAGCGGTTCGCCCGGAATGGCGAGAATGGCGGTGCCGCTGAGGGTCTTCGGCGGAATCTCGGCAACCGGCGTCTGCGCCACCATCGACTTCGGGAAGGTCATGCCGCCGATCAGGGCGGCTGTCGCGGCCATCCCGGCGCTGCCCTGCAGCATCGATCGGCGGCTAAGCGGGCGGATTGGGAGGGCTGGGTGTGAGGTCACGGTCGAGTCCTTTCGAGACACTACGGTAATTCGATCGCTGGCCCGGCATCGGGCCCGGTTACCTAAGATGTAGCCCGCTGGCGAGCCAGGTACTCGGCGGCGGCAAGCACCGCGCCAAACTGAACCCCCACCAGCTTGCGAATCGGTACGGTCCGGAAATCGAGCTCGCTTTCCAGCTGGGCGCCCCAGCGCTCAAACGTGTCGCGTGCCGCCAGAAGTTCACGGCGGATGGCCGGCGTCCCATTGCCAATGCCAACCTCCCCTTCCAACATTCGCACGATGAGTCCCTGCCAGCACAGCCGGAAGAATTGCGGCATGATCTGGCTGCTGAAGAGTTCGGCTACGGTAGCTGGCCGGTCGGTGTCGGGGTTCTCGCGCGCCCAGTTGCGCTCGGCGTCGGCGTTGGCGCCCAGCTCGTTCACCCACCAGTCCACCGTCCGGCGAAATGGCGAATCCGCGCTGAGGTCCTTCGCCACCGCGTCCCAGTGCCCCTTCATCATGGCGCGCGATGCTTCCTGGTCGTCGAGGCTGGCCAGGATCGCCTCGCGCCGGTTGGTTGTCGTTGGGGATTCGTCGTTCACCCGCGGATCGTCGAAGTACGCGACCTCGGTCACGATGTTGAACGTCCCGTACGGCCGTGAGTAGTCGAAGCTGGAACCACCGGATTCGCTCGTTCCCGGCGTGCCCCCATTGGCCTCCAGGTAGTCGTAGGAGTCGGTGGTTGAAAGCAGCGGGAAGATCGCGTCGGCCAGCGGTGTCGCCCACGGAACCTCGGCCTCGCCCATCGCCAGCGGCAGTCCCTCCCAGGCCGGAAGCGCGTGGAGCGTATCGTAAAACGCCTGGTCGCCTTCGGTGGCGTAGTAATACACCCCACTGAACCCAGCGTTGTGCAGAGACGCCATCAGGTCTGGCTTCAGCTCGTCGATCACCCGCATCAGCATCTCGGTTTCGGGCAACGAGGCGTCGAAGTAATGCTTCTTGTAGGAGATCGGGAAGGTCCACTCCACCTGGTCCCTGGCGGCGGGCCGGTAGAAATGCCGGGCGTAGTTCGTGGGCGTGAACGGCCCACCGAACCACCCCTCGTTCAACCGCGTGCCGTCCGGATCCACCGTGGAAATGAAGTGCCACGTGTAGTCATACCGGTCCCGCAGGTCCGCGTCCGTGCAGAGCAGCTCCGTCAGGTAATGGATCAGCATCGCCCCGATCGGCTCGTTCGGATGCGGGCAGCCGAACATCAGCATGTTGCGGGAACCCGAGCCAATCGACAGCATGCTGATCGGCTCGCCCAGCCTGGAGGTGCCAACCCGCCGCAACCGGGCGATTTCCGGGTACTCCGCGGCAAGCCGTTCGAACGCGGCCAGCAATTCGTCCACTGTCAGGAACCGGTCCATCTCCGGCGCCGCGGCAACGTAGGCGCGAATATCCAAATCCATCTGCTCCCGGAGAAAAGTGGGGCGCCGCCCCAGACGTTAAGTGATGCTTAGCATATCACCAGCGCCACCCAGGTCAATAATGGATGTGACAGCGCCGTCTCTAACATCTCAGCGTGGCTGTATTCCGCGCCTGTGATATGTTTACAGCTATTCTGGCATGGGTTTGTACCATCGAACCAGCGCGCGGCCGCCCACGAGGGCCGGAGAGTATCACCGATGGCGAACGAGAACGTGACCGAATCGACATCGCAGGCCGCCGGCGCCTACGAATCCATCCGCCAGTCCATCATTGAGTGGGACCTGCGCCCCGGCGAGCACGTCACCGAGCATGGGCTGGTCGCCGCCACCGGCTTCGGGCGCGCCTCCGTGCGGGCCGCCCTCACCCGCCTCCGCCACGAGGGCCTGGTCATCGCCCTGCCCCGCCGCGGCTACGAGGTCGCCCCCATCACCTTCAAGTACGTCACCGATGTCTTCGGCGTCCGTCTCGTCATCGAACCCGTCGCCGCCCGCCAGGTCGCCAGCCGGGGAGACGCCGCGCTCATCGAGGAACTCGACGCCATCAACCAGCAGTGCCGCATCCAGCCCGGCCCCTACTCCGCCGGCGTCTACCGCGCCGCCAACAACGCGTTCCACGTCGCCCTCGCCCGCGGCGCCGGCAACGACCGGCTGGCGGGCATCACCCGCGCCTCGCTGGACGATCTCCAGCGCATCCTCTACCTGCCGCAGGTGGCCCGCGAAACCGACCGCGTGAACGCCACCTACGACGAGCACGCCGCCATCATCGACGCCATTCGCCGCCGCGACCCCGCCGCCGCCGAACGCCTGATGCACGAGCACATCGAGATGAACAAGACGCAAGTGATCGAGTCGCTTATCGCCACCGAGAACATCGGCGCCATCAACCTCGTCGAGGCCTGAAGGCGCCGCCTCAACGAACGACGCGCCTCCACCCGCTACGCCTGCGTCCCAGCCAACTCCCGCGCCGCCGCCAGCACCGCGCCCAGTTGCACCGCCACCAGCTTCCGGATCGGCACGGCCCGCACATCGAGGTCGGCGTCCAGCGCCCTGGCCCGCCGCTCGAACGATGCCCGCGCCTCCGCCAGGTGCCTCCGGATCGCCGGGGTCCCGTTCCCCACGGCGACCTCGCCCTCCAGCATCCTGAGGAGCATTCCGAACAGCAACTGCCGGTAGAACCGCCCCTCCTGGTCGCTGCTGAACAACTCCGCCACCGTCGCCGGCCGATCGGTCTCTGGATCGCTCTCGGCCCACCGCCTTTGCGCTCCCTGGAATTGCCGGTGCATCTTCACGAACGACCGCAGCGCCACCTCGAACGACGACTTCGTCCGCGCGTCGTCTCGTACCGCTTCCAGGTGCCGCCGCATCTCCTCGTAGATCGCCTCGGATTCGTCCAGTCCCTTCAGGATCGCCTCCCGCCGGTTCGTGGTCGTCACCGTCTGGTCGTTCACTCGCGGATCGTCGTAATACGCCATCTCGATCACCAGCGTCACGGTGCCGTGCGCGGCGGCGTACTCCGCGCTCGACCCACCCTGGCTGAAGTCCGACATGTCGCCACCGTTGGCTTCCATATAGTCGTAGCTCTGCGCGGTGGTGATCAGCTCGAAGATCGCCGGCGCGTACTCCACCGCGTACGGCACCTCGGGCTCGCCCAGGCTGAGCGGAAGCCCTTCCCACTCCGGCAGTTCGTGGAAGATCGAGTGCAGCGCGTGTACATCGCGCGACAGGTAGTAATAGACCCCGCCAAACCCGGCGTTGTGCAGCGATCCCATCAGTACCGGCTTCAGCCGGTCGATCACCCGCATCAGCATTTCCGACTCGGGCAGCGAGGCGTCGAAGTAGTTCCGCTTGTAGAAGTTGGGGAAGGTCCACTCGACCTGCTTATGCCCCGCTGGCCGGTAGAAGTTCCGCGCATAGTTGTCCACCGTGAACGGCCCGGAGAACCACCCCTCGTTGAGCCGCGTGCCATCGGGATCGACGCAGGTGATCAGGTTCCAGGTGTACCCCAGTCCATCGCGAAGCGCGGCGTCCTCGCACAGCAGCCTGGCAACGTGATGCACCAGCATCGCCCCGATCGGCTCGTTCGGATGCGGGCAGGCGAACAGCAGCACGTTCCGCTCGCCCGAACCGATCGAGAGCATGCTGATCGGCTCGCCCAGTTGTGACGACCCCACCCGCTCCAGCGTCGCGATCTCCGGATACTCCCCGGCGATCCGCTCGAAATCCGCGTTCAGCTCGTCCACCGTCAGAAACCGGTCCATCTCCGGAACCGCCGCCATGTATTGCCGGATATCCAATTGCGCACCCCATCGAACGAAAACCGCCTCAACGGCCACCACATCGGCCAACCTTAGCCGGATGCATCCTAGCCGATCACGCCACCCAG
>CAZUPA010000130.1:0-1520 GCA_964622205.1 uncultured Sphaerobacteraceae bacterium
GCGTTCACACCCCGGACCTGGTGGTGGGCGCGGAAGACACCACCGATGTGGTGGACGCGATTGGCCTGGCGCGAGAACTCGGCCACCAGGTGGCGGTGCAATCGGGCGGTCACGGCGCGGTCCCGGTGACGGGCGGCGTGTTGATCTCGATGCACAGGATGAATTCGGTGAGCATCGACCCGGTGGCGAGAATCGCGACGATTGGCGGCGGGGCGCGCTGGACCGATGTCCTGACAGCCGCCCACGGGTTCGGGTTGATGCCGGTTATCGGGTCGTCGCCGCACGTCGGCGTGGTCGGGTACCTGCTCGGCGGCGGCTTGAGCCCATTGGCGCGCAGTCATGGATTCAGTTCGGACTATGTCGAAAGCTTCACGGTCGTGACCGCGTCCGGAGGGGTTGTGACGGCAAGCGATAAAGAGCACGCGGGCCTGTTCTGGGCGCTGCGGGGCGGGAAGACCGGGCTGGGAATCGTGACAGAGGTGCGATTGCGGCTCGTGGAGCAATCGACGCTCTACGGCGGTTCGCTGGCGTTCACCGAGGACCAGATCGAGCGGGTGCTGCGCGGCTGGATCGACTGGACCCAGCGGGCGGACGAGATGGTCACCACGAGCGTGGCGGTGATCGCCTTCCCGGACGTGGAGTTCGCGCCGCCACCATTCCGGGGCAAGCGGATGTTCTTCCTGCGGTTCGCGTATCCGGGTGACGAAGCCCGGGGCGCGGAGCTTGCCGCGCCACTGCGCGCGCTGGCTCCCGCGATCATGGATGACCTGGGGCAGATTCCGGCCCGCGAGGTGGGAAAGATTCACAACGACCCCACCGATCCGATGCCGATGTGGGGCGCGGGGGCGCAGTTCACGCATCTCGACCAGGAGTTCGCCACTCGATGGCTCGCCCGGTACGGCACGGGAACACACAACCCATTCGCGATCGTGGAGCTTCGCCACGGCGGTGGGGCGTTGTGCACGGATGTCGCCGAGGGATCGGCGGCCACTGGCCGGGATTGCGCGTACACAATGTTCCTGGAAGCGATCGAGCCGGCGTTGTTCGACGCGATCGCTCCGGCGGAGACCGCGGCGATGCTGGACGCGCTGCGGCCCTGGCTGTCTCCGGAAGCGAACGTGAACTTCATCGGCGAAAGCCAAGGGTTGCGGGCGTGGACACCCGAGACGCAGGCACGGCTGGATAAGGTGCGGGCTGCGTACGATCCGGACGGCGTGTTCACACATCGCTGGTAGGCGCCGATTCGACCCGTTCGATCCCTATTTCACGAGGTTCGACAAAATCGCCGCGCATTCCCGCGCGGCGATTTCGCGTTCCCCCTTCATCGGGCAGACTGAATATACCCCCAGGGGGTATCATGGAGTCAGTTTCGAGAAGACGCGAGGCCGGAATGGCGGCATCGCCGACCCGAGGGAGCCGAACATGACATCCCCACACGGACACAAGAACCACGACATGGAGGAGCCGCGACACTCCGGCAACAGCGGTCATCAGGAGCGTCATGACCACTCCGGGCACGA
>CAZUPA010000130.1:1620-6235 GCA_964622205.1 uncultured Sphaerobacteraceae bacterium
GCGGGACATTCGGTCGATGCGTTCCGGCAAAAGTTCTGGTTGTCGCTGCTGCTGACCATTCCGGTGGTGCTGTACAGCGAGATGGTGCAGGACTGGCTGAACTTCTCGATGCCGGAGTTCGCCGGGAGCGACCTGATCTCGCCGGTGCTGGGCGCGTTCATCTTCTTCTACGGAGGATGGGTGTTCCTCAAGGGCGGATGGGATGAGCTGCGATCGCGCCAGCCGGGGATGATGCTGCTCATTTCGCTGGCGATCGTGGTGGCGTTCGTGGCGAGCCTGGCGACAACGTTCGGGTGGCTCGACCTAGACTTCTGGTGGGAACTGGCGCTGCTGGTGACCGTGATGCTGCTGGGTCACTGGCTGGAGATGCGGGCTATTGGCCAGGCACAGGGGGCACTATCCGCGCTGGCGGAGTTGCTTCCAGACGAGGCGGAACGCATTGCTGACGACGGTTCGACCGAGGTCGTTCCATTGAGCGATCTTGCGATGGGTGACCTGGTGCTCGTCCGGCCGGGGTCGAGCGTGCCGGCGGATGGCGTGATCGAAGAGGGGCGGGCCGATCTCGACGAATCAATGATCACGGGTGAGTCGCGGCCGGTGACGCGAGGCACGGGTGACCATGTGGTGGCGGGCACGGTGGCGACCGGCTCGGCGATCCGGGTCCGGGTCGATGCGATTGGCGAGGATACCGCGCTGGCTGGGATTCAGCGGCTGGTGGAGGAGGCGCAGGGTTCGCGGTCGCACGCGCAGGCGCTGGCGGACCGGTTCGCGGCGATGCTGTTCTACATCGCGCTGGCGGCGGGGATCGTGACGTTCGTGGTGTGGTCGATCGTTGGGGATATCAACGAGGCGATTACCCGGACGGTGACGGTACTGGTGATCTCCTGCCCGCATGCGCTGGGGTTGGCGATTCCGCTGGTGATCGCGATCTCCACGGCGCTGGCGGCGAAGAACGGAATCCTGGTGAAGGACAGGCTGGCGCTGGAACGGATGCGGACGATCGACACTGTGCTATTCGACAAGACCGGGACGCTCACCGAGGGCAACCATGTCGTCACCGGTATCGCGACGGCGTCGCCGGACATTTCCGAAGAGGATGTCCTCACGTTAGCGGCCGCGGCGGAGGCGAACAGCGAGCATCCGTTGGCGCGGGCCATTGTCACGGCGGCGGATGACCGGGGAGTGGCGCGAGTCACGGCGGAGGAATTCGAGGCGATCGCGGGGCGCGGCGTGGCGGCGGTGGTCGACGGGGCGCGGATCGCGGTTGGCGGGCCAGCGATGCTGCGAGAACAGGGCCTCACCGTGCCGAAGGCGCTGGTGACGGCAAGCGAATCGTGGGCGGAACGAGGGGCGGCGACGCTCCATGTGGCACGCGACGGCGAGGTGATCGGGGCCTTCTCGATCGAGGACAAGGTGAGGCCGGAGTCGCGGGAAGCGGTTGCGGCACTGCGGGCAGACGGTGTTCGAGTCGTGATGATCACGGGAGACGCGGAACCGGTGGCGCGGGCCGTTGGGGAAGACCTCGGGATCGTTGACATTCTGGCGGAGGTGCTTCCGGAGGACAAGCTTCTGGAGGTGCGCAAGCTCCAGGACGGAGGCGCGAGCGTGGCGATGGTGGGCGACGGGGTGAACGACGCTCCCGCCCTGGCCCAGGCGGACGCAGGGATCGCGATTGGGGCTGGAACCGATGTGGCGATCGCCTCGGCGGGCGTGGTGCTGGCAAGCAGCGATCCGCGTTCGGTGGTGGGTGTGCGCAGGCTGTCGAAGGCGGCTTACCGGAAGATGGTCCAGAACCTGGCGTGGGCGGTTGGCTACAACGTGGTGGCGATCCCGCTGGCGGCGGGGGTGCTGGCGCCGGTCGGGTTCGTGCTCAACCCGGCGGTTGGCGCGGTAATGATGTCGCTGTCGACAATTGTCGTGGCGTTGAACGCGCAGTTGCTGCGGAGGCTGAAACTCAGCCCGGCAGAAATACCCGCCGTATGACCCGCGCCATGCTTCCCTTGCTGCTGGCGGCATTCCTGACGCTGCATGACGCGGGCCCGACGATTCACGGGCACGAGGAAGTGGACAGCGACTGGCGCCACGACACGGTCTATTCGGCCAGCGAGGGCCATCATGCGGGCGACGGGCAGGATGATGGAGCGGACACGGACGCGGTGGAGGAGCCCTGCGGCGTACCACGGCTGACTCCGACCTGGATTCTCGTGGACGGCGGCATGTCGAGGTCGATGAGTGGTGATCTCCTGGCGATCGCGCCGATGCTGGCCGTATATGCCGCCGTGAGCCCTTCCATGGTCGACCATCCGCCCACTCACACGCCAGCAACCCTGCGCGCGCTCCATGAGGTGTACCGGTTATAGGCCGGTAACTTCTCAGGGCCACAGCCCACGAATGACCTGCCTCGATACAGCACGGGAGTTTTGACCATGACACGCGTTACACGTATTCCGGCGCGGCTCGCCCGCCTGATCGCGATTTCCGGCCTGAGCATCGTCACGGTGGTCTCGGCGGTGGGGACCGGAATGGCCCAGGATGCCGTTGAGAGCACGCCCCAGGCCAGCCTATCCTGCGATTCCCCAGCCACACCGCCTTCAACCATGCATGATGACGGACACGGCGCGCACGACGGCATGGAGATGGACTTCGACCTGATGTACATCGACATGATGATCCTGCACCACGGGAGCGTGATTACCCTGGCCAACGTCGCGCTTCCAGAATTGACCGATCCTCGCCTTCAGGAGATGGCCAGCGATATCATCTCGGCTCAATCGGAGGAGGTCACCCAGCTCACCGAATGGCGCATGGCCTGGTACGGCAATGCCGATCCCATGCCGATGGACGAGGCGATGATGATTCAGATGATGGTGATGATGCCCGGTCTGGGCAACGCGACCAGCATGATGAATCAGATGGACGCGGCCTACCAGACGCGCACATTCTGTGCCGCCGCCGATCCCGACCTCGCCTTCATCGAACTGATGATTCCGCATCACCAGATGGCGATCGATTCATCGGTTCTGGCGGTGGAGCAGGCGACCCATCCCGAACTGGCGGCGTTTGCTGAAACGGTGATCGAGGACCAGCAGGCGGAGATCGACCTGCTGAACGAGATTCTGTTGGAAATGGAAGGCGCGACTCCAGTGGCATAACCATCGAGTCGCGGCGGTGGTAGCGGGGCCGGTCGCACTGACCGGCTCCGCTTCATATTCGGAACCAGAGGACACAGATGATTCTCAAGCGGCGAGACGGGGTTCGTCGACGGGATCGCCGATCACGAGCGGCAGTCCGAGATGGACCCGCAGCGCGGCGCGATGCTTGCAGACCGGGTCGTTGCCGAACTCGGCCGCCTTGCAGGTGCAACGGTAGACGCTGACTTCGTAGGCGACATGGGGATCGGTGGCGCTACTGGCGATCCAGGCGCCGGACGCGCTGAGCTGGCGGACGGTGACGCCTTCGTGACGCGAGCGATGGAGAGCGGCCTTCCAGCGGGCGGGGGTGTTTGGGCGGTTGAGCGGGGTAATCATGCGGATTGTCTCCGGGCGGTTCGCCGGCATCCAGAATGCCCGCGATCCACTGTGAACATTTGTTCTATTTTACCACGCCGAGAGGTTCAGGCAACGATATTTCCCGCACCGCTTGTCCGCGATGACCGTGCGGGCTGCATGGTTCGACCAGGGCGGTCACCCGCCGCGCCGGCAGGCTCTGGCCAGAAATGAACGGAGAGCCGCCGCATGCGTGAAGGTATCGCCTTTAGCCGGGTGTGATGTCAGCCGGCCGGTGACGCGGGCGCGTCTTCCGGCAAGGGCACGTCCAGGAAGGACAGGCCCGCCGCGCGAAGTGCCCGTTTGAGGACGCCGAAGGACGTGGGGCTCATGCCGGGGATGGCAATGATTTCCCACTCGGTGTAGCGGGCGAGATCGTTGAGCGACTGGATACCCATGGCCGCCAGTGCGCGGATGACGGTTGGTCCAGCCTCCCCGCGCGGCAGCAGGTGAATGACGTTGGTGGTGGTCATGGTTGCTTCCCTGGATGGTGTGTGAACGTGGAGCGGATGGTCCGGGGCCGGGAGGTCCCGGGCGGTCTGGCGTGCGCCGCCGCCCGCGTAGCGAACTGGGGCTGGATTCCCACTATGCCATTGGGCGGTATGGCGGGCAATTACCTGGGAGGTAACGGCCCGGATCGCGCGAACGAGAGACCGTGTTCGGCCAGCGCGGCCTTAAGGATGCGAATACCCTTCGGACCCATCCCGTGCAGGGCGACGACATCGCGCTCGGTCCAGGTCGCGAGTTGCTCCAGCGTGACGATGCCCGCGTGGTCGAGCGCGCCGTTGGCCGGGCCGCTGACGCGCGGAAGCGGATGGTCGTTGCCGTCTGGCATCGGAAACCTCCTCCGAAACTCAATGAACCCCGGCGCGTCAGGATCGCCAGAAAAGGTGGTGGGTGGCTCCGCTGGCGCCCGCGACGGATTCGTGTTGGTAGCGGCCGGTGAGGTCTTCGGGTCCGTTCCAGAGCCGTTCGCCACGGCCCAATTCGATCGGGGCGACGACGATATGCAGGGTGTCGACAAGCCCGGCGTCCAGGAACTCGCGAACCGTCGCCACGCCACCACCAAG
>CAZUPA010000130.1:6335-8631 GCA_964622205.1 uncultured Sphaerobacteraceae bacterium
GGTTGCTCCAGGCTCTGCCCCTCTCCGGAACCGAAGCCGTCGCTGGATACCGTGAAGTTCTGGACTCGCAGGAGTTGCGTCATGGATGTGGGTGCTCCCTGGGTCGTCTGGATATGTCAGGCGATACTGGCGGTCAGCCGCCGGAAATGGCGCCGAGGATGATGAACGGCTCCTTGCCGGAGACGACCTCATCGGGAACGGGCGTGTCGTCCGGCTCGTGCGAAAGGTCCTGCTCGCAGGCGAAGTATCGAACCATGGGACGGCGCTTGAGCGTGCCATGGTCGCGAATGGCGCCGCGCAGGGTGGGATAGGCCGTCTCCAGGGCCCCGACGACGCCGGCCAGGGTGACTGGCGCGGCGACATCGAGTTCCACTTCCTTGCCTGTGCCAGCCAGGTTGCGGAGATGGGGCGGCAATTGCACGCGGATCATGACAGGGTCTGCACCTCCACGGAGAGCACGGCCGGAAGGTCGCGCACGATGGGAGCCCAGTTGTCTCCAGAGTTGGCGGAGGCGTAGACCTGGCCCCCGGTGGTGCCGAAGTAGACTCCGCAGGAGTCGAGGCGGTCGATGGCCATGGCGTCGCGCAGGATGTTGACGTAGCAATTCTCCTGAGGGAGCCCCTTGGTGAGTGCTTCCCAGTCGTTGCCGCCGGTGCGGCTGCGATAGACACGGAGCTTGCCATCGGGCGGGAAATGCTCGGAGTCGCTTTTGATCGGGACGACATAGATGGTTTCGGGCTCGTGGGCGTGGACAGCGATGGGGAAGCCAAAGTCGGACGGCAGGTTGCCGCTGACCTCGGTCCACTGGTCCCCGGCATTGTCGGTACGCAGAACATCCCAGTGCTTTTGCATGAACAGGGTGTTCGGCCGGGACGGGTGCATATTGATGTTGTGGACGCAATGGCCGACCTCGGCGTCCTCGTCCGGGATGTAGTCAGACCGGAGGCCCTTGTTGATGGGCGTCCAGGTTTCGCCGCCGTCGTCGGTGCGGAAGGCGCCAGCGGCGGAAATGGCGACGAAGATGCGGTCTGGATTGGTGGGATCGAGGACGATGGAGTGAAGGCAGAGACCGCCGGCGCCAGGTTGCCAGGTGTTGCCGGTGGTGTGGGTGCGGAGACCGGAGAGTTCGTTCCAGGTCTGGCCGCCATCGGTGGACTTGAAGAGCGCGGCATCCTCCACCCCGGCGTACACGACATCGGGATCGGTGAGCGACGGTTCGAGGTGCCAAACGCGCTTGAAGTCCCACGGATGCGGGGTGCCATCGTACCACTGGTGGGTGCCGGGCACGCCATCGTAGGCGAATTCGTTCCCGATGGTCTGCCAGGTCTTGCCGCCATCGTCCGAGCGGTGCATGACCTGGCCGAACCAGTCGCTGGCCTGGGAGGCATAGATGCGATTGGCATCGACCGGGGAGCCCTTGAGATGGAACATTTCCCAGCCACCGAAATGGGGACCCTGAACGTCCCACTTCTGGCGGGCTTCGTCCGACGTGAGGATGAATGCGCCTTTCCGGGTTCCAACGAGGACACGTACTCCGCTCATGCGTGACTCCATTGCGCGATGCCCGTTGCCGGGCGGTGTGGATATCGATTCCTGGGCAGGGAGATGGCAGGGCAAGTCCCGCCGTATCGATTCACTGCCTGTACGCAGCATAGTGTACGGACACCTTGGGCGCTTCTTCCAGATTGCGATTGAGCGTTGCCTGGTCTGGAGAGGGCGCGGAGACGCGGGGTGGAGATGAACGAGGGAATCCAGGGAGGACACGAGGGCTTCCCCTATCAATAGGTGGCGTATTTCAGTCGATAGCTGGAGATCACCGCCGGGCATCTGGCACGTTCGTTCGGACGCTTCCCTGAATGGAGTCGCGAGGCGAGAATCCTGGGATAGCGTTTGTTTCAGGCTGTCATTTCAGGAGAGCGAATCCCATGCACATCAGGCGGGTTGTATTCAACGGTCCCCACACGGCGGCGCTTGAACCAGTCGAACTGGACACCGCGGCGCTTGGGCCGACCGAAATCGTTATCCAGAGCGAGGCGTCGCTGATCAGCCAGGGGACCGAGGGAGCGGCGTACCAGGGCAAGCTGATGCCGGGCGGCCGCGAACAGCGCTATCCACAACGTCCCGGCTACGCCAACGTGGCCCGGGTGATCGAGACCGGCGGGACAGATGGGCCGTTCGCGGTGGGCGACCGGGTCTTCACCATGGCCAACCATGCGTCCCATGCCCGGATCGACACCGCCACCCAGCTCTGCGTGCGGGCGCCGGAGGATCTCCCCGCGCACCTGGCGGTGTTCAC
>CAZUPA010000131.1:0-4971 GCA_964622205.1 uncultured Sphaerobacteraceae bacterium
ACGATCATGGTGACGGAATTGGCGATGCCGGAGAAGTAGACGGCGGCCTGGCCAGCGGAGTTCGCTCCTCCGACGACATAGACGTCTTCACCCTTCAGGTCCTGGGCGGGAACGCCGGCGGGGCCGTAGTACACGCCGCTCCCGGTGAGTTCGGCGATGCCGGGAGCATCGAGCAGGCGATAGGTGACGCCGGTGGCGATCACCAGCGATTCCCCGCGCAGTTCGGTTCCGTCCTGGAGTTCGACGCCGATGGAGCCGGGAGTGGCGGTGAGACGGACGGCCTCGTGGGTGAGGAGGCTTTCGGCGCCGAAGCGCTGGGCCTGGGTGGCGGCGCGGCGGGCGAGGTCTTCGCCGGAGAGGCCCGACGGGAAGCCGAGGTAGTTCTCGATTCGCGAGCTGGTTCCGGCCTGGCCACCGGCGGCATGGCGTTCGACGATGCAGGTTTTCAAGCCTTCGGAGGCGCCGTAGACCGCGGCGGCCAGGCCTGCTGGTCCGCCGCCGAGGATGATGAGGTCGTAAAGCGGGGTGTGGGAGGCGTGGCGCAGGCCGATTTTTCCGGCGAGTTCCTGCAAGGTTGGATTGGGGACGGCGACCCCATTGGGGAGGATGACGACGGGGAGATCGGCGGCGGTGTGGCCGGCGAGGGCCAGGATCTGTTCGGCATCGGGGTCGGACGCGATGTCGGCCCATTCGAAGGGCACCTGGTTGCGGGCGAGGAAGTCTCGCATGGCATGAGAATCGGACGACCAGCGGTGGCCGATGAGGCGGATGCCGCTAAAAGCGGGGCGATATCCGGCGGACCAGTCTTCGAGAAGGTCGCTGAGGACGGGATAGAGGTGATGTTCCGGGGGATCCCACGGCTTCATGAGGTAGTAATCGACGTGGACATCGTTGATGGCCTTGATGGCGGCGTCGGTATCGGCATAGGCGGTGAGCAGGGCCCGCTTGGCGTCGGGGTAAAGGTCCTTCACGAGTTCGAGGAATTCGACGCCAGACATGCCGGGCATTCGCTGGTCGGCGAGGAAGAGGGCGATCACTTCGTTGGCCAGGCGCGCCGAGCGGCTGATTTCGAGCGCCTGGGCGCCGGATTCGGCGCGGATGACGCGGTATTGACCGCCGTATTCGCTTCGTAGATCGCGGGAAATGGCCTGCAGGACCTCGGGATCGTCGTCGATGGCGAGGATGATTGGGGTCTTTGTGGGCATATGGACTTCCTGGGGCTCGGGCGTACACTGGGGGACAGGGGCCAACTGCGCGAAGACTGGCGAAATCCAGATATGAACTGCTGGCAGACGCATGCTTTTCCCACAGGAGTCCCATGGCTAGGATATCCCAAACCGGGTGGCATAGGGAACAACCACATGACCAACAGAGCGACGAATACTTCCGAATCGCTTTTGCGGGAAAGCGAAGAGCGCTACCGAGCGTTGTTCGAAAGCGCTTCCGACCTGATCCAGAGCGTTCGGCCCGACGGGACGTTCGAGTTCGTGAACCGGGCGTGGCATGACACGCTGGGGTACACGCTGGACGAGCTTGAGCACCTGGTGATCTGGGACGTGATTTACCCGGAATCGGTTGGTGAGTGCCAGGCGCATTTCACGACGGTGATGGGAGGCACCCCGCTGAAGAATATCCGGACGACGTTCATGAACAAGGCGGGCGAGCCGATTCCGGTGGAGGGCAGCGCGCATTCGCGGTTCGTGGGGGATGAACTGGTGGCGACGCACGCCTTCTTCCACGACATTTCCGAACGGTTGCGGTCGGAGGAGCTCCAGGCCCGCAACGCGCAACTCGAGTTGGAGCAGCAGGCGCGGTTCCTGGAGAAGATGGCGGCGCTGGGCAAGCTTTCGGCCGGGTTGTCGCACGAGTTGAACAACCCGGCGGCGGCGGCGCGGCGCTCGGCCAGCAGGATGGGCGCCAGCATGGTGAAACGGGACGCCGCGATGCGCGAGTTGCTGGCGGCGGGGATCGACCTGGCCGGGTTCGAACAACTGGAGCGACTGGTGACGCAGTGCGCGGACAATCCCCCGCCACCGCCGGATCGCTCCGCGCTGGAGACAAGTTACCTGGAAAGCGAGCTCCAGGACTGGCTGGAGGATCACGGCGTTCCCGAGGCGTGGAATCACACGCAGGCGCTGGTGCAAGGGAGGGTGACGACCGATGACCTGGAGATCCTGGCCACGAGCCTGCCGGACGCGCGGGCGATATCGCCGGCCGTGACGTGGGTTGGGGAGTCGCTGGCGCTGCAGGACATGTCCGAAGTCATCACTCAGAGCACGGGCCGGATATCCGACCTGGTTGGCGCGGTGAAGTCCTACTCGTTCCGGGACCAGGCGCTGGTGCAGGACGTGGACATTCATGAGGGGCTGGAGAGCACGCTGACGATTCTGGCCTACCGGCTGAAGTCGATGGCGGTGAACCGCGAGTACGACCGGAGCATTCCGCTGGTGCGTACGTTCGGCAGCGGGCTCAACCAGGTGTGGACGAACATCCTGGACAATGCGGCGGACGCGACGGGCGATGCGGGGACGGTGACGATCCGGACGCGGAGCGAGGGGGACAGGGCCGTGGTCGAGATTGAGGACGATGGGCTGGGCATTCCTCCGGACCAGTTGTCGCGGATATTCGACCCGTTCTATACGACGAAGCCGCAGGGCGAGGGAACGGGACTCGGGCTGGATATCGCCTGGCGGATCGTGACCGAGGAACATGGCGGGCGGATCGAGGTTGAGTCGGAGCCGGGGAACACGGTGTTCCGGGTGTCGATTCCGACATCGGAAAGCCTGGAATCCCGCGGTTGACGATTCCGAGGTGACGTCTGGAATTGGTGGTAATCACCGGGTATGTGCCTGCCTGATCGGCCTGGGGCGGTTGCGAGAGTCGTTTCGCAGTGCCGGTCCGGTCCCTTTTCGGAAGCCTGTGAATAGGTCACACTGCGCTGGCCGTTCCCGGATTTCCGGGAAGGGTTGGCGAGGCTGCATTGCGCGGGAGTCGATCCGGGTCTGGATTCGACATGGCGCGGGTGAGTCTCGAATGGATTTGCGATTCTGGTTCCGGAGGACATTGGGTTGATCGAGAGCATTGGCGCCACGACATCGCGCGTGCCAGCGGATTGGGGCAAGGGATACGGCCGGCTGGTGGGGAAGAACGCGCTGGTGACCGGCAGCACCCGGGGATTGGGTCGAACCATCGCGGAGTGGCTGGCGCGCGAGGGAGCGAACATCATCGTCTCCGGGCGGGAGCAGGCCGATGTGAACGCATCGGTCGCGGCGATGCGGGAAATCGGCGTGGAATCCTGGGGGATTCCGGCCGACCTCTCGGTCGTTGAGGATGCTCACGCGCTGGCGAAGGCGGCGCTGGAGACGGTGGACACGCTCGATATCGTGGTGAACAACGCCGGGATGAGCATTTCGCAGGATTTCTGGAAGGTGTCGGACGCCGACTGGGACTACGAGATGAACGTCAACGTGCGCTCGCCGTTCGTGATTTGCCAGCACGCCGCGCGGTCTTGGATCGAGCATGGGGTACGGGGTCGAGTGGTGAACGTGAGCACGATCGGCGTGTTCAAGGGCCATCGCGACAAGATGGTGTACAACATCGCGAAATCCGGCGTGCAGACAATGACGCGGAACATGTCGTTCGAGTTGGGGCCGTATGGGATCACGGTGAATTGCGTGGCCCCGGGGGCGGTGCCCGACAAGCCCGGAACGGAGCATCAGGTGACGCCGGAACATCGCGAGTCGATCAAGCGGGTGATTCCGGCCGGGCGATACGGCAGGGCGGAGGATATCGCCTCGGCGGTGGTGTTCTTCTGCCTGCCGGAAACCGAATGGACGACGGGCCAGACCCTGCTGGTGGATGGCGCCCATATTTCGTCGCTACGAGAGTAGGCGCGGGCGGCACAGTGCCGCGCGGCAACGGAGGATGTGGATTCGATGAAGGCTGGACTGTACTCCTACGCGTGGGATCTGGAAGCGGAAGGCTACGACCGGGCAGCGGGGCGGATCGCGGAGGCGGGTTTCACGGCGGTCAACCTGGCGACCTCGTACCACGCCGGGAAATTCATCCTGCCGCACAACCCGAAGCGGAAGCTGTATGTGGCGGAAGATGGCTCGCTGTACTTTCAGCCCGACCTGACATCGTACGGAAGAATTCAGCCGCGGATACACTCGCTGGTGACGGCGGACGACAGCCCGGTGACGAAGCTGCTCGACGTGGCCAAAACCCACGGGCTCGAATACGTGGCATGGGTGGTGTGCCTGCACAATAGCTGGATTGGCGAGCGGTATCCGGATGTGACGGCCCACACGGCGTTTGGCGATCCGCTGTTCCATTCCCTCTCGCCGGCGCACCCGGATGTGCGCGAGTACATGCTGGCGATGATCGGAGATCTCGTGTCCCGCCACGAGGTTTCGGCGATCGAACTGGAATCGCCGGGGTACATGGGGTTCCACCACGACCATCACCACATCATGTACGGGGTGGTGGTGGACCCGGTGCAGGCAGAGTTGCTGGGCGTCTCCTTCAATCCGGCCGAGGTAGCGGGGGCGACCGCCGCGGGGATCGATGTCGAGGGGCTGCGCGGGCGCATCGCCGGCCTGATCGATGCCTGCTGGAACGAGGGCAAGGCGGTTGAGGTCGATGGCGCGCCATCGGCGGAGGCGAAAGCGATTCTGGACGATCCGGAACTGGCGGCCTACCGGAACTGGCAGCACGACCAGGTGGTGTCGCTGAGCGCCGAGATTGGGGAGGCGATCCGGGATCGGAGCGCGGTCACGGAGATCCGGCACTTCGCGGCGATGGCCGCTGGCGAGGGCGGCGTTATCGATACGCCGCTGATGGCGACCGGCGACACGGTGCTGGCGGGCTATGCGGCGACGCCCGGGGACGTGGCAACGAGGATGGCGGCGCTGGAGTCGCTGGATCTGGCGAAATGGGGCATGATCCGGGCGATCCAGCCGGAGGTGACCG
>CAZUPA010000131.1:5071-8556 GCA_964622205.1 uncultured Sphaerobacteraceae bacterium
TGTTCACCGTAGAGCGCGCCGTGGATACGCGAACCGGATCGTTCTGGAAGGGACGCTTCTCTGGCCTGGTTGGCGCCGAAGCCTATGCCGATCAGTCCGCTGAGACCATTGAAGGGCTCACCGCGCCAGACGACTACACCGTGGTCATGACGCTGAGCGCCCCGAATTCGGCGTTCCTGCCGACATTGGCCGACTTTACCGGTCTCGGCATTTTGCCAAAGCACATTCTGGGAGACGTGGCGCCAGAGAACCTGATCGAGGACCCATTCAACCTCGCGCCGACGGTCGGCGCGGGCGCCTACAACTTCGTGGATTACAAGGCCGACCAGTATCTGGAGCTGGAAGCGAACCCAACATTCTGGGGAGACGCTCCGGCCGTGCAGAAGATCTTCATGCGCGTCCTGCTTGCCGATATCGCCGTCGCCGAGCTTGAAGCAGGCGCCGTGGATCTCATCAGCGTGTCGCTGGACGACATGGAACGCCTTGGCGAGAACCCGGACCTGACCCTGATCAGCATTCCCAGCCCGTCGCTGGACACCATCTCGGTCAATCTCGACCGGGAGTTCTTCCAGGATGTCCGCGTGCGACAGGCGATGCAGTACGCGATCGACCGCGAAAGCATCACCAGCCAGCTCTACAAGGGCCAGGCCACGGTCACGAACAGCCCGATCTTCGGCCCGGACTGGATGGGGGTGCCCGAGGGCCTGAATGAGTACCCGTACGATCCGGACAAGGCTCGGTCCCTGCTCGCGGAAGCCGGGTGGGATTCCAGCATCGAGCCCGAGATGATGTACGGCGCCGGCGCCAATTCCACCTTCAACAATATGGTGGCCGTGGTGCAGCAGCAGTGGGCGGATGTTGGCTTCAATGTCAAGCTGCTGCAGCTTGACTCCGCCGAACTCGTTCGCAAGCTCGTCACCGAACCGGACTACGATCTCTACATCGGTGGCGGTGGAGTCTATGGCGCCGAGCCGAGCATTAGCTCGAAGTACTATCTCAGCAACAACTTCACGCCGGGCGGCGCCAACAACGTGCGCTATGCCAACCCGGAAATCGACGAACTCTACGCCGCTGGCACCGCGGCGGGAACGCAGGAAGAGCGTGTGGCCATCTACACGCAGATCGCTCAAATCCTGAACGAGGATCTGCCGTCGATCTTCCTCTGGTCACCGAACACCAACTTCGCGGTGAATAACCGCCTGGTTGGCTTCGAGGCTCCGGCCTACGTGGACAACCGGGTCTGGAACGCGGAGACGTGGTCCGTCGCGGAGTAGCGTTGGCTTCCCGAACGGCGGCGGCTTCACAAGCCGCCGCCGTTCCATCTTCCTCGCAACGCGAGTGAGCGGCGCCCTGGCCGGATCGGCGCCGCATCTTGCTCCATCGTCATCGCCGCGATTCGGGCGGGGCGAAGAACGAAAGAATCATGGGACGATTCCTCCTGCGTCGTGTCCTCATCAGCATTCCGGTGCTGCTGGGCATCACGATCACCATGTACATCATTGTCAATCTTGCTCCAGGTGATCCGGTCACGGCCCTCATGAATCCCGAGCAGATGGCCAATATGGGGCCCGAGTGGGTTGAGGCCCAGCGGGAATCGCTCGGCCTCAACGACCCGCTGCCGGTTCGCTACTTCGTGTGGCTGCGGGAAACCGTGAGTGGCAACCTTGGGTACTCGTCAACCGACCGCCTGGCCGTGTCGGAAAAGATCGGCGAACGCATCGGTCCCACATTGCAGCTCATGGGCGTGGTGATCGTGGTCTCGATTCTCGTGGGCGTGCCGTTGGGCGTGCTTTCCGCGCTGAAGCAATACTCCTGGATCGACTACCTGCTCACCGTGCTGGGATTTCTCGCCGTCTCCATCCCATCGTTCTTTCTCGCGTTGATCATGATTTACATATTTGCCTTGAAACTCGATTGGCTGCCGGCGACTGGCATGTATACCGTGGGCCAACCGCGAACATTCACCGATTCGCTTTCGCACATCATCATTCCGGCCTCGGTGTTGGGCCTGAGCCAGGCCGCGCCGATTATTCGCTACACCCGGGCCAGCTTGCTGGAAACGATCAAGCAGGACTACGTCACCACCGCCCGCGCCAAGGGATTGCCCGAGTACAGGACGATTGGCGGGCACGCATTGCGCAACTCGTTGATTCCGATCATCACGGTTGTCGCGCTCCAGATTCCCAGCTTGCTCGGAGGCACAGTCATCATCGAGCAGGTGTTCGCCTGGCCGGGCATGGGCAGTTTGGCGATTGGCGCCGTGCAGGCGCGGGACTACAACCTGCTGATGGGGATTAACCTGATCGCGGCCTGCATGATTCTGGCCAGCAATCTGTTGGCGGACGTGGTGTACGGGCTTGTCGATCCCAGGATTCGCTATTCATGAGCAGCGCAACTACATCAGCCACGCCCAATGGATTGGCGGCCCAGGCCGCGGCCGTGCGAAACGCGCCCACGTTCTGGAATCGGTTTTCGCGACACCGGTTGGCCGTGCTCGGCGTCAGCGTGCTGGCGATTCTCAGCGCTCTGGCGATTCTGGCGCCGATCATCGCCCAACATCCGCCCAACGCGGTCGATCTTTCCGCCTATCGCATGCCTCCGAGTTCGGAACACTGGCTGGGAACCGACTCCGCTGGACGCGATGTCTTTAGCCGGCTGTTGCATGCCGGGCGGGTGTCGCTGGCGGTTGGCATTGTCGCGGTGGGCATTTACGTGCTGATCGGGACGCTGTTGGGTGGCCTCGCCGGGTACTTCGGGGGCTGGGTGGACGCGGTGATCATGCGGTTCGCCGACATGGTGCTGTCGTTCCCCTCGATCATCGTCATCATCACGATCGTGTCGATCGTGGGGCCAAGCATCATGAACGTGATGGTGGTGATCGGCCTGATGGGCTGGCCGCCAATAGCGAGACTGGTGCGCGGCGAGTTCCTGACGCTTCGGGAGCGGGAGTTCGTGCTGGCGTCGGTGGCGACCGGGGCCACCAGCCCGCGAATCATTTTCCGGCATGTGTTGCCGAACGCGCTGACGCCGGTGATCGTGAACGCGACCTTCGGCATGGCGAGCGCGATCCTGCTGGAGGCCGGGCTGAGCTTCCTCGGCCTGGGCGTGCAGCCGCCGACAGCGAGCTGGGGCAACATGCTCAACGCGGCGCAGTCGATCACGATCCTGGAGCAGATGCCGTGGCTGTGGATTCCGCCGGGGCTGATGATCGTGCTGGCGGTGCTGTCGATCAACTTCGTGGGCGACGGGCTGCGTGACGCACTGGACCCACGCTCGCGGAGGTAGGCGAGCCGAACGCGCAACCTGGAAGAAGTGGGTTGGGAAGGGTCGCTGCTATCCTGCGGTGGTTGGACCGTTTGAGGCCAGTGACAGGATTGGGGAATGAGCCCGGAAGTCAGTGAGTACATCGAGCAGATATCGCAGCCATGGCAGG
The DNA here is from genome assembly GCA_964622205.1 of uncultured Sphaerobacteraceae bacterium. Lineage (GTDB taxonomy): Bacteria > Chloroflexota > Chloroflexia > Thermomicrobiales > UBA6265 > JACCYX01. The sequence continues at coordinate 8,505 of CAZUPA010000131.1, forward strand.
TGGACGTGGCGACGTCGCTCCGCGAGATGGTCCAGGAGACGATTCCCGATGT